>JAJYZD010000185.1 GCA_021800315.1 Bacillota bacterium | reverse complement strand
GGTTCTGGCGACCGTTCGGGGCGACGCCGCGGCCATCCTGGGCGGGGAGCGGCTGGCCCTCAACTTCCTGCAGCGACTCTCCGGCATAGCCACGGCGACCAGGCGCCTGGTGGACCGGGTGGCGGGCTTCCGCGCGCGCATCGTGGATACGCGCAAGACCACTCCCGGCCTCAGGGTTTTGGAAAAATACGCCGTGCGGGCCGGGGGAGGGTCCAACCACCGCTTCGGCCTGTTCGACGGCGTTTTGATCAAAGACAACCACCTGGCTCTAACGGGCGGGATCGCGCCGGCCATCCGGGCGGCCCGGGAGGGAGCGCCCCACACCGTGCGCATCGAAGTCGAGGTCGAGGATTTGCCGGGCGTGGCGGAGGCTTTGGCGGCCGGCGCCGATATAATCCTCCTGGACAACATGGACGTCGCTACCATGGCCAGGGCGGTGGCGCTGGTGGGCGGACGGGCTCTGACCGAGGCGTCGGGCGGCATCACCCTGGAGACGGCGGCGGCCGTGGCCGCGACCGGAGTGGACTTCATCTCGGTGGGGGCCCTGACTCACTCGGTCCGCTCCCTGGACATCGGGCTGGATTTCGTCGGGGGGGATGATATTGGCTGAGCCGGATCATCTTCTCGGTATGCTCAGGCGGCACGCCCCGTCCTTCGTTTCCGGGGAGGATGTGCGCCGGGAACTGGACGTATCCCGCCAGGCCGTTTGGAAACAGGTGCAGCACTTGCGCCGCCTGGGCTACGGGGTGGAAGGCCGCCCCCACCAGGGCTACCGGCTGCTCTCCGTGCCGGACCGTCTGCTGCCGGCCGAAATTCATTACGGCCTGGGCACCGTGACCTTCGGACAACGGATCGTCTACCTGGAGCGGACCCCTTCCACCAGCGACACGGCCCGGGACCTGGCTCGGCAGGGGGCCCCGGAGGGAACCCTGGTCGTGGCGGAGGAACAGACGGCCGGGCGGGGAAGGCGGGGCAGGTCCTGGCACTGTCCCTTCGGCCGGGGGCTGCTCTTCTCCCTGATTTTACGCCCTGCGGTTCGTCCGTCCCGCGCGCCCCAGGTGACCATGGTCGCCGCCGTGGCTTTGGCCCTGGCCATCGAAAAGGTCACCGGGCTGGCCCCGGGCATCAAGTGGCCGAACGACCTCCTGCTGGAGGGAAAGAAGGTCTGCGGTATCCTGACCGAACTGGATGCCGAACCCGAAAGCGTCAGCCAAGTGGTGATCGGCGTGGGCGTAAACGTCAACATAGCGGCGGAGGATCTGGACCCGCACCGGGCCACTTCGCTCCAGGTCCAGGCGGGTCAGGCCATGGGGCGGTTGCGCCTTTTGCAGGAAGCCCTGCGCCAGATGGAAGAATGGTATGGGGTCTGGCAGACGGGCGGTTTTTCCGTCATCCGGACCGAGTGGCAAAGGCGCGCCCTCATCGTCGACCGGTTGGTGCGGGTCCGCCTGGGCGATACCGTTTTGGCCGGAAGGGCAGCCGGCGTGGACGAGGAGGGGGCGCTCCTCCTGGACCTGCCGGACGGAACCAGGCGGCGTCTGCTGGCCGGCGAGGTCACTTTCGAGGAAAGCTACGGCCGCGCGGGGCACCAACCCGGAGGGTGGGCCGAGGAGGAATGGGAGTGCAGGCAAGGGTGAACGGTACCCTGATCCGGCTGACGGTTAACGACATAACCGGTTGCCGGGTGGACGCGATCGTCAACGCCGCCAATTCGGGCCTTATGGGCGGCGGCGGGGTGGACGGGGCTATTCACCGGGCCGGCGGGCCCTCCATCCTGGCCGAGTGCCGCCGGATAGTGGCCAAAAGCGGTTCCCTGCCCGCCGGGCAGGCGGTCGTCACCGGCGGGGGTAACCTCCCGGCGCGCTGGGTCGTACATACCGTGGGTCCGGTCTGGCACGGGGGCGGGCGCGGGGAGGACGAACTTCTGCGGGACGCCTACCTAAACAGTCTGCGGCTGGCCGTCGATCACGGCGCCCGGTCCGTGGCCTTTCCATCCATCAGTACGGGAGCCTACCGGTTTCCCCTGGAGCCGGCGTCCGGCATTGCGCTGGCGGCGGTACGCGATTTCCCGGCCCTTGATGCCCTGGACGAAGTGGTATTCGTCCTGTTCCACCCGGGCGACCTCGACGTGTACCGGCAAACCTGGCCGGGCGTCTTCCCGGGAGTGGAACTTGTCCCCGGGACCGGAAAGACTCGATAGAGAAAGCGGTGGCATGGGTCATGATTCTGGCCTGCGACGTGGGGAACACCAACATCGTGCTGGGCCTGTTCCTTGGTACGAAACTGGTCCATGACTGGCGCCTGGCCACGGTTCGCGAGCGTACCGCGGACGAATACGGGGTGCTGATGAGCCAGCTTTTCCATGGTGCCGGAATGGAAAAGACGCAGGTGGAGGCGGTGGTGGTATCCTCGGTGGTGCCGCCGCTTTCGCAGCCCATGGAGCGCACCTTCATCCGTTATTTCGGCGTAAAACCGCTGGTGATAGAACCCGGGGTGAAAACCGGGCTGGGCATCCGGGTGGACAATCCCCACGAGGTGGGGGCGGACCGGATCGTCAACGCGGTGGCCGGCTTCGAACTCTACGGCGGCCCTCTGGTGATCGTCGATTTCGGTACGGCCACCACTTTTTGCGCCATATCGAAGAAGGGCGAATACCTGGGCGGAGCGATCGCTCCCGGCATCGCCATCTCCACCGAGGCCCTTTTCATGCGGGCCTCCAAACTGCCCCGGGTGGACCTGAGCCGCCCGCCTTCGGTGATCGGCAAGAACACCGTCCACAGCATGCAGGCCGGCATCCTGTACGGTTTCGTCGGCCAGGTGGACGGCGTGGTGGGGCGGATGAAGAAGGAACTGGGCAACGCGAAAGTTATCGCCACCGGGAGCCCGGCCGAACTGATCGCCGGGGAGACGGCCGCCATCGACCGGGTGGATCCCTTCCTGACCCTGCAGGGGCTGCGCATCATCTACGAGCGGAACCGGGACCGCAAGCCATGCTCATAGCGGGCCTGGAATCCCCGTTCCCCGGGTGCCTGTTCCGGGGCAGGACCCGGAAAGAGCCGGGAAGCGGTGGCCGCGCATGATTCTTACCTGTAACGTGGGTAATACCAACATCAAGCTGGGTCTTTTCGCGGGAGAAACCCTGGTGCGCGACTGGCGTCTGACCACGGATTCAGCGCGTACCGCGGACGAGCGCGGCCTCCTCTGGCGCCGGCTTTTCCTGGACGCCGGCTTGGCCACGACGACGGTGAAGGCGGCTGTGATCTGTTCGGTCGTCCCTCCCCTGCAGTCCTCCCTGGAGGAGACCTGCCGCCGCTATTTCGGTCTGGAGCCCCTGTTCGTCGGGCCGGGGGTGAAGACCGGCCTGTCCATCCGCGTCGACAATCCGGGCGAGGTGGGGACGGACCGGATCGTCAACGCGGTCGCCGGCTTTGAACTTTACGGCGGGCCCCTGGTGATCGTGGATCTGGGTACGGCCACCACTTTCGGCGCCGTATCGCAAAGGGGCGAGTTTCTGGGCGGCGCCATCGCGCCGGGCATCGGCATCGCCGCCGAGGCCCTGTTCCGCTGGGCCTCCAAGCTGCCCCGGGTGGAGATATGCCGGCCGCCCGCGGTGATCGGCAAGAACACCGTGCACAGCATGCAGGCCGGGATCCTGTACGGAGCCGTGGGCCTGGTGGAGGGGATTCTGGCCCGGATGAAAGAAGAGCTGGGCCCGGCCCGGGTTATAGCCACCGGAGGCTTCGCCGGTATGATCGCCGCGGAGACCGCCGCCATCGACCGGGTGGAACCCTTTCTGACTCTGACCGGACTGCGGATCATCTACGAACGGAACCGGGGGGTCCGGCGGCAAACATGCGGATAGAAGGCCTGGAACCACTCTCCCCCGTTTTCCCGGCCCCCCTGGCCGGGGTGAGCGACCGGGCCTTCCGCATCCTGGCCCGCGAGCAGGGCTGCTCGCTGGGGTTCACCGGGATGGTGAGCGACAAGGCCCTGATCCACGGCAACGCGGCCACCATGGCCCTGCTCGATCACCGGGGCGAAAACGGTCCGCTGGCGGTGCAGCTGTTCGGCGACGAGCCGGAGAGTATGGCTCTAGCCGCCCGCCTGGCCGTGGCGGCCGGGGCGGCCGTGATCGACATCAACATGGGCTGCCCGGTGCCCAAGGTGGTCAAAGGCGGGGCGGGGGCGGCGCTGCTGCGCGATCCGGACCGGGCCCTGCGTATCGCGGCGGCGGTGGTAAAGGCGGTGGACGTGCCGGTGACCGTCAAGATGCGGCTGGGCTGGGACGAACATTCGATTCCGGCGCCGGAGTCGGCCGCGCGCCTGACCCAGGCCGGGGTGCGGGCGGTAACCGTGCACGGGCGCACCCGGCAGCAGTTCTACAGCGGCCGGGCCGACTGGCAGGCGATAAAGGAGGTCAGGGAAGCGGTTGGCATACCGGTGATAGGAAACGGCGACGTGTTCTGCCCGGAGGACGCCGCGCGCCTCTTGGAGACCACGGGCTGCGCCGGGGTGATGATCGGGCGGGGATCCCTGGGCAACCCCTGGATCTTTTCCCGCACCCTGCGTTACCTGACCGGCGGAGAACCGTTGGCGCCGCCGGACGCCGGCGAGTTGTTCGCCATGGTGGAAAGGCACCTGTTGATGAAGATGGAAGACCGGGGCGAGCGGATGGCGGTGCTGGAGATGAGGAAGCACGCGGTCTGGTACGCGAAGGGGCGCCAAGGGGCGGCCCGCTTCCGCGAGCGGGTCAACCGGGTGGATACGGCGGCGGAGTTTCTGTCGGTGTGGGTGGAATTCCTGGGAAACCAGGGGGCGTAGGAGAACCTGCCCTTGGATGAGGCCGATTCTACTTGAACAACTTCGCGTATTCCCTTGAATCGTGAACGATGTGGTAAATGTAAACAGTGTTACCGATTAATCTATAAAAACAAACATACTCCGCACGACACCGGTACTCCTGGAGTCCAAGCTCTTTGTCAGGAACATATGGACATGATAACGGATACTGTTCCAATCGCTCACGACAGGAAAAAATCTTGGCGGTAATATTTTGTGCCGATTTGACCCCGAATACATGGTGATAGTAGCTCGCAATTTCGTCGAGTTCTGACCATGCAGGAGGTAGAATCTCAATGTTATACTTCTGCATCGTACTTTTCATTAAGCCTTCTCTTGGCTTCGCTCAAAGAAACAGTCGATTCTCCGGCCAGCCTTGACTGCTCGGCAATCATTAGCTTGGAACGAAGGCGCAGAAGCTGTTCCCTTTTTTCGAAAGCTTCAATACTCATAACAACAAGGTCACCCCTCGCCGTTTTTTGTAATATAAATAGGTTCCTCAAGCTCATGGGCAAGAGAGGAAATCGTTCCGTAATCATTCCTGAGGGTTGTGGAGGATTTGATAATCATTGATAGCGCCTCGCAATCATATTATTCTACTATTATTTTTATGATAATTATCGGAGATTATCAAGGCAAGACCAGGGAAAAAATTTGTCGCAACTGATAGCCGGTGGCAGTTGAAACCCCGGTTGTCCGGGCGACGGTCCCGCCGGATCCACCTTGCTGCTGCACCCAGCCTGGCCTGTCCGGGGCCGGGTGATTACCGCGGATTCTTGCCGGCACGGGCCGTACCTAAATCCAGGCCTCCTTGCTTATTTTCTCCAAGGTGGCCGTGCTCAGCCCGAGTTGAACCACGGAAGAACCGATCTCTTGGGTGGATTTCGCCTGGACCTGGGCAACTTCGTTTAAGTTGGTCACTCTTGGAGCGCTCAAGGTGACCCCTGTAGCGATGCAGCTGAAGCTTTGGCCAATGGTCTTCACCGATTCGCGCACCTTGGCGGCCGGCGTCCTGATCTCCGCGGTCACCACGTTGAAGCCCCTCCCCCGCTCGCCGGCCCGGTCCGCCTCGATGGCGGCGTTCAGGCCCAGGAGATGCGTTTGCTCGGGCGCGTCCTTGATCACGGTGATGGCTTCTTCACCGACCCGATGTTCTTTTTTCTTTCCACCCAGGAACTTCCATAAGACGGCGCCCACATTGGCCGGTTGCTCGACAACCCGCGGCAACCGTTGTCTTCGATCTTGCCCGGCCGCTTGGAGTTCACTGGTTTGCCATATCCCAGGGTGGATTCGGAACGGCCGAAAACAGGATGTTTGCGATTTTTGGCGAAATTAGGCTTATCAGGGGATGATGCAGGGTGAGTCGAATTTTGCGTCCTCCCGTCCCATGGACAGCGCCCATTTCAGTACCGCCACTCCTGAGTCGACGCCGTCGGGACGGGAGGATTCCGGTTGGAGAAAAGGTCACACAAAACGTATCTTGAATTCGAGGTAGTGGAAATATCATCATGGCCCTACAAGGATGGTCAACTACCCCGACCTGAAGGCCGGAGCTTGTGCGAGCAAGCTTCATGATGATGCCGGGGACTTGTGTTGACACGCATCGAGGAAGCAGGGAAGGCGGTTGTGACCTACAAGAACGGTGCTAGTCCTCGCCACACCCACCTGCGATGGGTACCCGTCGGTCACAGCAGCCTTTCGGTCAGAGACCGAAGTCCGTTTTCAGGCGGAGATGCACAATATGATGATCTAATAGCAGAGGAAGGGACGATGGACGAGGTCAGATTCACGTACACTCTTTTGATTGCGTTGACGATACCGTGCGCCATCCTGCTGATCGGATACGCATCCGGGAGACGGACGATGCCGGGCGCCAATTACTTTATCTTGATGTCATTTACTGCTATAATTTACAATGGCGCATATATTTATGAAATAAACTCCAATCATTTTCCCCAGGCAATATTCTGGTTCAACGTCGTACATTTCGTAATACCCCTGCAGCAGTACCTGTGGCTGATGATGAGCCTGGAGTACGCCGGGGTGCGGAAAAGATACTTGAAGCTGGCAAAGTATGGAACGCTTTATCATCCGGTTTTGTTCTGGATCATTTTTTACACCAACATCCATCATCTTTATGCTTCCTCCTACCGATTTATCAGCAACGGATACTTTCCGGTGATAGTTTTCAGCAAAGGCCCCCTGTATGTGGTGATTGTAGCGTCCGGTACAATGATTGCCATGATAGCCATGGCATCCTACATCGCCGGCTACCTAAAAGCGCCGCGCACGCAGCGGTTCGGCTACCTGGTCATGATTACCGCATCGCTGATTCCGTGGTTTACCGTTTATCTAAACGCTACCAATACAAGTTATCTGGGGATCGATTATTTTCCGGTAGTTTCTATTGTTTCTGGTCTTCTATTTCTATTTGGCATTTTCCAGTTTGGGATTTTCAATACCGTTCCCATTGCTATGGAAACGGTATTCCGACAGTCAAAGGAAGGTATCCTGCTGGTCGACCTGACTGATCGCATTATCGATGCCAACCATACAATGCTAAAGATCTATCCCGAACTGGAGCCAATTTCAGCCAAGCATACCTTTGCTTCTTTTGTCGGGAGACGTCCGGAGCTTGGATGCGTCCTGAACGGTCAGACCGGACTTCACTATCAACTGACGGTGAATGGCGAAGCCCGGTCCTATGCCGCCGAAGTCACGCCGATATTGGCCGAAGACGGCCTGCGGATCGGTAAGATCCTTACCGTTAACGA
>JAJYZD010000184.1 GCA_021800315.1 Bacillota bacterium | reverse complement strand
CTTTCCTTCATTAACTCGGCGGTATAATCCAAAACAGGGGCCAGGTCCATGAGGGTGGCCGAAAGGCCGGGAAACCGGTTTAAAAAGGCTGCCGCCACCGCCCCCGATCCCGCCCCCACATCCAGCATCTCACCCCCGTGGAGGACTTGGGCAAAAACCGGTGGCATTTCCGGCGCCTTGATCATCGCCACGGCATCCATGGCCCGGATGTAGCTGCGGGTGCGCCTGATCAAGCCGGCGGGCTCCTCACCGGCGGGATAAAGAGTCCGCCCGCCTGTCTTCAGGCAATCCCCCAAGGTCCGCCAGTTCGGCTGGAGCTGCTTTCGCCAGAGGACCAAATCACCCAAATATTTTTCCCTGCCTTTTACCAGGTAGTCGCGGGCGACTTGGGAGTTGAAGAAGATCGGCCCGTCGGCTGCCAATAAACCCAGGGCACACAAGGCTTGGAGGAACCGGGAAAAGCTCTCGGGGGCACAGCCGCACTCGCCGGCCACCTGGGCGGCATTTTTCCCGGCAGGCTCCAGCAAAGTAAACAAATCCATCTCCACAGCCGTGAAAAGAACCTCGGAAAACCAGTAACCCATCGCCAGGTCCGCCAAATATTGCGGGCCGGCTTCGTGTGGATCATGGTTCAACGGCCATGGCTTCATGGGAGTTGAGCCCTGGAATCGCTTTGGGATACGCCCGCATCATCGAAGGTAAGCATTTTACCGATTATTTCCGCCGCGCTTTCCACCACTTTCATGGCCAAGGCCGCTCCGGTACCCTCGCCCAGGCGCAGATCAAGGTCCAACAGGGGCGAAAGCTTCAGGAGCTCCAGCATCAGGCCGTGACCGTATTCCAGGGAACGGTGGGCGGCAATCATGTAGTCCGCCGAGGCAGGAGCAAGGGCTTGGGCCAGGAGGGCCCCGGCCGAAGAAATGAATCCGTCCACCACCACCGGTATTTTATAGTAGGCCGCCCCTAGGATAAGGCCGGCAATGCCGCCGATCTCGAACCCGCCGACCTTGGCCAGGGCATCCAGGGGATCGTGGGGCGAGGGTTCGTTAACGGCGAGCGCCCTCTCGATGGCCCGGACCTTGTTTTCCAGCATTTCGTCACTTATCCCCGTTCCCCGGCCCGTCACTTCCCGTACCGGCCGTCCCGAAAAAACGGCCAGGATGGCACTGCTCGGGGTGGTATTGCCGATGCCCATGTCGCCGGTGGCCAAAAGGTCCAGTCCTTCCTGCACAAGTTGCCCGACGATGCCGATGCCCGTTTCCAGGGTCCGGACCGCCTGCCCACGTGTCATCGCGGGGCCCTGGGCCATATTCTGCGTACCCGGTGCGATCTTGCACGACAGGATCTTTTCTCCGCGGACCAGGTCGCCGAGGTCAGCGGCAACCCCCATGTCCACCACGACCACCCGTGCTCCAGCCACGTTGGCCAGGACGTTGATGGCCGCCCCACCGGCCACAAAATTGCGGACCATTTGGGGGGTAACCTCCTGGGGGAAGGCACTGACACCTTCCCGGACCACGCCGTGGTCGCCGGCCATGGTGACCACCACCCGCCGGTCCACCCGTGGGTACAAGGTCCGTTTGATGGCGGCCAGTTGCTCGGCCAGGTCGAGCAATCGTCCCAAACTGCCCCGGGGAATGGCCAGGTTGTTCAAGTGGTTGCCGGCCTTTTGGCGCCACTCCCCGTCTACCGGTTCAATACCGTCGACAACGGTTGCAAGCCTGCTCAATATAAATTCCTCCTTGTGGCGACCGTTACCGGAGTCATCGCCAGAATACACTTGTCACCAAGAGGGCAGCCATCACCCCGTGGCTGTCGACCCGCGAATCTCTCTGGCAGGTGGGCCGCCCGCCAGGTAAGCCAGTCCTATCCTGACCGCGCATTCCTCACCGCAAAGGCGGCAGGAGCCGTTGCTGCAATTCGGGCAATCTCCAAAGACGGCGGGATCAAGGGCCAGTTCCCGCTGAGCGGCCCGGTCACCGGCGGCCCGCGCCCGGGCCATGAAAAGGTCCCTTTCCGCGCCGCCGCGCACTCCTTTGGCCAAATCGGCGGCGTGGGCGGCAATACGGGCGGCTATCACCCCGGCGTATACGTCTTCCTCGCTGGGCAGGCCCAGGTGTTCGGCCGGCGTGACATAGCAGATGAAATCGGTACCGGCCGCCCCGGCCAGAGCACCCCCGACGGCAGCCGTTATGTGGTCGTAGCCTGGAGCCACATCCGTCACCAGGGTACCCAGCACGAAGTAGGGGGCATCATGGCAGAGCCTCTTCTGCAAGCCGATGGTGGCCTCAACGTGATGCATAGGCACGTGACCGGGTCCTTCCACCATGACCTGCACCCCGGCTGCACGGGCACGCCCGACCAGTTCTCCGGCCACCAAAAGTCCCTGTATCTGCGCCCCGTCCAGGGAGTCCGCTACACAACCCGGCCGGATGGCGTCACCCAGGCTCAGTGTTACATCATACGCCTTCAAGATCTCCAAAACCCGGTCATAGTGTTCGTAGAGGGGGTTCTCCCGGCGGTTGTGCAACATCCAGCCGGTAAGCAGGGCGCCGCCCCGGCTGACGATGTCGGTTACCCGTCGTGCTTTCTGCAGCCTCGTCAGCACGTCGAAGTTGAGGGCGCAGTGGATGGCCATGAAGTCCACCCCGTCGGCAGCCTGACGTTCGATCGCCGAAAACATGTCTTCCGGCGTCATGGCCACGATGCTGCCCTGCTTTTCGATGGCCCAGGTCGCGGCCTGGTACACGGGCACGCTTCCCACCGGTACATTGACCGTCCGGAGGCTCTTTTGGCGCATGCCGTCGATGTCGCCGCCCGTGCTCAGGTCCATGATCGCGTCCGCACCGGCGGCGACCGCCGTACGTAGCTTGCGCACCTCCATCTCCGGGTCGGCGCAGTCGCTGGAGGTGCCTATGAGGGCGTTGACCTTCGTCCGGAGGCCTTTGCCGATCGCACAGGCATCAATCTCTCCCCGCAGCCGGTTCCTGGGAATCACCACCGTGCCGGCCGCCACGGCAGCCTGCATCGCTCCGGGGCTCACCCCCTCCCCTTGGGCCGTCCTCTCCATTTCCAGGGTAACCCGGCCCGCCCGGGCTTCCAGAAGTTGCGTCATTTCATTTCCTCCTTTCAAGGCTCGGCCCCTTTGTCTCGTCAGCAGGTGCCCGCCTCCGTACCCAGGTACTGTGCTACCACTTTCATAGCGCAAAACTGGCCACACATGGCGCAGGTGTCACCGGAGTTGGCACTGCGGGCCTGCCGTACCTGCCTCGCCCGCTTCCGGTCGATGGCCAGGGTCAGCTGCTTTTCCCAATCAAGAGCTTTGCGGGCGCAGGACATATCGTAATCCCATTGCCAGGCCCCGGGTTTCCTGGTCAGGTCAGCCGCATGGGCGGCGATGCGCGCCGCTATCACCCCTTCCCGCACTTCCTGCCGGTCCGGCAGGCGCAGGTGTTCCACCGCCGTGACGCAACACAGGAAATCGGCCCCGGCCCAGGCGCTGACCGCGCCGCCTATGGCGGCGTTCACGTGGTCGTAACCCGGAGCGATGTCGGTGACCAGGGGTCCGAAAACGAAATACGGGGCACCGGCGCACAGGCTTTTCTGCAAGGTAATGGTGCTTTTTATGTCCTGCAACGGTACGTGCCCAGGACCTTTTACCATCACCTGCACCCCTTGTGCCCGGGCGCGCTGCACCAATTCACCCAGAATAACCATCTCCTGCACCTGCGCGGCGTCGAGCGAATCGGCCAGACAACCGGGACGCCACCCGTCAGCCAGGCTCAAAGTCACGTCATATTTCTTGCAAATGGCCAGCAGTCGGTCGTATTGCTCATACAGAGGATTTTCCAGCTGGCGGTAAACCATCCAGCCCACCAGGTGGGACCCCCCGTAACTAACCAGATAGTCGGTGCGTCCGATCTTTCGGGCTGATTCCACGGTCTGCCTGTTGGTGGCACAATGGAAAGCCATGAAGTCCACCCCGTCCGCCGCCTGTTTCTCGATTACCGCGAACAGGTCTTCCACGTCCATTTTGACCGTCGAACCGGATCTTTCCCGCGCCTCGGCCAACGCCTGGTACAGGGGCAGCGTACCGACCGGCCGGGAAACGGCCTTCAATATCCTGTACCGGGTACGGTCCATATCGGCGATGCTGAGATCCATCACGGTATCCGTACCCGCTTCCACCGCGGCCAGCGCCTTGGCCACCTCTTCGTCGGGATCTGCCCATTCGCCTGCGGTACCCACGCTGGCACTCACCTTCACGGTGAGGCCCTCGCCCACGGCAACCGGTTCCGAGTTCCTCATCCCGTTTCGCAGGACCACGACCGTTCCCCGGGCCACCCGGGCCGCCATCTCTTCGGCGGGCAATCCTTCCTTCGCGGCTGCCTCCCTTACTTCCGGCGTCACGATTCCCGATCGGGCTTTCTCCAGTTGTGTCACAGCCAATACCACCTTCTGCATTCAACTTAACCACCACCTACTAAAGCAGGTGGGTTGGCCTGCCGACTAAAAGTCGGCTAACGGGGGGTTACCAGCCCGCAGGGTGGGTCGGGGCCGGGGAACCAGATGCTAAAGCTGTTCGCCTGAAAGGCGAAGGTATTAGACCTGGCGGTTGGAAAATAAAAAGTCCTCAGCCAGTACCAATACGGCTGAGGACTTTACCATCGTCCCCGGACCCGGTCCTGCCTTTTCTCACGAAGACAGGATTAACACAAAGCAGGCAGGTCTCCTGGCTTGCGGCTCATCACCCGGCCGCACCTTCCCGGCGCATTGCGCCAGTGGTACATAGCGGCAGGCTAACCGTTTCACAGTGGCGGGACCGCGCCGCCTCGGCGAAAGATTTCTTTCACCTTGCGGACTTCCCTATTCTCCCCTTGACAGGGGCACCTGCTCAAGTATGAGGTTTTTCCAACCATATCACGAGGGGCGAAGCCTGTCAAGAACGATTTTCTCCCCGCAAGACTCCGCCGCGGCCACCCGCCTGCCCTGGCTCCCCCGGCCGAGTACTTTATCCTTTGACCAAAGATCGCCGGCTCGTCCTCACCGGTAGGGAGCATCACGACTACCGTTCCCAGCAACGCAAGCCAACCTTGGCCTGGTCTAGACCAGTAATTAAGCAACGGGAGGAAGTCTTTGCGGAATGACCTGAGGGGTGACCTGCCCATGTCTTCCCCGCCACCCGCAGAGGCTTCCACCATGACACTCCCATTGCCGCGCCGGTTTTTCAGGTCATCGGCCTTTTTCTGCAAAAGCGAGGCGTTTTTCCATGGTAATCGCTTTATATCATACGGCAAGCCTGGAGTAAACCCCTACGTCCGTTAATAACTGGAGCCCGCCGTGGTTGCTACTAACCCTGAGCGTTCACCGCCTATCGGCATTCAGTTCTAGACAAATAGTTGGTAGTTATTTTCGATAATGTTTTCATTTTACTTGATCATCCCACGAAAACCTTCCTTAATAGTTGGATTTCTTTTAGATTGTCTTGCGTCTTTTCCTGTTTAAACTAAACAGCAGACCCGACACTTCAGGTAGAACAACTTTCTTCGACTTTTGCCGGTTCTTGATTAACATTAGCCTTTTGTGACAAACCATCGCTAACTGCATTGGCGAGAGACCGGATTTTTGTTGCCCCTACAGTCATGGCCACGGCAATAGTCTCATTAATTTCTTCCTCTAAGGCACCGGTTTCCTTTGCAACTGCAAAGCAGTACGCTGTTCAAGGCTCGCAGCCAGCTGCAAGGGAGGCAGCCAAAGCGATAAGGTGTTTGGTCTTTCGATCGAATACGCCCCCTTCCCCATAGATCTTGGCAAAAAACTCGTCATACAAAGAAAACATTTTTTCACTCTCCTTTATCCCAAATCTTCGAAACCAGAAAACGCCGGCCGTGCCGGCCAACAGCGGTACCGGGGAGATGAAACGGCACTTGCGTTTTGCGCATCACCGGCCCTCAGACAGGTCACGATTGGGTGGCCCGAATCAAACTCTCCCTGCCGCCGCCTCGATGTCCGCCGCAGTCGTCTCGCGACCCAGGCTGATCCGCACGAGTCCCTGCGCCCAATCCGGGCCGGTACCCTCCGCCCGCAGCCCGGCCGCGGCCTCCGCCACCGCAGGGTGTTCCACAGCCGACATCAGGATACGGCGAAGCTTCCCCCGCCAGAAAGCCAATCCGCCGACCGCCCAATTGTCGCTTTCCGTACCGCCGCCGGTCCAGACTACCGCGTCCGGTGGGCTGCCGAGCAGTCCGGCCAGGAGGGCCCGGGCGTCTTCCACCACCGCGTGCACCCCCCGGCTTCGGGGTAGGCTCCCGAAGGATTGTAGAGGCGGCTGGTCCGAAAAGGAGTCATGGCAGCGACTACCTCCGGGACAACCGGTGTCGTCGCGTTATAGTCCAGATGAACCATGTAAACCACCCTATCCTTCCGGTTATGCCGCCGGGCTCCGCTTACGCATGATCACCGTGAGCGAACAATGGGCCATCCACGGGCCCGCCAGTCGCTGACCCCCTCGGACAAGCGCTCCGCGTGAAAACCTGCCCGGCGCAACTCATTGACCGCGTGCATGGCCAGAACACAATAAGGCCCGCGGCAATACGCCACAATCGTACGATCCCGCGGCAGGTCGGCCAGCCGGTCGGCCAGGGTTTCCAAAGGGATTGACAGAGCGCCGGGCCAGTGCCCGGCGTCATATTCCTCAGGTGGTCTGACATCAAGAATAACCACCGCGTCTTTTTCCGACCTC
Source organism: Bacillota bacterium (assembly GCA_021800315.1). Lineage (GTDB taxonomy): Bacteria > Bacillota > Desulfotomaculia > Desulfotomaculales > JAJYZD01 > JAJYZD01. The sequence continues at coordinate 916 of JAJYZD010000184.1, read as the reverse complement.
TCCTTGAGGGTAGCCGCATCGACCGGCTCCAAAGCTTGATGATCGGCTAAAAAAGTCTCCGTCACGCAACGCATATCGGCATAGTACTGCTCGGCGAGCGCTCGGAGCGTGTGAAAGAGCGCGCACGTCTGGTCGTTGTGAAGACGATAAACCACATATGTGCCGTGGCGTTCACCCCGTACGAGCCGCGCTTCCTTCAAATGCTGGAGATGCTGAGAGGTACTCCCTACCGACATGGCGCTCTTGCGGGCGAGTTGTTCCACGGTCATTGGTCCCTGGCAGAGAAGGTCGATCAGTTCCAACCGGCGTGGATGAGCGACGGCACGCCCGACGCGCGCGATTTGTTCGTATACAGCGTCTTTGAAGGCGCGGTCCGAGTCCGCCATGGGTACTGCCTCCTTAATTCTATAGTTTAACATAATAGCTGATTAAGAGACTACCATGGAGCCAGGGCTTTGTCAACAGCCTCGGAGGCACATTATCACCGTTGGCTTTTTCGTATTGGTATAGAAAAAAAGGGCATGTCTCAGAAACATGTTGACCGGTCTGCTGGGTGAGAGCGTATCAACCCATGGGGAGCAGAAACCAGAAATCCTGAAATTTCAGCAAGAGGAGGACGGCTTGCAGGCTGGAGCTGCCGTCTCAGACCCACAGATCTGTCAACGAATTTTCGGGCAAAAATGAGACATGCCAAAAAAGGCGGATAACTGCCGCAAGGATGAATAGCCCACTCTTTTCAATTTATTCTAACAACTGATAGAGTAGGAGGCCCCTTTCGGTGCCAACCCTTCAATGAACGGCTCGTGTGGTTTTCCCACAAACCGCTCTACGTCACTTACTCTCGAACCTTCTGAGGCGTTCCATGGCCCGGTCGCAGGCCGCGTGCCGTTTTGCCCAGTACTCGATATCATGTGCC
>JAJYZD010000183.1 GCA_021800315.1 Bacillota bacterium | reverse complement strand
CATCTCTCCTAACCAAAGTTATCCTGGCTTTTTACGCCGACAGCACTGCTCGCATAAGTTCCATCCATTGCTACATAAAAGCTGGTGTCGTGTTGCAACTACCCCCGCTCGCTGTTTAACCATCGGCGACAGGGCATGGGACTGGAGAAGCGTCCCAAGGTGTCATGACCAGAATAACGTAGCCGCTCGCCCGCAGATCCCGGCGGCTGTGGCGGGTCATAGCGCGACATGGTTGTGCCCTTGCGAGCAACTTATACCGCTTTCCCGCCTTAAGACGCAGACCCTCGGAGTTTCCTCCGCAAGCCCCCGGCTTTAGGCGTGGGGTCTATGACCGCGAATCAGTTGGAGCTATCAGGTTACTAATACGCTATTGAGCCCCCGGGGCGGTTTTGAGGGCGATAGTTGGGCCCGTCCGGGACCCCACGATAACTACTATTCACCAATCATTCGAGAATCCCTTCCCCGATACAGGACTGACGGACGAAATTCCAGCGGGGCAGCCCGGGGGGCGGCGGGAAAAACGCCGCCCCCCGTTGTTTCAACTGCTTCAATGCGTTCCGGCAACCCTTGGCCGGCCGGCCGGCGTTGAACGCCTGCTTCCCTTCCCTAAGGGAACAACCACGGTCAGACGGGTACCGAATCCCTGGTGGGATTCCCAATGACACCGACCGTTAAGCATCCCTACCCGGGATCTGATGTTTCCCATCCCGTGGCCTGATAGTTCGCCTATATCGCATGGTGTTTCCATCATACCCTTGCCGTCATCAATTATTGACAGGCTCAGCTCGTTATTATGGGCGGTCAGATCCACATATACCTGCGTCGCTTCGGCGTGCTTGGCAATATTGACAAGGGCTTCCTGTACGATGTAATACAAGTGGTTGGCTTGTTCGGAAGACAGTTGATCCATGACTTGAGTATCAGGGGTAGACAATTCGACCGTGATCCCAGTCAAAGAGGAAAAATGATCCAACTGAGATTTCAGCACCTGACCCAGGTTTCCTTCTTGTCCCCGGGGCAAACGCAGATCTTGAATGAACAATCTGACATCGCGAATGGTATCGTCCAACTGGTCAATCATCTGCTCCAATGTTTGTTTAACCCTCTCCGGAGAGTTCTGAGCCAGATAGGCTGCTTCTTTCATTTGCAGACCGATGGCATAAAGAGATTGTATTACTCCGTCATGGAGATCCCTGCTGATACACTCCCTTTCCTGGGAGAGGACTTGTTTTTTTTGGATGGCTTCAAGCATCTGCACATACCCCTGGTTAAGCGCACCAATCACACGGATAGTAAAATAAGCTATTCCTATCCCGCCCAATGATCTTAATATGGGCACGGGCGCAATAGCCCATACGTCGACGGATTGTAGAGATATTCCGTTCGCCGGGAAAAAACTTGAGCGGGAAACCAGTAATCCGGCCGCTATTCCATACAATAGAAACGACATCGAAACACCATATATCATTCCGTTGGTTCTGGCTAATCCCAATCTCTCCAGCTCGTTTCTCTGCAAAAGAAACCCGATACTGGCAAGGACCGTTCCCGGGAAGCCCATCAGGTATCTGGACAGCTTTTCAATGGTTTCCAGCCACAAGATCTGATTACCAATGGGCAGAAAGACAACAATCCCTAGTGCCAATAACGATAACCCGGCTATCACCACCAGGATATATTGCAGCCAACCGATTCGCTTGAGCGTGCTATTAGCGACCTTAATACCGAATTGCAGGAGAAATAAAAAAGAAATTAGGTATAGAGCAACTTCACCCGCATATTCCCTGACCAAGAAAGTAGCCGGGATGCCCATGAAGTATTTCATGGTTGTAAACATCACGGCCCATTCGGAAATCCCGTGTGTTATGCCAAAGGCCCCAAGCCACCGGATTTCCTTCGTGAATGCAGTTTTACTAAATTGTATATAACTAAACGATACGGCCAATCCCATCACCACACAGGATAAGCCGTAAACGAAGTAAATATAGATAACGTTTATCAGGGCAAACTGATAATACATGGCAACCTCGCTTCCAACCCCATAAGTGCTACCAAAGGCCACACCGGCAGCAGGTCACCGCAACCCGTTCCGCGGCACTCCGGAACCGCGCCCGTGAGTTAAGTGCTCTTCCTGGAGCGCTGCCGGTCCGCGTACACAGCGGCTTGGGTCCTGTTGGTGAGACTCAGCTTGGCAAATATATTGCTGACATAATTCCGGACGGTTTTCTCTCCGAGGAAAAGCTCGGCGGCAATCTGCTTGTTGGTTTTTCCCTCGGCGATAAGGGCGAGAACCACTCTTTCCTTATCATTCAGGGAGTCCTCTTCCGTAGCGACCTTTCCCGTTAATATCCTGACTTTTTCCAGAACCCTGCTTGTAGTTACCGGATCAAGGAGTGATCCTCCGCGACCCACCGTGGTTATGGCTTCAACCAGGGATTGACTCCTTATTTCTTTGAGAACATAGCCCGACGCCCCTGCCATAATGGAATCAAATAACACCTCGTCATCGCTATAAGATGTTAACATGATGACCTTGATGTTTGGCTCCAACTCTTTAATATCCCGACAGACCTCAATACCGCTTCTATCCGGCAACCTGATATCCATAACGACTACATCGGGCAAGAGGTCCTTGATCTTCTCCATCGCTTCGCCGCCCGAACCGGCTTCGCCGATGACCTTTACTTCCTGGTGCCGTGATAGCAACATCAACAGGCCCATGCGTACGACCTCGTGATCGTCGACGATGAAAACGCTTATCTTATCCATTCTTACCTACCCCGCAAAATACTACGACCTGCTCGAAACGGCATCACTTTCGGATAGGGATGTTTACGGGGAACCCGCCACGGATCGCGCGCAACCCAGCCCGCGGGGCATGCCGCAATATGGGTATCTGACAGAGGTATTCTTAGTGCTAACTCCACACGTAACGATGCCCTTATGGAGCGCTTTGTAACAAGTGTGCTTGACCACACCGCCCTTAACCCTAAAAATGAATTTCTGGTTCAGCCAATGCGGTTTTGTCCATTTGGACGGCTTGAGATTATCCAAATACTCAAACACGATTATTGTGGTACCATACATGATAGCCTATTTGGAATACACTGCTGCGATTGCGGCGAAGCTCCATTATATATTCTCCTTACCCTTGGGAGTCGCCTATATTATAACACGGACAAGTGCAATGGGCAAGGAAATTATGTCCAGCTTTCCGCGCCTTACTCCTGACTTCAGAAGGATGCGGCGCGGTTATCTTCAAGCCCCTCCGGTTGTCCTCCTTCCGTCGCGCAAACGGCGACAGCATGCGGCGCGGGCGCATGGTACGCCAGACCAGACTGCTCCTGGCCGGTATGGGGGCATCGAAAATCGTGATTGGCTTATGGGACAAAAAGAAACGAGACGACCGGTCCGGGTCACCCCGGCCGGTCAGACAGCCATCCCCGGGTTCGGCGCGGGACACTCCATCTGTATTCGCCGTCCCGTTTCCCACTATTAGGAACTTGCGCCCGTCTTCAATTGTCGCCCACCAGCGGGGAATAGGCGGAATGTCACATCCCGCCGGGGACAAACATCCCTGCCCGGTGGTCGGCGACAGAACACGCCTAATTACTGACAGCCGCGAGGGAATGGTCTCCGTGCCCACCTCTACCGGCTGCCACGATGGCCTGATCCTCCCGACGCCGGCGTTCCATCGCCTCAACAGGTCGTCCGGCGTTGATAGGGCGGGCTCGTTTTCGTCCGGGCCGAGTATGCGGGATCGACTTTTGTCCTGGTACGGAATGATCCGGCAATCCAGGCGCCAAAGCCAAGAATTATTGGGACCCGGCCAAGGAGGAGAAGGATGCCAGGCCGGCCGCAGCGGCCAGGGAAGAGATCGCCGGACACCCTGCGGCCGCCGCCCGTTGGACCGGTTAGCTTTTAGGCCGGGAAGCAAAGGCAGTCCATGCCGGAAAGCCGCCGGCATGGACACCGCTTTTTAGTACGAGCGGGAGAGCCATACGGTGTGTTCGGATTTATGTCCGCAGCACACACAGATTTCTTTGCCAACCGGCGGCAAAAACGGTATGTTTCGCGTGGTAAAACCCGTTTCTTCCTTAATGTTTTTCTCACAGTCATCGCTGCCGCACCAGCCGGCCAGCACCCAGCCCGCGATGCCGTCCCCTTGTTCCGCTCCCGCGATATGTGTTTTAAGCTCCGCGAGCGTGTCGATGTGCGTATACGAATGTTCCGCCCGGAACGCCAGCGCTTTCTGATACATGTTATTTTGGATCTCATCCAGCAGCCCCTTGATGAAGACGACGGCGCCCCCGATGGGGACGAAGATCTTCTCGCCGGTGTCGCGGCGGGCCGCCACGACTTGGCCCTTCTCCACATCACGGGGGCCGATCTCGATCCGGACCGGCACTCCGCGCATCTCCCACTCGTTGAACTTCCAACCCGGCGTCTCCTCGCGCAGGTCGGTCCTGACCCGCAGACCCGCCTCCTTGAGCGACAGGAAAACCTCGTCCGTTTTAGCCAGCACGGCCGCCCGTTTGTTTTGCGGGCCCACCGGAATCATGACGACTTGCGTCGGGGAAATCCGCGGCGGCAGGGCCAGGCCCTTGTCGTCCCCGTGCACCATGACCATGGCGCCGATCAACCGGGTCGAACTGCCCCACGAAGTGGTGTGGACATACTTCAGCTGGTTGTCGCGGTCCAGGAACTTAATTTCGAAGCCTTTGGCAAATTTGTCTCCCAGATAGTGGGACGTACCGGCCTGGACGGCCTTGCCATCCTTCATCATCGCTTCAATAGAATAGGTATCCACCGCGCCGGCAAACCGCTCGGCCGGAGTTTTTTTACCCGTCCAGACCGGAATTGCCAACTCACTTTCCACAACTTCGCGGTAGATCTCCAGCATCCGCATCGTCTCTTGCCGCGCTTCCTCCTCGCAGACATGGGCGGTATGGCCTTCCTGCCATAGGAACTCGGAGGTCCTCAGAAAGGGAACGGTTCGCTTCTCCCACCGGAAGGCGTTGGCCCATTGGTTGATCAAGACCGGCAGATCCCGGTAACTGTTGATCCATTTGCTGTACATGTGGCCGATGACCGTCTCGGATGTCGGACGCAGGCCCAACCGCTCCTCCAGTTTTTCCCCGCTGACCTCGGTTACCCAGGGCAGTTCCGGGCTGAAGCCTTCAACGTGCTCCTTTTCCTTCTGGAAGAAAGATTCGGGGATCAGCATGGGAAAGTAGGCGTTCCGGTGCCCCGTCTCCTTGAATCGCTTGTCCATTGCCGCCTGGATGCGTTCCCACAGCTCAAAGCCTTCCGGTTTGAATACGATGCAGCCGCGAACCGGAGCGTAATCCATCAAGTCCGCCTTGCGAATGGTATCCAGGTACCAACGGGAGAAGTTCTCGGACTGGGGCGTGATTTCTTTTGAAATACTCAGATTATTATCTTCCACTAAACCCACCTCCACTGGCTGGCGATAGTAATTATAAAGGAATCCGCCCAAAAAGGCAAATGAGAATGCCGGAGCCTCTTTTGAAGCATAGTGATACTACCGTGTATCACTTTTTCATCCCAGCGGGAAGGGACTTGAGACGATCTCTCCCGCCCATACCCGCTTAAGGCGCCGGCGATACACTTTTGAATCCCTCCGCCCCGCGGGTACGGGCACGGCTGGAGAAACGCCCGCCGACCGGACCGTCGAGATGAGGCGCCGGTACTCCAACTCGTGCCGGCCCGATTCCAGGTGCGACCGTCGTCATTGATTTTCAGCACCCTGTCCGCAACCGCCCAGCCTTCCCCCGCGGTCCAACCAGCAGTTGGCCGTTTCAATTATCAATGACAAACTAAACTACAGGACGGTTCACCATTTGGCGGGACCACGCCCTCCGCCCTTGGACATGGGCGGCGATCGCCTGTGGCAGGGACGAGCAGCGGTACGCTGTCAACCCTGGCAATCAATGGTACCATATGGTGATAAATGTCGCCTTTTACATTATATTTACCGGGTGCCTGGCGTCCCGTGACAGCCCGTCGCCAGCGATGAAGGGGGCATCGCCTGGCATTTTCCGTGGAAAAATGATAGATAACATGGTAGGTAGTGTGGTAATATGGATGCGCGTTTGAAAGCCGGGAGAAGGGAGAACAGCCCGATGGGCCAAGTCATCCTATGCCAATTATGCCATCGGCTTGGGCTTATCCAGTTTTTCTTCTATTTCCGGCCGTCCCGGCTCGCCCTTTGGCGCCGGGTCCGGCCGCGCTACGGACGTTCCTTATCCCACCGCTTTCCCGGTCAGATGAAGGGTGGCCGGGGGCACTTCGTCCCGGCAGCATATCTCACCATGGCGTTCGCGGGCCGGAATGCGGTCCCGACGGCTTTGGCCCCGCTCAGCCGGGCCCGGTTCCCGGAACCATAGGGAAACGGGTCACCGGGACGACGGCGTTAATGGTCGCTGATGGTCAACGCAGCGGACTGGGAATGGCAACAGAGCATAGACCATACTATCGCTACGGATGATGACACAATGACGGCAAAGGAAAAAAGGAGGGCAGCATGATGAAGATACTGATCGCTGGGGGAGATGGGTTTTGCGGGTGGCCTACAGCCCTTTATCTATCCCAAAAAGGCCATGAAGTTGTTATCATCGATAGTTTAATCCGGCGACAATGGGATAATGAATTGCATTCTAATTCGCTGACCCCGATCTCTTCTCTAAACGAACGGGTATCCAGATGGCACGAATTAACAGGGAGGACTCTTAAAACTTACATAGGTGACCTAACGCATTATGATTTTCTGCGGATAGTGCTTGAGGAGACGCAACCTGACACTTTCGTTCACTTTGCCGAGCAACGTTCGGCGCCATATTCCATGATTGACCGGGAACACGCCGTATTTACCCAAAGCAATAATGTTATCGGAACCTTGAATGTCCTGTATGGTTTGAAAGAAATCGCCCCAGACTGCCACTTAATCAAGCTGGGCACAATGGGCGAGTATGGAACTCCAAATATCGATATCGAAGAAGGGTATTTAACAATCAGACATAATAATCGAGAGGACATTCTGCCATATCCAAAACAACCCGGGTCGATGTATCATTTGTCGAAAGTTCATGATAGCCATAATATTATGTTTGCCTGCCAGGCTTGGGGCCTACGGGCCACTGATTTAAATCAAGGCGTTGTCTACGGGCTTCATACCGGTGAAACAATGATGGACCCAGTCTTGATCAATCGTTTGGATTATGATGCTGTATTCGGTACAGTTCTCAATCGTTTTTTAATACAAGCAGCCATAGGACATGATCTGACAATTTACGGAGCAGGCGGTCAGACCCGTGGGTTTATCAATATCATCGATACCGTACGTTGCATCGAAATTGCGACCATTAATCCCGCCCATCCAGGTGATTTCCGTGTTTTTAATCAATTTACAGAAGAGTTTTCCGTATTGGACTTAGCCGAGAAGGTAAAGAATGTGGCGACAGAAGAGGGAATAAATGCGGTTATCAGGCACCTACCCAACCCTCGTACCGAAAAGGAGGAGCATTACTACCGTGCAAATAACACCAAATTGAGGGATCTTGGACTCGAACCACACCTCCTGAACCAGCAAGTCTTGCGAGCCATTCTTCATACAGTCAATAGATATAAAGACAGGGCTCACTTACGAAACGTTTTACCCGCCGTCTCCTGGAAATAGGGCAAAGGACTAAACG
>JAJYZD010000008.1 GCA_021800315.1 Bacillota bacterium | reverse complement strand
AGATTTTCGGCGCCCTTCGACAGGAGCGAGGGGGTCCGTGTATCCCCCCAATAAATTGGGAGGGATTACAGCCCCCCTCGCGCTCCCCCATTTTCCTAAAGGCCCGGCTACCCGCCGGGCCTTTTTCTACCTCGTCCGGGACATCTCTCCTTCAGCATCGGCCGGCACCGCCGGCGAAGCCTGCGCCGCCCGGGGGAACCGGATCCCGTGTCTCCTACTCCGGGAGACAAGATGATGGACTTCTCCAGTTCGTACGCGGCGAAGCGCAAGGCTTTCAAGCCGGCCACCGGCCAGGCCAGGAGCTTGGCGAATTCCTCCAGAACACGTAGCGCTTCCTGGATCCGTTTGCAGTTGGCGGTCACGAGTTGGGGCAGTCCTTCCCGGGCGGCTTCCTCCGGCCAGAGGGAGGATCCCACGTCCCTTTCCGCCTCGCGCCCCGCCAACAGGTCCCGGTAGCCCCCGGGAACGTTTTCCGCGTAGCGGGCCAGGGCGTGCCGCATCTCTCGGCAGCGGGCCGTGAGCCCGCGGTCGTCGAGGCCCAGCCGGACCACTTCCTCCAGCACCCGTAAACCCTCCCGGGCGCGGTTTAGGTTGGCGTCAATTATCCGGTAGCAGGATTCTGGCAAAGGTGTTCACCCCAAAAGACAACCCACCGGGAAAGACGGGTTTTTTGACTTTTCCTTTCCTACGCCGGCGTTACCCAGTTGACCGGTTCTTTACCGCATGCGTCCTGGCGAAGCCTTTGGACCTGGAAACCGTTACGACCATAATCAGAACGATTGCCTTCACCCTTCCCGGCCGGGAACCGGCCGGGAACCGGCCGGCGGTTCCGCTTCATCCTTGCCGCCGGCCCAGGGACGCCTAGCGGCGCCTGATATGGAAGTGGTTGTGCCCCATTGCCACGATATGTACCGTCTGGCACTGGGTGCATTTGCGCTCTTCGCCGTCCTTGAGCCGCATCTCCCCGATATGGCGGCCGCAACAGGTAATCTCCACGCTGACAGGTGCACCAAGGGAATTGAAATTGATCCTGTAATCGTTTTGCTTGTCGTTCAACAGCACCAACACCCCTTTCCAGCATCATAAAGACGGCCGTAAACTACCGGATCTCCCCGCTTCTTTGTACCAACCAGCGGAAAAGGGCCAGAAAACAGGGCTCTTGCTCCCAGAGCCATTCGGGGTGGCACTGGACCCCCAGAAAACGGCCCTCTTCGTCTTCTATCCCTTCGACGACACCGTCCGCGGCGAAGGCCGAAACCGTAAGCCCGGGCGCCGGACGTGCCACCGCCTGATGATGGAAGCTGTTCACCCTTCGCCCTCCCGGCCCAAGCAGGGCGGCCAGCCGGGTACCCTCCTCCACCTCGATACCGTGGGTCGGGTATGGCCGCGGCGCATCCTGGAAGTGCTTCAGCGCCCCGTCTACCTGGTCCCCTATGTCCTGGTACAAAGTGCCCCCCAGTGCCACGTTTATGACCTGGGCCCCGCGGCAGATGCCCAGGACGGGTTTCCCCATCTCCTTCATGCGCAGGGTCAGGCCCAGTTCCAGGGCATCCTGGACAGCAGCGACCGACCCCAGACCTCTTTGCGGCTCCTGTCCGAAGTGGACGGGGTCGACGTCGCCCCCGCCGGGTAAAAGCAGGCCGCCCAGGCGGCTTGCCAGGGGAAAAAACAGGTCCGCGTCCACCGGGCCGATGAGTACCGGCAGTCCGCCGGCCGCCTCAACCGCCCGGATATACTGGCGGGCTAAGAAAGCCCTGTCTTCTGGAGCGTTGAATCCGCAGGTGATACCGATCAGCGGCAACATCAGACCTCATCTCCCGCGTCCCGTGCCAATCCTTATCCAGTTGTCATTCTATGAACAACGGCCGGACCGGAAACCCTTCCGATCCCGGGGCACTCCGCCCGGAGGTACCGCGGCCGAAGTCAAAAACGCACCCTGAAAGGGCGCGCCGGTCATAATTCCACCAAGCCGAGGCTGATCTCCACAGCCCTGTTGACCCTCTGCATCATTTCCCCGTCCAAGGCAGCCACCTTCTCGAGCAAGCGGCTCTTGTCGATGGTCCTGATCTGCTCGAGCAGGATCACCGACTTGCGGCCCAGACCCCGTTGGCCTCCCGCCAGCTCCACGTGGGTGGGCAGCTTGGCCTTGGCTATCTGGGAGGTAATGGCGGCCACGATGGTGGTGGGGCTGTACTGATTGCCGATGTCGTTTTGCAGGATCAGTACCGGCCGGGTACCGCCCTGTTCGGATCCCACCACCGGACTCAGTTCGGCGTAAAACACGTCGCCCCGCCGCACTTCCAAGGCTTTACTCCACCCCCGCCAGGGCAAGTTCCCGCACCTCGGTGGCCTCAACCTCCCACGTGGATTGTTCGTGGGCCAGGGCAAGGTTTATGGGTGCCATCTCCTGATAACCCCGCCGCATTTCTTCCAACCGGAGGGTCCTTCTCCATTCGGCCATGTAAAGGGCTACCGCTTCCCGAAAAAACTTGCTGCGGTTGGAATTCACCGCGGCAAGAATGATGTCGACTTCCTCCAACAGGATATCCGGCATCCCGATGACCACTTTCCGCATTTTGGCCAAGGGAGACTGCACCTCCGTTACTGGTCCACCTGATATTATATGCCGGGATGGAAAATTTATACTCCCATCTCCCCGGAAGTAAGCTTGACCGCTCCCGGCCCGCGGGACAGGGAAATTTTCCCGGTACGCACCATCTCCACAATACCGTGTTCACACAGCAGAACGCACAGCGCGTCGATCTTCTGCTCGTCGCCCGTCAACTCGATAACCATGGTTTCACGGTTAATATCGATGATGTTGGCCCGGAATATTTCCACGATGTCGACGAGGTGCGGGCGGCTCTCCGGACCGGCCTTGACCTTGATCAGGGCCAGTTCCCGATCCACCGACTCCGACCGCGTCAACTCCGCGATGCGGATGACGTCGACCAGTTTGGACAACTGCTTCATGACCTGGTCCAGAACCTGGTCGTCACCCTGAACCACAATGGTTATCCGGGTCACGTCAGGCTCTTCCGTATAGCCGGCGGCGATGCTTTCAATATTGAAAACCCGCCGGGACAGCAGACCCGATATACGGGCCAGCACACCGGGACGGTTCAGGACCAGGACGGCCAGGGTATGCCTCATCCGGCTCGTTAACCTCCTCCCGCCCGCCAAAGGCTGCCTCTTATTATTCGCGCAAAACGACCGAAACACCTTCTTGATTCCTTCAAAAATGTTCTGGGACGGTCCGGTCTTCCGGGGGTTTCCTTTCCTCAGTCCCGCCGTCGTCCTGAAGCGGCGGTTTTGGATTGTTTCGGTCAAGGATCTTTGGTCCCGCCAACTCTCCCGCCCGGTAGGAACTGCGCACGTAAGGGCCGGCCGCCACCCCGGTGAAACCGGCCTGGTCTGCCCGGTTCCGGTAGAATTCGAATTCCTGCGGGGTAACGTAGGCCCGGACCTGGTAATGGAACTCGGATGGCGCCAGGTACTGGCCCAGAGTGAGGAAGTCCACCCCGGCCTGCCGCAGGTCGGCCAGCACCGCCAGCACCTCCTCCCGTTCCTCCCCCAACCCCAGCATAATGCCGGACTTGGTCCTGACCCCGGTTCGGCCGGCCCGGGCCAGGAGTTCCAGGGAACGGGCGTAGCCGGCCCCGGGCCGCACGACCGGGTAGAGACGCGGTACCGTCTCCAGGTTGTGGTTAAGGATGTCCGGACCGGCCGCCAGCACGGTCTCCAGAGCCGCCGCTTGGCCCTGGAAGTCCGGTACCAGGAGTTCGACGACCGACCCCGGACATTCTTTTTTTACCGCTCCGACCACGGCGGCGAAGTGGGCGGCCCCGCCGTCGGGCAGGTCGTCGCGCGTCACCGATGTGATTACGACGTGGGACAGGGCCAGCCGGCTTGCCGCCAGAGCCACGTTGTCCGGCTCCTCCGGGTCGACCGGGTGCGGCCGGCCTTTGCCCACGGCGCAAAACGCGCAGGAGCGCGTGCAAACCGGGCCCAGGATGAGGAAAGTGGCCGTGTGCCGGCCGTAGCATTCGGCCAGGTTGGGACAACGGGCTTCCCGGCAAACGGTATGCACGCTCCCCAAAAGCTCGCGGGTTCGCCGCAAGGCGGCCGACGACTCGATCGGCCGGCGCATCCAGTCCGGCAGGCGCCTGCCCGGCATGGCTCAATCCCCCTTATTTTGGTGGCTGGTCGCGGGTCTTTGGTCGTTGGACCCGTTGAAATGCAACGAATTCCTTCCATCCCAACCACCAACTATCCGGCGTGGATGCTGCGCCCGTGAACCGCTTCGGCCGCCTCCGGGAGGGTCTCGGAAAGGGTGGGATGGGCGTGGATGGTTTCGGCCAGGTCGTGGATCGACAGGCCCATTTTGACGGCCAGGGCCGCCTCGGCTATGAGTTCGGTCGCGGCCGGTCCCATGATGTGCACTCCCAGCAGGCGGTCTTCCGGCGAAGCGATTACCTTGACGAAACCCTCTCCCTCGTCCATGGTCTGGGCCTTGCCGCTGGCGGCAAAGGGAAAACGTCCGGTCTGGAAGGGGATCCCCCGGTCCTGGGCCTCCTGGGTGGTCAGGCCTACCGCCGCCACCTCCGGAACCGTGAAGATGCAACTGGGCACCACCGAGTAGTCCATGGCCCGCGTCCCGCCCATAATATTGTCCGCGGCGACCAGTCCCTGCCGGGAGGCCACATGGGCCAGCTGAATCCTGCCGGTCACGTCGCCCACGGCCCAAACCCCCGGCGCGCTGGTGGCGAGAAAGTCGTCAACCAGGATTTCGCCCCTGGGGCCCTGTTCGACGCCGCAGGCCGAAAGACCCAGTCCGGCCGTGTTCATCACCCGGCCGATGGAGATGAGAACCTTCTCGGCGGCAACGCTCTCCCCGGTTTCCAGGACCGCCCGCACCTCATTCGCGTCCTTCTCCACCCGGTCGATCTTGACCCCGGTTTTGACGGTGATGCCGCGGCGACGTAAGGCAGCCTGCATCTGGCGTGCCACGTCCCGGTCGGCCGGCGGCAGGATGCCCGGCAAAAGCTCGACGATGGTCACTTGCGCGCCCAGGGCGGCGAAGACGCAGGCAAACTCACAGCCGATCACGCCGCCGCCGATGATCACCAGGCTGGCCGGAAGCTTCGTCAGGGTCAGAACCTCGTTGGAGGTCAAAACCCTTTCGCCGTCGTAGCCCAGAGCCGCAATCAGGGCCGGTCCGGTGCCTGTGGCCAGGATCACGCCGTCACATTTCAGCCGGGTGGTCCCGTCCCCGTTTTCCACCGCCACGCGGTCCGGTGCCTCCAGGCGGCCCGTCCCCTGGACCAGTTGGATCCTGTTCTTTTTCATAAGATGGTTGATACCGGATACCAGTTTATCCGTCACCTGGTCTTTTTTCCGCATGAGGGCGGCGAAATCCACCCGGGCCTCACCCAGGTGGATACCGTATGCGGAGGCCTTTTGGGCCTGGTCCAGGATGTGAGCGGCGGAAACCAGGGTCTTGGTGGGTATGCAGCCGCGGTTTAAGCAGGTTCCACCCACCCGGTCCCGTTCGACCAGGGTCACCCGGGCGCCCAGTTGGGCCGCCCGGATGGCGGCCACATAGCCGCCCGGTCCACCGCCGATGATGACGATTTCCTTCGCCATGGCAACACTCCCCTTTTTACAACCGTCGCAAGATACTATTCCTCATCCCCGCAAACGTTACGCCAGCCGGGTCGGGCCCATCAGGTAGCGGTCGCACTCCCGGGCCGCGCCCCGCCCTTCGTTGATGGCCCATACGACCAGGCTTTGGCCGCGGCGCATGTCCCCGGCGCTGAAAACGCCCTTGACGTTGGTGACAAACCGCCCGTATTCGGCCTTGGCGTTGGACCGCCCGTCCCGCTCGACGCCGAGTTGGGTAAGGAGGGCATCCTCGGGTCCGAGGAAGCCCATGGCCAGCAGCACCAACCGGGCCGGCCAGACCTTCCCGCTTCCGGGAACTTCCCTTGGTACCAAGGCGCCTTTTTCATCCCTGACCCACTCGACGTTCACGGTGTGCACTTCTTTTACCCATCCGTCGGCGTCGCCCACGAACTTCGTGGCGGTGACACAGTAATGCCTGGGGTCGGACCCGTAGAGGGCGGCCGCTTCCTCCTGCCCGTAGTCAACCTTGCAAACCCTTGGGAATTGCGGCCAGGGATTGTTGTCGGCCCGCGTCCAGGGAGCCTGGGGCATGATCTCCAACTGGTTGACGGATGAGCACCGGTGGCGCAAGGCAGTGCCGGCGCAGTCCGTACCGGTGTCGCCGCCGCCGATGACGATGACGTCCCTGCCCGCGGCGGAAATAAAGTTACCGTCCGCCAAGCGGGAATCCAGAAGGCTCCTGGTATTGGCCCGCAGGAAATCCACCGCGAAGACTATCCCTTTCAGGCTCCGTCCCTCGACGGGCAGATCCCGCGGTTTGGTGGCCCCGCCGCAGAGGACGGCCGCGTCGAACTCCCGCAACAGCTTTTCGGCGGGGTAATCCTTCCCCACCTCCGTATTGGTCACGAAGGTCACGCCTTCCGCCGTCATCAGGTCGACCCGCCGCCCGACGACCCGCTTGTCCAGCTTCATGTTGGGGATCCCGTACATCAAAAGCCCGCCGGTCCGGTCGGCCCGTTCAAAAACCGTAACCAGGTGCCCGGCTTTGTTCAACTGGTCGGCACAGGCCAGGCCGGACGGACCGGAGCCGATCACGGCCACCTTCTTACCCGTACGGACAAGCGGCGGCGCAGGCGTGATCCACCCCTCCCCGTAAGCCCGGTCGATGATGGCGCACTCCAGGTTCTTCACCGTGACCGGCGCCGTGGCCAGCCCGGCGGTACAGGCGCCCTCGCACAGCGCCGGACAGACCCGGCCGGTAAACTCCGGAAAGTTGTTCGTTTTCAGCAGCCTGGCCAGGGCTTCCCGCCACAAGCCGCGGTAAACCAGTTCGTTGCACTCGGGCATCAGGTTATGGATGGGGCAGCCGGAGGCCATCCCGCCCACCATGATGCCGGTGTGGCAAAAGGGTATACCGCAATCCATGCAGCGCGCCGCCTGGGTCCTCAGCGCCTCGGCCGGCATGGGAAGATGGAATTCATCCCAATCGCCGATCCTCGCGGCGGGAGAACGGTCTCCGGGAAGTTCCCTCTGGTATTCCATAAAACCGGTAGGCTTACCCATTTGTCTCCCCCCTAGTTCCCGCTGATCCGGGACGCGTCTTTGATGTTTTCCTCGAATGCCACCATGACCGCCGCATCGCCGGAGAGTCCCAGGCTTTTCGCCCGCCCGATGGCCTCCATCATGCGCTTGTAGTCTTTGGGGATGACCCGCACAAACCGGGGCGCCAGCCGGTCCCAATCATCCAGGACCTCCCGGGCGCGCCGGCTCTGCGTATACTCCCAGTGCCGCTGGATCATCCCTTTTACCTCTAGGGCCTCGGCGTCTTCCAGGTGCTCGAGCAGGACCATGGCCGGGTTGCAGCGTCGCGGGAACGTCCCGTCCTCATCCAGAATATAGGCTACACCGCCGGACATCCCGGCTCCGAAGTTCCGGCCGCATGGGCCCAGCACCACCACCCGGCCTCCCGTCATATATTCGCACCCGTGGTCGCCCACGCCTTCCACCACCGCGCGCACGCCGCTGTTTCTGACGCAGAAACGCTCGCCGGCCACGCCGCGGATGTAGGCTTCGCCGGAAGTCGCGCCATAGAAGGACACGTTGCCCACGATAATGTTCTCTTCAGGGACAAAGGTTGCTGTGGCGGGAGGAAAGGCAATCAGCTTGCCGCCGGAAAGCCCCTTGCCGAAATAGTCGTTGGCGTCGCCTGAAAGGGTCATGGTAATCCCCGCCGGCAGAAAAGCGCCGAAGCTCTGCCCGGCCGAACCTTCGAAATACAGGCGGACGGTGTCTTCGGGCAGGCCTTCCCCACCGTACCGCTTGGTGACTTCGTGTCCCAGGATGGTACCCACCACGCGGTTGGTATTGCGAATGGGCAGTCTTGCCTCCACCCTTTCGGCCCGCTCCAGGGCCGGCCGGCAGATATCCAGCAACAGCGTTTTATCCAGGGACTTCTCCAGACCGTGGTTTTGCGCGATCCGGCAGCACCGGCCGATATGGTCCGGCACGCCGGGCCGGTAAAGGAGGGCGGACAGGTCCAGCCCCCGGGTCTTCCAATGCTTTACGGCCTGGCCAACCTCCAGCACATCCGTCCGGCCCACCATTTCATCAACGGTCCTAAACCCCAGACCGGCCATGATCTCCCGCATTTCCCGGGCGATGAAGCGCATGAAGTTGACCACGTGAGCGGGATCCCCTTGGAATTTCTTGCGCAGTTCCGGGTTCTGGGTGGCCACGCCGCACGGGCAGGTATCCAGGTTGCAGACCCGCATCATGACGCAACCCATAGCCACCAGCGGAGCCGTGGCGAAGCCGAATTCCTCGGCGCCCAAAAGGGCGGCGATCACCACGTCCCGGCCGGACATCAGCTTGCCGTCGGTTTCCACCACGATCCTGTCCCTCAAATTGTTCAGCACCAGGGTTTGATGGGTCTCGGCCACACCCAGTTCCCAGGGAAGTCCGGCGTGGGTGATGCTGGTCCGCGGTGAAGCGCCGGTGCCGCCCTCGTAGCCGCTGATCAGGACGACGTCCGCCCGCCCCTTGGACACCCCCGCGGCGATGGTGCCCACGCCGACCTCGGAAACCAGCTTGACATTGATCCTGGCCCCGGGATTGGAGTTCTTCAGGTCGTGGATCAGTTCGGCCAGATCCTCAATGGAATAAATGTCGTGGTGCGGCGGGGGTGAGATCAGTCCGACGCCAGCCGTCGTACCCCTGACCTTGGCGATCCAGGGATACACTTTTCGCCCGGGCAGCTGGCCGCCCTCGCCCGGCTTGGCCCCCTGGGCCATCTTGATCTGAATCTCCAGGGAATTGACCAGGTATTGGCTGGTAACGCCAAACCGGCCCGAGGCCACCTGCTTGATGGCGCTCTTGCGGGAATCGCCGTTAGGGTCGGGGATGAAACGCGCGGGATCCTCCCCGCCCTCACCCGTGTTGCTCTTGCCGCCGACGCGGTTCATGGCGATGGCCAGCGTTTCGTGCGCTTCCCGGCTGATGGAGCCGTAAGACATCGCCCCGGTCTTGAAGCGCCGGCAGATGTCTTCCACCGGTTCCACGTCCTCGAGCGGGACGGGCGGACGGTCCGATTTGAAGGCCAACAGGCTGCGCAAGTTCACCTGCTGGCTGTCGACCAGGGAGGTGTACTGCTTGAAGAGACCGTAGTCGTTGCTCCGGCAGGCGCTCTGCAAGGCGATTATGGTCTGTGGATTATAGCGGTGCTCCTCCCCGTCGTGCCGCCACTGGTAGGTGGACCCGGACTCCAGGCTGCCGTTTGCCGCGGCAAAGGCCTTCCGGTGCCTTAAATCCGCCTCCCGGGCGATTTCCGGAAGCCCCACTCCGCCCACCCGGGATGGTGTCCAGGTAAAATACTTGTCGATAACCGACTCGTGAATACCGACGGCTTCGAAAATCTGGGCGCCGTGATAGCTTTGGACGGCTGAAATCCCAATTTTCGACATCACCTTGACCACCCCCTTGGTGGCGGCCTTGATGTAGTTTTTCAAAGCATCCTGATACGTTATGCCGGTCATCAGGCCCCGGCGAACCATGTCTTCCAGCGTCTCGAAAGCCAGGTAAGGGTTGACGGCGCTGGCGCCGTAACCGATCAACACGGCGAAGTGGTGCACTTCCCGGGGCTCCCCCGACTCCAGCAGAAGGCTGATCCCGGTTCTGGTCCCCTCCCGGATCAGGTGGTGATGCAGCCCCGACAGGGCAAGGAGGGCGGGAATGGGGACGTGGTCCTTGTTCACGCCGCGATCGGACAGAATGAGCAGGTTGGCGCCTTGGGCGATTTCAAGGTCGGCTGTCCGGCACAGGCCGTCCATGGCCTCTGCGAGGCCCCGGCCACCGTCTTCCGCCCGGAAAAATATGGGCAGGGTGACGGCCTTGAAGCCCTCCCGGTCAATGTACCTGATTTTCGCCAGCTCTTCGTTGCTCAGAATGGGCGACGCGAGGCGGATCTGGCGGCAACTGTCCGCCCGCGGCTCGATCAGGTTCTTTTCGGGACCGGTGGTGGTTTCCGCGGCCACGATGATTTCCTCGCGGATGGCGTCGATGGGCGGGTTGGTCACCTGGGCGAACAACTGCTTGAAATAGCTGTATAAGAGCTGGGGTTTTTCGGACAGCACCGCCAGGGGGGCGTCGTTCCCCATGGCCCCCACGGACTCGACGGCGTTTTTGGCCATGGGCTCCAAAAGCTTGCCCAGTTCCTCGAAAGTGTAGCCGAAAGCCTGCTGGCGCTGGAGCACCGTTTCGTGGTCCGTTCCGGGAACCTCGTGGGCCTGGGGCAGGTCGGCGAGATGGACCAGGTTTTCATCCAGCCACCGCCGGTAAGGATGTTCGGCGGCCATCCGGTCCTTCAATTCCTCGTCGGCGACTATCCGTCCTTCCCCGGTATCGACCAGCAGCATGCGCCCCGGGCGGAGCCGGTCCTTGACCAGGACGTTTTCCGGGGGAATATCGAGCACGCCCACTTCCGAGGCCAGGACGATCAAGTCGTCCTTCGTGACGTAGTAGCGCGACGGCCGGAGGCCGTTGCGGTCGAGCACCGCGCCGATGATCTTGCCGTCGGTGAAGGCGATGGCGGCGGGACCGTCCCACGGCTCCATCAGGCAGCTATGATATTCGTAAAAGGCCTTCTTTCCGTCGTCCATACTTTCGTGGTTGGACCACGGCTCCGGAATCATCATCATGGCCGCGTGGGGCAGGCTGCGACCCGTCAGGAACAGGAATTCCAGAACGTTGTCAAACATGGCCGAGTCGCTGCCGTCCGGGTCGATGACCGGCATGACCCCGGCCAGGCTGTCCCCGAAAAGCTCCGACCGGCACATGCTTTGGCGGGCGTGCATCCAGTTGATGTTGCCGCGCAGAGTGTTGATCTCCCCGTTGTGGATCACGTAGCGGTAGGGATGGGCCCGCTCCCAGCTGGGGAAGGTATTGGTGGAAAAGCGGGAGTGGACCAGGGCCAGCGCGGTCTCAATGGAAGGATCGTTCAAGTCCAGGTAGAACCCGGTCATTTGTTCGGGAATGAGCATCCCTTTGTAAACGATGGTCCGGGAAGACAGACTGGCGAAATAAAAGGTTTCCCCCGCGCCCGGAAAGCAGTGGCGGACCTCTTTTTCACAACGCCGGCGAATCACGTAGAGCTTGCGTTCCAGTGCCATTTCGTCCCCGATGTCCGAGGCGATAAAGACCTGCCGGATGAAAGGCTCGGCCAGACGCGCCGTCTCACCCAGGGCACGGTCATCGGTGGGCACCGTCCGCCATCCCAGCAGGGTCAGGCCTTCCTCCCGGACGATCCTCCCGACGGTTTCCTCGCATTGTTGCCGCCGGGTCTCATCCCTGGGCAGAAAAAGCATGCCGGCTCCGTACCGGCCGGGGGGAGGAAGCCGGAAGCCGCATTCCCGCTCCAGGAAAGCATGGGGAATTTGCATGAGGATGCCCGCGCCGTCGCCGGTGTTGGCCTCCGCTCCCCTCGCCCCGCGATGGTCAAGGTTGACCAGAACGGTCAGAGCCTGCCTTAAGATCCCGTTTGATTTCTTCCCTTTGATATTGGCCACAAACCCGATGCCGCAGGCATCATGCTCGAATCGCGGATCGTAGAGACCCTGCCTGGGGGGCAGCCCGTTGACATTCCCCTTTTGCCGCATTTCCGTTCTCTCCGTTCTCTCCTGGTATTGAAAAAACAACCAGCGCAACCCGACAGACCCCGCCGGGAATGGTCTTCCGGGCCAAAGGGCGATGAATTCACCCCGAACCTTCTATGTTAAACGGGCATAATCAGCCGCAAAAGGCCGGCCCGTCTGACCCGCCCGTTCCTCCCCGCTGTCGCCCTTTCCGGGATGAAAACAAGGGCCGCCCGGCCGCCTGGGGGATGCCTGGCGCCGCCACCTGGAATCTCCGGCCGGACGGACACCCGCATCATGGCTGAAAAGCAAGCGTGGAACGTATTTTATCACATATTTTGAGCCGAAAAAAGACCTTTTTTCCGGTGGTACCGGCCGGAGAGTCGGAGAAAGCCGGAGAGGGGGCCGTGGACGGGCCCCCGAAAAGATTTCAGTACCTGGCCAGGTAGGTCTCCAGTTCCCAGGGATGGACCTGGGCCTGGTAACTGTCCAGTTCCCGCCGCTTGGCCTCCACGAACTTGTTGTAGACATGCTCGCCCAAAGCGCCCCGCACCACGGCGTCCGAACGCAACTCGCCCAAGGCCTCCCCCAGGGAGGAAGGCAGGCTGGTCACTCCCAGGGCTTCCCTTTCCGCCTCGCTCAGGCGGTACAGGTTCACATCCGCGGCCGGCGGCGGTTCGATCTTGTTTCTGACCCCGTCCAGGCCGGCCGCCAACATGACCGCCAGGGCCAGGTAGGGGTTGCAGGACGGGTCCGGGTTACGCAGCTCGATCCGGGTGGAGGGCCCCCGCTTGGCCGGAATACGGATGAGGGGACTGCGGTTCTTCTCCGCCCAGGCGATGTACACGGGGGCCTCGTAATCGGGAACAAGACGCTTGTAAGAGTTGACCGTCGGGTTGGTCACCGCCGTGACGGCCCGGATGTGCTTCAGAAGTCCGCCGATGTACCAGCGGGCTACCAACGACAGCTGCCGGTCGCCTTCCGGATCGTAGAAGGCGTTTTCACCTTCGGCCGCAAGGGACTGGTTGGTATGCATACCGGATCCGTTGACCCCGGTGATGGGCTTGGGCATGAAGGTGGCGTGCAGCCCGTGCCGCTGGGCGATGGTGCGTACCACCATCTTGAAAGTGACGATCTTGTCGGCCGTGTCCAAGGCGTCGGAATACTTGAAGTCGATCTCGTGCTGGCCCGGCGCCTCCTCGTGGTGGGAGGCCTCGATTTCGAAACCCATTCTCTCCAGGGTCAGCACCATGTCCCTTCTGGCGTTTTCCCCCAGGTCGACCGGGCTGAGGTCGAAATAACCGGCCTGGTCGTGGGTCTCCAGCGTGGGCCGGCCCTGGTCGTCCGCGTGAAACAGGAAGAATTCCAACTCGGGGCCCACGTTCATGATGTAGCCCATATCCAGGGCGTCGCAGGCCACGGCGCGCAGGACCTGGCGGGGATCCCCGGCAAAGGGGGTGCCGTCGGCGTTGTACACGTCGCAGATGAGCCGGGCCACCGCCCCTTCCCTGGGGCGCCAGGGGTAGATGGCAAAGGTGTTCGGGTCCGGCCGGAAATACATGTCCGACTCCTCGATGCGGACGAATCCCTCTATGGAGGACCCGTCAAACATGATCTCACCGGACAGCGCCTTTTCGAGCTGGTCCACCGTGATGGCCAGATTCTTCAAAACCCCGAAGATATCGGTGAACTGCAGGCGGATGAACTTGACGTCTTCCTCCCGGGCCAGCCGTACCACGTCTTCCGGAGTATACCGCACAAAAGTCCCCGTCCTTTGCCATTTCTCCACCCCCGTTTGAAAACGGGGGATGGGGAAGGCGGAATAATCTTCAACTTCCCCCGACTAAAGTCGGGGGCTTGCCCATGCGGCCAAACTCGGTTTCCCAAAACCCATCTTGATTGCCGCCCCGGGGAGCATCGTCCGCGGCGGGGTGCGCCGCGGACGGATAACCCGGGATCCGGTTCTTAAACGTCGTAGTACAGGACGAATTCGTACGGATGCGGACGCAGTCGGATCTGGTCCGCCTCACGCAGGGTCTTGTACTCGATCCAGGTGTTGATCAGGTCTTCGTCGAACACGTTGCCGGCCAGGAGGAACCCGTGGTCCTCCTTGAGGGCGGCCAGGGCGTGCGGCAGGGAGGACGGAACGGAACGGATCCTGGCCGCCTCTTCCCCTTCGAGTTCGAAGATGTCCTTGTCCAGCGGATCACCGGGATGGATTTTGTTCTTGATGCCGTCCAGACCCGCCAGCAGCAACGCGGAGAAAGCCAGGTAGGGATTGCAGGACGGGTCGGGCGGACGGTACTCGATGCGCTTGACCTTCGGATTGCTGGAATACATGGGGATGCGCACGGCCGCGCTGCGGTTTCTTTGCGAATAAACCAGGTTGACGGGGGCCTCGTAGCCGGGCACCAGCCGCTTGTAGGAGTTGGTGGTCGGGCTGCAGAAGGCGCACAGCGCCGGGGCGTGCTTCAAGAGTCCGCCTATGTAGTACATGGCCAACTCGCTCAGTTGGGCGTAGCCTTTCTCGTCAAAGAACAGCGGGGTATCGCCCTTCCAAAGGCTCTGGTGGACGTGCATGCCGGAACCGTTGTCCTGGAAGATGGGCTTGGGCATAAAGGTGGCGGTCATGCCGTTTCGGAAGGCCACGTTCTTGACCACGTACTTGTACAAAAGCAGCTGGTCGGCCATCTTCGTCAGGGAGGAAAAGCGCATGTCGATTTCCGCCTGCCCGGCCGTGGCCACCTCGTGGTGCTGGCACTCGACGGCGATACCCAGGCTCATCATGGTAAGGATCATTTCGGTGCGGATATCCTGCTGGGAATCAACGGGCGGCACCGGGAAGTATCCTTCTTTGTAGCGGGGCTTGTAACCCAGGTTGGGCATCTCCTCGCGGCCGCTGTTCCAGATGCCTTCGACCGAGTCGACGTAGTAGTAGCCGCTGTGTTGGTTCTGGTCGTAGCGGACGTCGTTCAGGATAAAAAACTCGGCTTCCGGACCCCAGTAACTGACCTCGGCGATACCGGTGCTCTTCAGGTAGGCCTCGGCCTTCTGGGCCACGTAACGGGGGTCACGGTTGTAAGGCTGACCGTTTACAGGGTCGACCACGTTGCAGACCAGGCTCAGGGTGGGCGCCTTGCAGAACGGGTCGATGATGGCGGTATCCGGATCAGGAATCAGGAGCATGTCGCTCTCGTTGATGACCCGGAAACCCCGGATGCTGGAACCGTCGAAACCGAAACCTTCCTTTATGCTCTTTTCATCAAGCTCGCCCAGGGGTACCGTGAAATGCTGCCACATGCCCGGCAGGTCGATAAACTTCAGGTCTACCATAGACACGTCTTTTTCCCTGGCAAAGGCCAGGACATCTGCGGCCGACTTGGACATACGCATGACCTCCTCTTGTTTTGTCGAAACGGTTGTCCTAGTTATCCTTTCCCGGTGCCCCCCGGCAACAACCCCCTCCCCGCCCCCCCAAAGAGAAATGCCTTCACGGCAAGCGGCGACCCGCGTCACCTCTCTTGCCCCAAAGGCACCATTGCCCGTTGACCGGAAAACACCTTTGTTTTCCGCAAACTATGCGATTCAAGCTATATTATATCAGACGGCGGGCAAAATGCAACCGGACCGCTAGGACTTTTTCCGGACCATTGCCCCGGCCTGCAGGTCGTGGGCCATGATGATGGCGTCCGCCACAACCCGCATGGACGTGCGCCTGTCCATGCTTTGCTTTTGGATACGCTTGAAGGCTTCGGCTTCGGAGATGCCCATGGTCTCCATGAGAATGCCCTTGGCCCGCTCCACCGCCTTGCGGCTTTGCAGGGTTTCCTTCAATTGGGCGATTTCCTTCTCCATCTCCCGCAGCTTGTGGAAGCCGGCTTCGGCCATTTCGATCGAAAGCAGGAGGTATACCTCGTCCACGGGCTTCGGAACCAGCCCGAATATCCAAAGTTCCTTGAGTGCGTCCGCCGGGGCGTGCCCGGGATAGGTGGTGACGTACACCACCGGGGCCAGCCGGTCCTGACCGGCGATGGTGGCCACTTCCAGGCCGGACGAATTTTTCAGGTCTTCGTCGACAATTACCAGATCAGGCTGGCGGATGCGGATCATTTTGAGGGCGGTGACCTGGTCCTCCGCCTCGCCCACCACCGTGCGGTCGGTCGTCAGGAGGATACCCTTGATCGTCTTGCGAAGCAATGGATCGCGCGAAGCCAAAACAACGGTGGAGCTGTACATCGCCCCATGCCTCCCCTTTCGAACGGCGCCGGAAAAAAGAAATACCCGGGGGGAAACATCCCGCCCACGGGCATCCGTTGCCATTACTCAAGGTACGTCATTGTACCCCGTTTATATCCAGTTTGTATTATAGCAAAAAACCGGCGAAAAGGCCAGACCCGGGCAAAAATTTTTGGTGCGCGGCCGGGCGACCGGCAGGTTCCCACCGTTTTGGCGGGTTCGGGTGAAAGGCGGTGCGTTTACCGCTCCGGCCTGGCTCCAACAGTCTTTCGGACCAAAACGACGGCAACGACGCCCCCCGGAACCGATTAAACCGCGCCGGCATAGGTATATAAGGCGCGAAGCAACCGGCCGGGATGGCCGTAATTATTATCCGGGAGGGTTACGTCAATGTGCGGCATTGCGGGCATAGTGGACTGGGAAACGGACCTTAACCGCGCCCAGCCGGAATTGGAAGCCATGGGCGGGGCCCTTGCCCCCCGCGGTCCCGACGCGGGGGGCTTCTGGCTGTCGGATCACGCGGCTTTTGTCCATCGCCGGCTGATCGTAATCGACCCCGAAGGCGGCGCCCAGCCGATGGTACGCCGGGAGGGCCTGCACCCGTTCGTCCTGAACTACAACGGTGAACTCTACAACACGGCCGAACTGCGGTCCGAGCTGGAGTCGTTCGGCCACCGGTTCTCCAGCCGCTCCGACACCGAGGTGCTCCTCGTTTCCTACATCCACTGGGGATCGGGCTGCGTAGACCACTTGAACGGCATCTTCGCCTTTGCCGTTTGGGATGATTACAACCAGAGCATCTTCCTGGCCCGCGACCGTCTGGGAGTCAAACCGTTGTTTTACGTCCAAAGGGGCATGTCCCTGGCCTACGCCTCGGAGTTGAAGGGGCTCCTGGCCAGCGCTCGCGTCGAGCCGGTCCTGGACGCCGGCGGCCTGGCCGAGATCTTCGTCATGGGGCCATCCCGTACACCCGGCCACGGTATTTTCCGCGGCATCAAGGAGTTGCGGCCCGGTTGCAGCCTCACTTACAGCCGCCGGGGTCCGCGCGTACGCCGGTACTGGTGCCTGGAGAGCCACGAGCATCCCGACGACGCGGCGGCCACCGCCGCCCGCGTCCGCGAGTTGCTGGAGGACACCGTCGAGCGCCAACTGGTGTCGGACGTCCCGGTTTGCGTCCTCCTGTCCGGCGGCCTGGATTCCGGCGCCGTAACCGCCTTCGCCGCGGCCGCCCGCCAAAAGGCCGGCCTGGGGGCCCTTTCCACCTATTCGGTCGATTTCGCCGGCAACGAACTCTATTTCAAGGCCGACGACTTCCAGACCAACCGTGACGACCCATGGGTCGACAAGGTCTCCCGTCTCTTCGCCACCACGCACCAAAAAGTGGTCCTGGACACCCCCGAACTGGTGGAAGGCCTGCCCTCCTCCCTGATCGCCCGGGACCATCCCGGCATGGGCGACGTGGATACCTCCCTCCTGCTGTTCTGCAGGGAGATCAAAGAAAAGGCCACCGTGGCCGTATCCGGCGAAGCCGCCGACGAGATCTTCGGCGGTTACCCCTGGTTCCACCTGCCCCAGGAACTGGCGGCCAAGGGGTTCCCCTGGATCAGGAGGGTCAAGGAGCGCCTGGGACTGCTATCCAGGGACCTGGTGGAGCACATCCGGGCGGAGGAATACCTGGCCGACCGCTACCGGGACGCCCTGGCCGAGGTGCCCCGCCTCGCGGGGGAAGACGCCTTTGAGGCGCGGATGCGCGATCTCCTCTACCTTAACATCACCCGCTTTCTGGCCACCCTCCTGGACCGCAAGGACCGCATGAGCATGGCCGTCGGCCTGGAGGTACGCGTTCCCTTCTGCGACCACCGCCTGGTGGAGTACGTCTGGAACATTCCCTGGTCGATGAAGAAATGCGGCGGCATGCCCAAGGGCATCCTGCGCCTGGCCCTGGAAGGCGTCCTGCCCGTGGAAATTGTAAGCAGGCGCAAAAGCCCCTACCCGTCGACCCACAACCCCACCTATCTGAAGGCATGCCGCTCCTGGTTCCTGCAACTCCTGGACGACCCCGCCTCACCCCTGGCCGGGCTCCTGGATCCGGGTCAGGCCCGGGCGCTTACCGCGGAAGACACCCCGTTTGCGGGCCAGCCCTGGTTTTCCCAACTGATGGGTCTGCCCCAGCTGTTCTCTTACTACGTCCAACTCGATTTCTGGCTGCGGCGCTACCGGATCCGGCTCGCTTGACTTCCGGCGTGATGACCAGGGGCGCGGCGCGGGGCCCGCGCCAGATCGCCGGTTGCTCAAGCCTACACCATTTCCACCTATTTCGGGGAACCGCTGTGCAGTTTGTGCAATTGTTCGAGGTAAGGCCCCAGATTACCGATATGCTGTCCGTACGCCGCCCAGTCACCATTTTCCATGGCCGTCCGCGCGGCCTCGTATTCATGCCAGACCTGCCCGATAAGATACTGCAGGGAGTTGCCCGCGGCTACCGACTGGCTTACCGTGGTGAGCGCGGGGGCCGCTCCGGTCAGGTCACGCAAGGCTCCGTTCACCGTGTGGGCCATGACCACCGTATCACCTACCCCGGCGATCACTCTTTTCAACTCGGGTATGCCCTGCCCGTTGGAAGCGGTCAGGAAGACCGGTTCCACATACAGGATCGAACCATGCACCGGAATAGCCAGGAGGTTGCCCTGAATCACCTGCGAACCGTGCTGGTCCCAGAGCGTGAAGGCCTGGGAAATACCCGGGTTCTGGTTGATTAACGACTCCACCTGCATCGGCCCGTAGACCTGGTAGCCTTTCGGAAATTCTTCCAGAACCAACTGGCCGTAATGAGTACCCATCCGCGCCGCCAGCCAGGAGATCATGTTCTGTCTGTGGTAGGGCGTGAATGAGGTCATAAGCACGAATTCCGAACTCTTGGTTCCCGGCAATCTGACTATCGCATAGTATACCTCGCTCCTGGTAAGGTTGCCGGAATACTGCTCGGAAGCCTGGCTCCAGGCGCCTTCGCGGTTATAGAAGGTAACCGCATCATGCATGTGGTAAAGCTGTAAAATGTGCGCCTGATAATTGAGAAGGTCCTCCGGGTACAGGATCTCACTTCGAATGGCAGCGGGCATGTCCGTGTAGGGTTTGAACGTCCCGGGGAAAATGCGGTCAAATACCTCTATTATGGGATCCGCCTGGGGCATTTGATAGAAAGTGGTATTACCGGTGTATGCGTTGACAACGACTTTTACCGAATTACGGATATAATTAAAGGAACTGGCTGCGCCGTTGGTGCTCTCCGAATAAGGGAACCCTGAACTTGTGGTATAGGCATCTATTATCCAGTACAGCTTACCGTTAGCAACCACCAAATAGGGATTATGGTCATAATGCAGGTAGGGCATCATTTGCTCGACCCGCGTCTGAATCTGTCTGTGCAGGAGAAGTTGCGTAGCAGGGGTTATCTCCTTGTCCAGGTAAAACCGCGTTGTCCCCATATCCAGGGAAAAGACCAGCTTATTGACGGCATTGTCCAGGGGAATCCCCGTCGATTTATAGTAGTTAATCGCGTTTCGGCTGCCGTCCGGGTAGTTGAACTCGCCGCCGGCGGTGTCCGTCAGTACCCAGGTGTTGGTATCCAGGCCGTAATAAATTCCAGGCCGCGTCACTTTGAGCGGGCCTTTCATCGGTATGTTCTTGTCTATGAAATCCGGCTCACCATGAGTGCTGGCCGCGTTGACCGGGCTTACCACGATCCCGTAGCCGTGCGTATACCGTTCGTGGAGGTTTACCCACGTCTTGGCCGTGCCGGGCAGATTGTTCTGGTCCATCTCGCGCGGCGCCAGAAGTACCTCGGTCTCCTTTCCCCCGATGGGATACCGGTCCAGGGTGATCGTGGAAAAGCTGTAATAGGGACGCAACCCCTGCAGTTGGGAGTAAGCCTGACCCAGGGGCTTGTTGTCCATGATGCGGAGGTTCTGAATGGTACCGGCATCGTGGGAAAGATCGGCCGTGGTGAGCCGGCCTTTGGCGGGATATTTGCGGACCGCGACTCCGGCCGTATTGTAGGCCAGGTTGGTGGCCGCTATATTGTCGGCAATGTAAGGTACCTGCATGACAGCCTGGTTGGGCGATACCACAAGGCGTTCGTAAACCCCCGCATAGATGCTTCCCCCAATCGCAACGGCCATGAACAGGACCAGGGCTCCGCCCAGGGGCAGGAGATCGGAACGCAGGGAAACCCCCCGGCCGGTCGAGGTACCCCTCGCCAGGCGGGACAGGGAAACACCCAGCACCAAAAGGCCGAGCAGGGCCGCCAGGCCCGCCTTCAGTGCGTAAAGGGGAATCAGCACATGCACGCTGGTGTATCCCGCACCTTCGAAAAGACCGTTGTTATTCGTTAAAGTCGCATAACGGGCCAGCCAGTCATCGGCCGACCAGGCGAAAAGGATGATGGCTACAAACAATCCGACGTGACCAATGGCGTAACCGAATACCTTCCGGACCCTGGCATAGTCAATCAGATACCTGAAAAAAAACAAGCCATAGACAATGACTGTAGCGATGCCCAGCAGTATAGCCACGGTTAAAATATCTGATGTTATATCCAGGTATGCCGGTAGCCTGAATAGATAGAAACTGGCGTTTAAGTGGAATATTGGATCAATATACTGGGAATTAACTGTATTGAATGCCTCGGTAAATTGAAACCATTGAGAGCCTATAATCGTGCCCCCAATCACAAAAAGTCCCGTCATGACCATGTAGCCTATGGCCCTGAAGGCTGAGCTACTCGGCACATATCTCCCATCTGCGTTGCCATCCAGGTTCTTTATCTGGGCCATGGACCTCCTTAAATTCCAGTGTAGTAAGATAAAGCTAAGAAAGCCCACTATGGCGAATATTAAGCCGCCAAAGAAGCCATATTCCCATCCAAGTTTAAGAGGTATCCAAAATAGTGGTAAATGTCCGACAGATGCGAACCAAATTGAGTTTGCCCATATCCCTATCCCGTACCGGGCAAACAATAACAGTACTATTACAATAGCCAGCAGAACGGTTCTTCTTGTCACCGGCATATCCCCTCTATCACTTTACGCAATTATCATATTATATCACGTTAGCGAGGTACTTTCCTGAAAATTTATTAAAATTACCTGCCATATTATGGAACCACTGTCACCCTGCCATTTTCGGATAGAATAGGTATACAAATATAAATTTTTCAACGCTCGTCCGGCATGGCTTTTCATGAACTTTTCACAATAATACCCTATATTTATTTGGAACACTTGGAACACTCCGGGCAGAATGTTTCTACATTATTTACTATATTTGTCAATATTTTGTCGCGAGGCAGGGGTACATCATCTGATGGTTGCATTTAACCGCGCAAAATTCCTCTTTCCAGCCACAGCCCTTATTCTGGCGGTCTTAGTTTCCCGGCTTTTCGTTATTCAACTGCTTTCCGGCAACAACCTCAGCGCCCGGGCCCACAAAATCAGAACCATAACCAAAGAATTACCTGCGCCCAGGGGTTTCATATATGATCGTAACCATCGCATACTGGTGTTCAATAAACCTTATATGACCGTGTATGCTTATCCAAACCAGATAACAAACAAACGGTCAACTGCAAGCCAACTTGCTCAATATATAGACCAAACACCAGCCAAGATCCTAGGCCTTCTCAACAATAGCAAGTATAAATATTACTCTGTTTTAGCTTATCACCTTTCTTACACTTCGGCCCTTAAACTGGAGCGACTACACCTGAAAGGCATTTATTTCCGGACGAAACAAGAACTATCGTACCCCCAGGGCAGTCTGGCCGCCCAGGTCCTGGGCTTTACCGGCCAGGGTGACCGGGGTCTGGCGGGATTGGAGGACGAGTACAACACGGTTCTCGCCGGCCGCCCGGGTTCCGAGACCATCGCGGTCGATGGCTCGGGACGGCTCATTCCCAGCACCAGACAGGATTATATTGCGCCGCGCCCGGGGGAAAACCTGGTACTGACCATGGACGAGAATATCCAATACTATGCCGAGCGGGAACTGAGTCGCCTGCAGAAGCGGTTTCATCCCGACTGGTCCACCATCATCGTGATGAACCCGGCTACCGGAGGACTCCTCGCCCTGGCCGGATCCCCCACCTTCAACCCGGCTCTCTGGTCAGGCTACCCGGAAAAAGTCTGGGGCAGCGACCCAGCCGTCCTGAACGACATCGAACCCGGCTCCGTCTTCAAGATTGTCACCGCCGCCGCCGCGATAGAAGACGGCGTCGCGTCCCCGGCCACCCGCTACTCTTTCCCCGGATACATAACCGTCGACGGCATACGCATCTGGGATTGGAACTTCGCCAAGGACCGCAACCGGAGTCTTACCTGGGCGATGGAAGATTCCTACAACCCGGTTTTCAGCGCCCTGGCCCTTAAGCTGGGCGCGCAAAACTTCAATAAATACGTCCGGGGCTTCGGCTTCGGGCAACCTACCGGCATCGACCTGCCCGGCGAGGCCGCCGGTATCCTGCTTCCGGTCGGCCGGGTGACACCCCTGGACCTGGCCACCATGGGCTTCGGGCAGGGCATCGCCGTAACCCCGTTGCAAATGATCACCGCCGCCTCGGCTATAGCCAACGGCGGTTTCTTGCCCGTACCCCACCTTGTACGGGCAATAACCGGTCCCGGAAACAGCGTGGTAAAAACCTTTTCCCCCGCGCCGTCGCGCCAGGTCGTCTCCCAATCCACCGCCATCCAGGTCATGAAGATGCTGCGCAAGGTTGTGACCCTCGGTACCGGCCAACCGGCCGCCGTTCCCGGCTACCGGGTGGCCGGCAAGACCGGCACCGCCCAGATTCCAGGTCCCGGCGGCTACCGGAAAGGGGCGTATGTCGCGTCTTTCCTCGGTTTCGCCCCTTACCCCGACCCGCGGGTAGCTATTTTGGTGGTGGTCGACCATCCGCGGGGTGGCAAATACTATGGAGACGAAGTCGCGGCACCCGCCTTCCGGCGGTTGACCGGCCGTATCATGGCCTACCTCCATATACCGCCGGTAGCAACCAGCCTTCCGGCACAGTCCCGAACCCGGGTTGCCGGGGTGGTGACCGTCCCCGACCTGCGCGGCTTCCCTACCGGTTGGGCCCAATCGGAGTTGCAATACCTCGGATTGAAGAATGTCCTAACCGGATCCGGCAATGTAGTACAAAGCCAGGAACCGCCCCCCTCTTCCCGCCTCAATCCCGGCGGAGCAGTCCGCCTGGTTCTGACCGCTCCCAGTCCGGGATCCCGGGTAGTGGTCCCCAACCTGACCGGCTTGCCCATCAAAACGGCGGCCCTGATCCTGGGCCGGCTGGGTCTGACCCTGGATCCGGCCGGCAGCGGGCTGGCCGGCAGACAAAATCCCGCGCCCGGGAGCCTGGCCGACCCGAAATCGACTGTCCAGGCGTGGTTTACCCCCTATCATCCATGGCTGCACTGACCTTGTGCCGTTCATTCCCGCCGCTCCACCGGGTCTTGCCAGTCTTTTCCGGGCGGGCTAAGAGGAAGTGGAGGAACTTGGGGCGAATATTCCCTCCAAGGAGTTGGCGTGAAGGAGGGATCGCAAGTTGGTCAAGCTCTACACCCTTTCCACCTGTCCCTGGTGCAAGCGGTTGAAAAGCTTCCTGGACAAGGAAGGCATCGAGTATTCCTTTGTGGACATAGACCTCCTGCAAGGGAAGGAGCGGGACCGGGCCCTGCGGGAAGTCGACGAGATCAGCAAGGACAGGTCCTTTCCCCTGAGCGTGGTCAACGGCCGGGTGATAAAGGGCTTTAACACCGACCGGATCCTGGCGGCCCTGAACGATGAGAAATAAGATCGATTTGCCGGGTCGGTTTCCCCGATCCGGAAAGGGCATGTCTCAGAAATATGTTGACCGGCCTGCTGGGTGAGGCTGCCGTCTCAGACCCGCAGATCTGTCAACGAATTTTCGGGCAAAAATGAGACATGCCAATTATCCGGCCATGAAAAGGGGGCCTTTGCTTATGCTCCGAGTTCGAGTACGACCACCTGGGACTCCCTGGTCAGGGAAGACTTGTCCAGAATCAGGGCCTTTTGCCTCCGGGCCCCGGGATAGTACTGGAGAAAGTCCTCCACAGGCGCTATGGGCATACCCATCCCGGGGTCGAATTTATAGTGCATGGGCAGGATTACGGCCGGTTTGAGCTGGTCGACGGTCTCCCGGGCCACTTTGCCGTCGATGGTGTAAAAGCCGCCCACCGGCACGCACAGGACATCCACCGCCCCTATCTCCGCCGCACTCTCCGGGGAAAGGTTGTGCCCAAGGTCGCCCAGGTGGCAGACGTTCAACCCGTCCATGCCGATAACGAAAACAGTGTTGGCGCCCCGGTTGGCGCCCCGCTCCTGGTCGTGGAAGGTCGCCACACCGCGGATTTCGATTCCCGCGGCCGTGTGCCGGCCCGGCCCCTCCACCACCGCCGGCTTCCCCGGCAGGAGATGGGTGGCGTTGTGGTCGAAATGCTGGTGGCTGACCGTAACAACGTCCACTTCCACCTTTGGCAGCGGATAGCCCACCTTTTCGTCGAAAGGATCGGTTAACACCTTCACCCCGCCGGTCCCGGTCAACAAGAAACACGCGTGTCCCAACCATTCAATCTGCATGACGCACCCACCTTTACCTTATTCTCAGGCTTATTTTACCAGGCATTGGGCTGCCTGTCCAGCCGGCCGCCGGGAAAAAGGGGCCGCTTGGGCCCCGAAAGCAGGGTTCAGGCCGCCGCCCAGATATTCTTCAGCTCGCCCAGTACGGCCTCGATCAGAGTTTCCCATTGTTGGGTAGTTAAATTGATACCGATTTTCGCGGCCAGGGCTTCGGCCCTTTGAATGGCCAACCGGAGCTTCTCCGGATTGGTCAGGCCCAATGAATTCGCTACCTGTTCCACGAAGGTCACAGCCAGGACGGCCAGTTGCTTGGCGGTTTCAATCTGTTTGTTCGTGAAGTACTTGTGCACGTAGTTCATGACGAATCCCAGGAGAACCGTTCCGGCCAGGACTACAAGATCTTTCAGGACGGCAAAGACCGCCGTTTGAACATCCACGGTTTCCCACCTTCCCTGGTGATGATTATTGTTACCCGAAGTACTTTATTTCCTGATGACAGCCGTCTTGGTTGCATCCTCCCACTCGATCCTGCGCGCCCCCAGGATATCGGCCAGAACCCGGACGGAAACGTATAATTGGCCCGGCGAAACCAGTATGGGCGCCGCTTCCATCCACTTCGACCTTCTGTTCACCGTGTACTGCCTCTGGCCGGCGGTCAACCTGATAGTGGTGACGTAGCCGGACTCGACCGGCTTGCCGGCAAGCAGATCGATCAGCTTGCCGACATCGGGGGAACCGAGCCCCGTGCACGGATCCCAACCCGGCCCGGCCTGGTAGCCCAGGACAGAGTTGAAGTTGTTGTTGCCCTGGGTGATGTCGCGCATGGGCGAGGCATTCTGGTACAACGCCGGCGTGAAGAGCCCCGCCCGCTTGCCGGTGGCCTGGTTGACCAGCGCGGTGATTCCGGCCCAGATGGGCGCGGACAGGGAAGTACCTCCCACAACCTGGGGACGTCCCTCGAACACCACCTGGCAACCGTTGGCCGGGTCGGCCACCGCCGCCACGTCCGGAACCCCGCGCCCGGTCTCCTTGTAGCGCACCAGGTGGGACAGTTGGTAATACGGGGCGGGGAAAAGGCGGGAAAAACCCCCGCCGGTGGCCCCGCCGTTTCGCGGCCCCCAGTAGGTCCAGGCGGTTTCCGCGTAAGGATTTACCGCCAGGGAGGTACCGCCCACCGCCATGGCGTGGGGGCAGGAAGCGGGAAAATCCACCCGGGGGACCTTTTCTCCGTCCAGCCGGTGCGAGCCGTAGGCGCCCTGGTCGCCGGAGGATATAAAAACGGATATGCCTTTGGCGGCGGCCTGGGTCAAAACATTCTCCACTTCCGCGTACCCCGCGTCGATGAAGTTTTCCTCGGCATCACCGTAAGAGATGGAGATCACCGAGGGTTTGTGCACCCGGTCATTAACCACGTACCGCAGGACCGCCAGGAGGTTTCGGCCGAACTCCCCGTAGGTCCGGACGCCAGGCGCTTCGTAAACCACTATCCTGACACTGGGAGCCATTGCCAGGACCCATTCGATATCCAGCGTGGCCTCCATGTCATCGGGGCTTGCATCGCCGTTGTTGTCCGCCCCGTCAAGACTTACAAAATGCAGATCATAGTCGAAAATTCCCTGGAAGCTTCGGACGAAAGTGTCGATGTCGCTCCGGGAACAGCCGCTACCGAATTCCAGGAGCGCGATGGTCTGCCCGGAACCGTTCAGATGACGGGGGATGTTATAGGCCCGGCGAATCTCGAACGGCGTCAGACCCGTCCGTACCGGGGAAAACACCGCCTTTTTGCGGACGCGTAAGGTCAATTGAATCTCCCCTGTGCCCAATTTCGTCTCCATTATCCTATTAACCGGGCGGGCCTGGGGTCACCGGTTGGTACCAAAAATTTCCCATTATTGAGAACCACGGGTACCCGTCAGGGATCCTCAAATGGTAAGGCCACCGCCCTTACCTGTTGACATCGTAACAGTGTTATGTTACGCTTATGGCACCGGGGGTGTTTAGCACGATGGACCAGGACCTCATTTCCAAGAAGGAATTGCTGGAAGCGACCGGGATCTCGTACGGTCAGCTGTACCGGTGGAAACGAAAGAACCTGATTCCCGAGGAGTGGTTCATTAGAAAATCCACGTTTACCGGCCAGGAGACGTTCTTTCCCCGGGACAGGATCATGGTCAGGATCGACAAGATCAAGAACATGAAAGAGGACCGGTCCCTGGACGACCTGGCCGACCTGTTTTCCCCCAACCCGGCCGAGGTGGTCCTGACCGGGGAACAGGTCCGCGAGAGCGGCATTGTTTCAGGGATAGCCCTGGATCTTTTCTTGCAACATTATGGAGATGTCCCGGTGTTTTCCTTCGAAAAGATCCTCTACCTGTATGTGCTGGAAAAGATGCTCGCCACGGGCCTGGTCAGTCTGGACGAAGGCAAAACACTGTTGCAGTTACTGGAAGACGAATATCAGACGTTCGAGGGTAAGAATTGCGAACTGTTTTTCCTGCGCAAGCTGGGCATCGCCACCTGCCTGCTGGTGTCCGCTCCCAGCCGGATCAGCTTCGAAAAG
Organism: Bacillota bacterium; assembly: GCA_021800315.1. Classification (GTDB taxonomy): domain Bacteria; phylum Bacillota; class Desulfotomaculia; order Desulfotomaculales; family JAJYZD01; genus JAJYZD01. The sequence continues at coordinate 3,883 of JAJYZD010000008.1, read as the reverse complement.
GGCACCAGGGTCGCCGCCCGGCTGAACCTGGCGGGCTGCATCGAGGAATTGAAAGCGAAAATAAGCAAGCGGGGTATGTAAGATGGCCGAAGAAACCCGGCAGGACTTGAAAATTGCCGGCTCCACCACGGTCGCGGGCGGGACTTTCAACCAGGTCACGGTGTCCGGCCAGGCGGAAATCAACGGCGACCTGAACTGCGCCGACTTTCGGATCAGCGGTTCCTCCGAAGTCCAAGGCAGTCTGAAAACCAAAACCCTCAGGGTAAGCGGCCACGCCGCCATTGGAGGAAACCTGCGGGCGGACGAGGTTAGGATAAGCGGGAGCTTCACCGGCCGGGGCGACCTTGCCGCGCGGAAAATCAACATCAGCGGTCAGGCCGATATTGCCGGGAATGTTACGGCGGAGTCGATCAATATAAGCGGCTACCTGGCAACCAGGGGCGGCTGCGAAGCCGAATCCTTCGTCGCCAGGGGGACCGTAGCCATAAACGGCATGCTCAACGCCGGCACCATCGACATAAGGCATTACGGTTCCCGGGCCGGGGAAATCGGCGGCGAAAACATCAATATAAGGATCCAGGTTCCCTTCGGCCTGCAGAGATTGCTGAAGATTTTCCGTCAACCCGGCGCTTTCACGGCCGGAACCATCGAAGGTGACGATATCCACCTGGAGCTGGTCAAGGCCAAAGTCGTGCGGGGAAACAACATCACCATGGGACCGGACTGCGAGGTTGACCTGGTTGAATACCGGGACAGCTTCCAGAAGGACAAGGGGGCCAAAGCCGGGGAAACGAAGAGGATTGCAGCGAAATAGGCAGATATTGACCGGATAATGGCTGGTTGGGAGGTCTGATCATGGAAAACGAAGTCAGGAACAACCTGGAGATCTCCGGCGCCGGCAGCGCGTCGGGGGGCGTTTTCGGCAACGTGTTGATCGAGGGGACGGCGAAAATAACCGGAGATATCGATTGTCTGAACTTCAATGTCGATGGTGTCGCCAGGGTCCACGGCAACATTACGGCCAAGGACGGCAGGATAAACGGTGTGGCCATCGTCAAGGGCGCCTGGCACTCGGATGGATTGGCGGTCAGCGGGTTTTCCAAAATAGCCGGGGACATTGCGGTTAAACGGATGAGCGTCGGGGGATTTTCCCGCCTCGACAGCAATATAGCGGCCGAGGAAGTGGAAATATCAGGCCACGTAAAGATAAAGGGTGATTGCCAGTCAGAAACTTTCACCAGCCGGGGCGTTTTCCACATCGGCGGCATGCTGAATGCCGGCGACATTGACGTTCTTTCCCCCGGCGGCACCCGGGTGCGGGAAATCGGCGGCGAAAAGGTCACCGTCCGCGGGAACAATCCGAATATCCTGACCAGACTCCTCGCCTCCATCCTGTTCCATTCGACGGCCGGCCTGGTCGCGGAAACCATCGAGGCCGACGACGTCTACCTGGAATACAGCACGGTCCAAGTGGTGCGGGGAAACAACGTCCGGCTGGGACCAGGTTGTCACATCGACCTGGTCGAATACCGGGACGTCCTGGAGCGCAACGACGACTCCCAAGTCAAGGAACTCAAGAAGACCGGTTCCGGTTAGACCGCGAACCAATATCCAGGGGGGAACCAGGGATGATGAACGAAAACCCCGTGACCCGCTACCGGAGCCGTAAGAGTCTGACCATTGACGGATCCATGGCCCACTGGTACGCCAGGACGACCCGCAAGAACATGGAACAGTACAAATCGTGGGCCCAAAAGGTCAGCGGCTATTTGCGGCCGGGCGCCCACGTGCTCGAAATCGCCCCGGGGCCGGGCTACCTGGACAGGTGGACTTCCGCCAGGGAGACGCGGGCCGGATGCCCTTGCAAGACGATAACTTCGACTTCGTTGTCTGCACCGCCGCTTTCAAGAACTTTCCGGATCCGGTGCAGGTTCCCGACGAAATCTTCCGGGTCCTGAAGCCCGGGGGCAAAGCCTTGATTGAGGACCTGCGGCGGAACTCCTCCTGGCGGGAGATCAAGGAGGGCGTCGACGCCATGGGTCTGAGCCTGGTTGATTCGTTATTCACCAAGTTATCCTTTAAGTTCATGCTGGTCAAGATGGCTTACACCCCCGCCGAGATCAGAGAACTCGCCGCCAAAAGCAAATTCGCCAGGTGTGACATCCTGGAGGCCGCTATGGGCATGGAGATATCCCTGAGAAAGCAAGGTTGTTGACCGGCAGCCATGGCCAGCAGGGCGTTGACACCGGCCGCGTCGCCCCGGTAGTAAAAATCCACATCTTGCAATTCGATTATGGCAAGGGCTCTTGCGAAAATTAGTCCCGCTTGCTCAATTACCTGAGACCAGACACCGCCTTGCGAAAGATAGGTCTCACAATGACCCACGCGATGTTTTCCCATCGATCACGGGATCAAGTACAAAGAGGGAGGCACTTTTTTGTACGGAGGGATTACATGGAGAGAAGAATATTTTTGTGGGGCACAACAGCTCCAAATCGGCCTCCTACCACAATTTCAGTCGTGATGATTAGCACAAACCCATAGCTATACGTAAAGGTTTGTAAGAATTTGCTATGACTCTAATATGATGGGAGGAAGTTTTCTTATATTTTAACGATCTCTTCAGATAGTATTAATTTTTCCGTGTTAACATGTACCCAGTAGAGATCCCAGAAACGGTAAAGAGGAGGAACAATGGTGAGCCAGAGAATTGAAGCAATACTTTGCTTTACGTTTACCACGGGGATTCTGTTATTAGGGGGGGTAGCCGTAGTATACATTCCGGCCCTGACCCACTAATTTCAAATTTGTTCTTTTCGATGATCATAATTTTAGGAGAGGTGTCAATTGTGCTGTTCTTAGTTAGTTAGAGAATTAGGTACAGCCGTTTGGTGGACAAATATGCCGAGCGTCTGGCGAACGTCAGGTCAAGTTACCGCAACGGGGAGTCCGAAGACTTTATGGGGGTGTACCACAATATAGGCGAGAAAGGGGTATTGTAGATGGATCGATGGATGGATCCGGTATTGCCAACGGTGATTATCGCAAGAGTGAGACCTGGTCTGGAACGCAGTGTCTTTTTGCTGAATGAAGTCGGGGGAAGTAAGACGGCGATGAGACAGGCTGGAAAAGTGCCTTTTGTCAGGCCTAAGATAAAGCGCAAGGTGCCGCCTGGGAGTTTTCGGCAACATGCACAAATCATTGAATAGATTGCTAAGCAACTGCGTAATACCTTTAACGGGGGGAACGCGACTGCGGGTACGGTTAGCATCGAAGTAATTGAATTCGTTGGTAACCCGGGTCCCTAAGTCTCCTGGAGGCACCAACATAGGTTAGTCCGCGTAAGTAAATAAGCGAGGATGTGAATTGGGAATAAGGTTTGGCAGCTAGTGCGCCTGCTCGACGAGCGAGGGGCAAAAATAGTGATACATTACCGTGGCAAAGCGCCTGGCTTAATTATTCCTTTCTATCTGCTTATTGCTTGGCCTTTCCACTAATATCGTGGGTGGACACGCGCCCCTCGAATGTTGTGCACTTCTATCATGGGAAATTCGTCTTTTCGAGAGGGCACCAAAAACGAAGAGGGCCCCGGGACGAAAACCCCGGAAGCCTTGATTTTACTGGAGCTGATGGTGGGATTCGAACCCACGACCTGCGCATTACGAGTGCGCTGCTCTACCCCTGAGCCACATCAGCACGTTCCACACCCTTATTGTATAGCATCGGCCCCGTACCGTCAAGCCGTAGCCTGTCAAGGGGTGCAGGACAACGTTGTGAGGGAAAAAAAGTATTTGACCACAGGCTAAGGTGTGTGCTATAATCTGGTTGTATGATATACAACCAGAGGCGGTGTGGTCATATGGAAACCAGCCAGGGCTCGTTG
>JAJYZD010000182.1 GCA_021800315.1 Bacillota bacterium | reverse complement strand
TCCTTTCTTTGGATATGGTCTTTCATTCTGTCTATAGCAATATGTATGTCATTGGCTGGAGTCTTCATGGTTTTCTTAACGATGCCATGCACTGCCATAAGCTTGTTGGAATCAATAAAAAAGAACAATCTAAACGTCTGTTCAGCAAAAGGAGTACGCATCTCCCAAATGTCATTGTTTAAGTGTCTGACAAACGGCATCCCCACATGCGGACCAAATTTTTGCACCAGGTCAAAAGTTTCACCGATTTTCGCCCGTTCAGCGGGTTTCAAGGATCTGAGAAAGTCCGCCACGGGACGTTTACCATAAAATGTCTTGTAGAATATAATTTCCCATGCCACAGCGGAACCATCCCCAGCCATAACCGATATGTGATCATTATATCCTGGTCGGCCTGGGCCGTCAAGTCCCGGATAGGGGAAAACCGGGGAGCGGTACTCTCCAGTGTGGTAGGCCGGATTATTTGTCACCGAATTCCAACTGCCAATGTCCTCGGCCAAAGACTTGCAGGTGACAGCCGGAGCCTTGCGAAGCCCTTGCGAGCGAGGGCGGCCGTGGTAGCCTGAGACCTAGGCGGACAAGGCCCTTGGCCCCTTCCTTGCGGAACCACGGCCGCGGAGGCTCGCGCGCAAGGGGCTCCCCCTGGACTTGCCAAGGTAGGGTGGCGCTGACATTGACACCTCCGAAAATGGTGACAAATAATAAAGGCAGGAATCTCTGCGGGCATGAACGCTGGGAGTTTTACCGAACTGCAAGTCCGGTGGTACTCAACTTTCTCATTATTGGCACACGGAACCGCCGTTGGAGTAAACGTGATGACGGTTGGAGGGCGCCGCACCTTGGCTTGGCGACTTCATCCAACGAACATCGGTATCGCGCCTTTGGCCGCAGCAGCGTGCAGCGAGATAATTTCAGAATGTGAAGCGGGCCTTAATCATCCTAAAGCAGGCTGGGCTAAGACGTATTTGCAAGACATTACAACGAAAGCTATTCAAGCCCAAATGGAGTTCGAAAAGGATTCTGGCATTGGTGCTAAACCGTGAAACGTAGGTCGTTCTTACGGTTTAGTGTCTTTTCATTCCCACGCCGTCCTATCCACCGCGCTCTGCAGGTCCGCCATGCTCGGCGTGGTATACCGTTTCGTCACGTCCAGCGAAGCATGCCCGGCCAGCATGGCCACCTGGTCCAGCGGTACACCCAGGTCCACAAGGTTCTTGCAGAACGCATGTCTCAGGCGGTGTGGGGTGATCTCTTCCAGTTTGGCCCGATAGGCGTATTCGGCCAACAGCTTCTCGATGCCAGAGATAGTGATCGGCTGGCCGCAGCGGTTGGGGAAGAGGGGGCCTTCTGGGTTCTGCTCCAACCAGGCGGCCAGAATCTTCCGTAGCGTCTTGCTCAGGGGCACCTCTCTAAACTTGTTCCCTTTGCCCTGGCGTATCCTCACGGTTCCCTTCCGGTCGGAAATCCGGATGTCCCCGCGGACCAGGTGGCAAACCTCGCTGACCAGCAGGCCGGCGTGGAGCATCAGACCAAAGATGGCCATGTCCCGGTCATTTCCGTGGATGACGTGGAACAGCGCGGCTTGCTCGGCCCGGGTGAGCCACTTGGGGACCGGCCGGGTGGCGGTGGCCACCTGCTTCACGTCGGCGACCGGGTTCTGCCGGATCTGGCCGGCCTGGACAAGCCAGGCGAAGAAGACGCGCAGGCTGACCAGGGCCTGGTTAGCAGTGGCCGGGGCCTTGCCGGTGGCCTGCAGGTGGGACCGGTATAACCACCACGTCCAGGGTGGAAACGGAGGCGGAGGAGAAATCCCCGTACTTCCGGGTCACCCAGTCAGTGAAGCGGCGAACGTCGCCGGCGTAGCCAGCGGGCTTGATGTCCTTGCCGGCCAGGTGGGCAGCGAAGTTGGCCAGAAGGATACCCGGGTTTTCCTTCGTCAGGGCAACGACTTTTGCCACGATGTTTTCCTCCTAAAAGTTATTCGGAGTTCCGAAGTTCAGATAATCAGGCGGTGACAGAAAAAGCCAGCCCGGTATGGCTGACTTTTTGAAACGGTGATGGGGCCTCTTCTCCGATTAAGACCAATTAATCGCAGAAAAGGGAAGGGGCAGGGGCGGCCCGCCTGGGAGGTTTCGGCCTCCGTATGGTGCCTGGCGGGCCCGCCCGGAAACTCCTTCTGTTGGTTTTGGGACAAGACCAGGGGAAAACGCAGGGGGCGCTAGATGTAGTAGGGCGGTGCGGCGGATCGGCGGCGAAGTGTTCCGAACGGCCACAAGATATTGAGGATGGCCTCAAAAAAATAGCCGACTGCATCGCCGGCTTATCTTTCGGGTTCTCTGTCTTTTTCTTGTACAGTGTTCTTTGGTTTGTAATACACCTTTTGCTGTTGATCTGTTTTTTTTTGTTCAGCCTGTTGTTTAGCCTCTTCTACCTGCTTTATTTTTTCAGAGCAAAACTCCACAACTTCGCGGGCAAAATCAAGCGCTTTACGAGCCGTTTCCTTGGTAGGCATTCCTTCGGGAGTCATTCCAACGGCAGCATCCGGATACCGAGACGGCATGTAGAATTGGTTGAGAAGTGTAACCTGGGATTTAAGTTCGACAAAATTACTGTCAATCTGTCTACATAGGCGGTTTAATCTAATTAAATCATGTTTCTGAGGGTAATTTACATTATTTACGATAAGAAAGCCTTTTAACGTTTTTTCGGCAGCTTGTTGTGCGTGAAAACAAGCCATGCCGAAAATATCTTCACCTATGGCAAGCTCAGTCATTCTAAGATCATCATGGGCTACTTTGATCCAATCAGCTGGCTTTTGCATCATAAAGGACCTTGCCCTTCTTAAAAACTTCTTCCCTAAAGAACGGTGAATCTTTCTTTGATTCAAATTCTTTTGGGGTATAGACTAAGATGTCTGCCCCGGTGATTTCAGGCATAATTAATAAGCCGACCTCTTCTAATCTATCATAAAAGCCCTTGTCCGATTCTTTTATAACGATAAGATCAATGTCGCTAAATTCATGAATATTGCCGCTGGCAAGCGAGCCGAATAAAATTATTTTTTGCGGATCATATTCATTAATAAGAACGCTTACGATCCGGTCTAACTCAGTATTTAATTCCTCAAAGACCGCCTGACTCGCTTTGCCCATGGTTAACACCTCCTGGTAAGTATTATACCACGAATACCTTAAAACGCAACCGACCGTAATTATCCGGCCATCGCCGGCCATCTTTTTTCTTTTCCAGCCCCGCCCGCTTGCTCCCCCTGGCGCGTGGGCACAGCGGCATCCCTGGGCCGCGCAGGGCATAGCGTACCGGATGGGCGCCCGCTGTCAGGCCCATCCTGCTGGTCGGGGGGTCTGTCTCCGGGCACCGCCTACCTTACCGGTCGAACTCCTGCTCGTAACCCCGGGCGGGCCTGGCTCGCTCGTGATAGCGCGGCGGCGCCGACAGCTCGGATATCCGCGCATGGCGCGCCAAAAACCGGGACTGAAACTGGTCTGGCTTGACCTACCTGGCCAGCTTGAATCTGCTGCCGCCCCCTAAAGTAGTTCGGGTATATGGTCGATAAGTATTGAGTAACGATTAGCGCTGGCGTGGAATGCGCGCCATGCTGGCCGGGAGGTAACGGCGAAGGGCTTAGGCCAAGAGGAGGACCAGAGTTCTCCTCTTGGCGTTTCTATTTCACGGAAGTTGAACCGTCTGTTCATGCTGAAGGATCTCAGAAACTGTTACCCGGCCCTGGAACGTGTCCTCTGGGTTCTCGTGGCTCGTTTTCCCCTGGTCCGGTTTCCTCCCGCCGGCCTCGTCGTCTGCCCAGGCACGGTCCGCTGCGGCTGGCTCCGTACGGCTTCCACGATTTCGCGGGTCATCTGAACAATCCCGCCCCAAAACCAGCTCGGCTTTGCCCCGCGCTCGATTTCCAACAATCTCTGCTCCCACTGGGCCGTCAATTCTGGCGACTTCAACCTTTCATCCACCAGATCGATGATGGCTTCTCCTTTCTGCGTGGGCACCAAGTCCTTCTTGGCCCGGACCACGTATCCCACCTGGGTGAGCCTTTCGATGACGGCGGCCCGGGTGGCCGGGGTGCCGATGCCGCCGGTGTCCTTCAACGTGGCCGCCAGGGCATCGTCGTCGTTCTGCCGGCCGGCGTTCTCCATCGCCCCCAGGAGGGACGCTTCGGTGTACCGTTTCGGGGGTTTGGTGGCCTTTTCGGCTACCTGCAGGTCGTCGAGGCTGACTGTCTGCCCCTCGGCCAGGGGCGGCAACGTCGGCTCCGTCTCCTCGTCCGGATCGCGGCCGTAAAGGACCCGCCAGCCAGCATCAATGTCCGTTCGGCCCTTCGAGAGGAAGGGTTCTCCGGCGGCCGTGGTGGTCACCGTAATCTGCCGGTACCGGTAGGCCGGAAAGAACGCGGCCAGGAAGCGCCGGGCAACCAGGTCGTAAACAGCCCGTTCTTCTCTGCCCAGGGCCTCCAAGTTGGGCCGGGCAGACGTGGGGATGATCGCGTGGTGGTCGGTTACCTTCCTGTCATCAACGAACCGCCGGTCCGTCAACGTGGTGGTCGGCGGGATGGGATACTCCTTGGTTGCCGTGACCGCGGCCACGCGTCCCGGCAAGGTACCGGCCAAACTGGCCGTCAAGTGCCTGCTGGCCGTGCGCGGGTAGGTCAAGAGCTTGTGCCGCTCGTAGAGAGCCTGCGCCGCGTCCAGGGTGGCCTTGGCCGTCAGGCCAAAGCGCCGGTTGCAATCCCTTTGAAGGCTGGTCAAGTCATACAACTGCGGCGGGGGCTACTGCTTGTCCTTCTGCTCGACGCGGGCCACGGTGGCCCGGTTGACACCGGCCAGGGCATCCTGAATGCGCTGCGCTTCGGCCTGGGTGGGAAACCGGTCCCGATCATCCCGGGTCCAGGTCCCGGCGTAGGTTTCGCCGGCTCTGATGGAAAACTGGGCAACCAACTGCCAGTAGGGAAGGGGCTGGAAGCCCCGGATCCCCTGTTCCCGCTGGACCAACAGTGCCAGGGTGGGCGTTTGGACCCGGCCGACCGACAAAACGTTTCCGAAGCCGGAGTGGCGGACGGTGTAAGCCCGGGTGGCGTTGATCCCGATGAGCCAGTCGGCGCAGGACCTCAATTCCGCAGCGGTGCCCAGGTTGGCCATCTCGGCCCCGTCCCGCAGGCGGCTGAAGGCGGTCCGCACGGCGGAGGGGGTGTTCTCGCTGAGCCAGGGGCGTTTCACATGCTTAGTGCAGCCGGCGTGGCGCATGATGTACCTGAAAATCAGTTCCCCCTCACGGCCGGCGTCGCAGGCGTTGATCACCAGGTTGATGTCCCGGCGGGCGAGGAGTTTTTTCAGGCCGAAGAGGTAGGCGGCGGAGTCCCTGATCGGCTGAAGCTGGAATGTCTCCTGAACCATCGGCAGGGTACCCATGGACCAGGATTTCCAGACCGGATCGTAGGCCTCGGGCGTGGCCAACTCGACCAAATGCCCGATTGCGGACGTGATAACATATTGGTCGTTTTCGTTTTGGTCGTTTTCGTGGGGGGCAGGGTCAGCCAGGGGGACGGACAGGGCCTGGGCGATATCGCGGGCAACGCTGGGCTTTTCGGCCAGGATGAGGGTCTTGGACACTCGAAACACTCCTTTCTGCGGGGCTGGAAGAAAAAAATAGGGCCGGAGGGGCAGGTTAACGCTCACGGTCTTGGTCCGGGGCCGGTTGGCGGGGCGTGTAATATCGGGAACTGGTTGCCGTTGCCTGCCGGCGAAAAAGTTCCTCGTTCCAGTCCTTACTGGCTGGATAATGCTCCGTCGGCACCTGTCCGCGTGCTCCAAGCGCAAGACGCAGTTCTGCGGCAGCCGTCCGTCCAGGCCCGTCATTGTCGAGATATAGGCTTACGCGCGTAACCTCCGGGTGCCGGTCCAAGAAACTGTTTACAGCCTCCTGGTGGAGGCCGCCCAGGGCGAGCACGTGTGAGTCGTAGAGGTTGGGGGCTGCCGACATGGCAGCCAGGGACATCGCGTCGATTGGGGCCTCCACTATCACCAGGTCGCTGCTCCTGCGACCGTAACTTGGCGGCCAGTGCCAGCCGAATTCCATATCTGATCCGGGGGCTCGGCCTTTGAAAGGCTCGCCGTAGGTACAGGTACCCCGGATGATGGCACCCCTGGCTGTGCCGGCGTCATCCCGGGTGGGGAAGATACAGTTCCCATGGACATCCTGATAGAGAAGGCCGGTCCGGACCACCTCGGCGATGAGGGGGCCGGGGATACCTCGGGTCTGAGTGAGGTAAGCAAACACTCGGTGGTCGTCCTCGGCCCGCTCTGGAAGTGCAAATTCCTTGGAAGTGTCTTCTTTTGCCGGCCGGGGATGAGCCGGCGGCGTCGGCCGGATACCGGTTAGGGCCTCGACCGCGGCCGGAAACGACATGCCCTCGATCTGGACCAGGTAGTCAAGGGTGTTGCCGCCCTGATAGGTGCTGTGGCAATACCAATGGTTACGCTCGACCAGGAGACCGCCATGATCTGGTAGGCGGTACTGGATACCCTCGGAGCGCAGGTCGTGGCCCTGGGCCATGAGATACTGCACGAGGTCGGCCTGCCGGGCCCGCTGGACTTGATCTTGCGGTATCATCTTTACTCTACCTCCGAAAATAAGCCATACTTTTTTCCTCTGGACCGGTTCCTAACCCGCGCCGAAGGCGCTGCTCCCTGGTTCCTGATTCAGGACCGAAGGGAGGGAATGGTATAAAAAAGAATGAGATAGCATTCCGTGATACAGATTGGATAGCCGCTTACTCTCCGAAGGGGTTCGTTCTGTTTTTGAGTATGGGGAAAACCCATACAAGTATGGGGAAAAAACCATACCTTCAAAATGGCATGGCTTGGATTTTTTTCCTCTTAGTTTTCTGCCAAGTGTCACGTGTATATAAGATTCCACTCCGGAAAGTACGGTGATCGGACAGGCCCGCCCGGATATAGTGGTATGCATGGCTGTAGGACACTGCATGGTGTAGATGCCGGGTGGGCGAAAGGGTTTTCGGAGTTGAATCATATAACCGTCCATGTTTGCAGTCGGGTGTTAATCCAATTTTGAGGGGCAATTTTATCCCTACCTCCTCAATGTGATCGGCTGTCCACAACATTGCACAAATGCCTAAATCGATAGAGTTTTTGTGGCATGTCTCATTGGGGCGCAAAAATTAGTTGACAGGTCTGAGCATGTCAGATCGCACCTCTGCCTGGAGGGGGTCCACCCCTTCCCGAACTTCCGGGACTTCCGGATTTGGCACCACATGAACAGGCCTCCGGCATGGTGGGTCCATCCGCTCTCGCTGGCCGGGCCCGTCAACATATTTCTAAGACATGCCGTTCTTGTTGCCGGATATGGCTACTTCAGGATTAAAGTAAACTTTCAGTGAACCAGGATGTGCACGCGTAGGACCTGGGTTGGTAGTCATTCGAGGTTTTTTCGGCCGGTGAAGACGATCCGAAAATCTTTGGTCAGTGGATCGGTGCGGCCGGGCAAGGTCGCTTCATATAGTGGGTGCGACGCCCACCTGGCAAGGCTTAACCAGCCACCAGTAGCGAGTCCTTGGTACTCAGCCGGCGACGGCTGGGGTCATGCGTAGGACAGCGAGGCGGAGCAGCCGTCAAGGCTGAGTAACCTGGGAGTGAAAGTCTCCTGTCACCAATTGGTCGATTCGGGTGACTAGCATATCCGGTGCGTGAGGAGGTAACAAAT
>JAJYZD010000007.1 GCA_021800315.1 Bacillota bacterium | reverse complement strand
CCCGACAGCCTGGCCTTGTACGAGGGAACAATCGCCAAGACCAACATCAGCTGGCTCAATAAGGACTTCCTGTACGGTCTGGGCTCTCCCAACTATACCTCGACCTGGTCCCTGTGCGTATCGCCCCGGGATATTTCATCCGGTATGGTTTTCGGCCCGGGGATGGCGCCGGTTTGCGACTACCCGCAGGCCCAATGCATTTTGCTTTTCGGCGCCAATCCGGCCGCTACGGGTATGCACCGCTACCTCCGGTTGATGGATGATATCATCAGAGCCAGGCAAAATGGGGCCAAGTTGATTGTCGTCGATCCCCGGCCAACGGAAACCGCCCGCCAGGCCGACCTGTGGATACCGGTCCGCCCCGGTACGGATCTTGCCCTGGTGATGGGGTTAATCCGGGTCATCGTCGAGGAAAAGCTTTTCAATGAGGCCTTTGTGGAGAGGCACTGTGAGGGATTTGACCGGTTAAGGGAAGAACTGTCCTCCTATCCGCTTGACCGGGTCAGCGAGGTTACCGGCATATCAACCACCGTCATCCGGCAGGCGGCCCGGTATTACGCCACGGCCGGCCCCGCTTGCGCGGACCGGCGGGAAGGGGTGATGCACCAGCGGCAGGCCACATTGGTCAACCGGGCCATTTTGGTGCTCTCCGCTATCTGCGGCAATGTGGATATAACCGGGGGAATCTGTTTTCGGCCGCCTTTCCCCCTCGCTTCAACCCGTCCCGCGCCGGAACGGGAGCATTTGGCCTATCCGGAGTTCCCCTTTGCCAATGCGGCCGCTTATCTACCCGCGGCTTCCCACCGCGTCAAAGCCCTTGTTACCGTAATGGGTAATCCTGTCAGCGCCTGGCCTAATACCAGGAGGGTTCTGTCTTTTCTGGAGCAACTGGAACTCCTGGTTTGCATCGACCTCTACCTGAATGAAACGGCTGACCGGGCCCATTACTTCCTGCCGGGGGTGACCGGGCTGGAAAGGTGCGTTCTTTCCTACTCCAGGCAGATGCCGGTCAATCTGGTGCGCTTTGGTCCCGGCCTGATCGAACCGGAGGGCGGTTCCCGCCCCGAAGACGAGATAATTATCGAACTTGGGAAGAGACTTCAGGTTGAGGGGTTTTCGGAATTGGCTACCGGGCGGGATGTAATCAACAGGATCCTTTCGCCGTCCGGTTATTCGGTCGACGCTCTCGCGGCGGACCAGAACGGCATTGTTTACGCCGGGACCCCGCCAGGCTCGTTCCGGCGCGACGGCTTTCCCACCGCTTCCGGGAAAATCAGGTTGTGCCCGGATGAGCTTTTCCGCTTTACCAGGGGGAACGTTTCCGGGGCAGGGCCTCCTGATCCGTCCTATCCTTACCTGTTGGTGGCCGGTTTCCGGCTGCCCATGCACTATAATTCCGCGGTGACGAACTTGCCCTGGCTCCACCAGTTATACCCGCGGCATCAGGCCGAAATAAGCGGGGACATAGCCGCGGCCAGGGGGATCGGCGATGATGATCTGGTGGAAATAACCACAGCGGTTGGTTCGATCAGGTTGAGCTGCCGGGTTGTTGAGTCGCAGGCTCCCGGGACGGTAGCCGTACCGCACGGGTTCGGCGGCAAACACGGGCAGGTGGTAAAAAGATCCGGCGGCGCCAATGTTAATCTTCTGACGGCGGACGTATTCGACCCGGTATCGGCCACACCATCATACCGTGACCAGGTTTGCAATGTGACCAGGCTGCCCAACCCCGCCCGTCTGCGTCTGAAGGAGGGAAAGTGCATAGGGTGTCTGGCCTGTGTGGTGGCCTGCCAGAGTGAAAACAACCTGCCGCCCGGTGTCCGTTATCTCGCGTTGGAGATCAGGGACAACCGTGAATATCTGGCGGTTTGCCGGCAGTGCGCCAGGCCCGAATGCACCCGGGTTTGCCGGGCCGGGGCCTGGAAAAGGCAAGGAGGAGTGGCGGTTTTGCTGGAAGAACGGTGTACCGGGTGCCGGGCGTGCCTTGAATCCTGTCCGTATCATGCCGTGCGGTTTAACTTTGAAACGGGGAAGGTGGGAAAGTGCTCTCTTTGTTTAGCCTCCGGAGGCGGTTCGGTCGGCAGTCAACCCGAGTGCGTCAAAAGCTGTCCGACGGGTGCTCTGTATGTGGAGTAACCGTTGAATCGGGTAAATATTCGTAAAATTCAGTTATGGGAGGGGCTTTAATGGATGTACCGAGTAAGGTCAACACCATTGTTTCGGATGTGCTGGTGATCGGGGGGGGGCTGGCCGGCTGCAATGCGGCCATTGCCGCCGCCGAACTGGGCGCGCGGGTGGTCGTCATCGACAAGGGCAAAATTGAGCGAAGCGGGGATACCGGCGGCGGGGTGGACCATTTCATGGCCTTTATGAATACCGGCGAACCCTGGGATACCCGGGAGGCGTTCCTGGAATATTGCTGGCGGGTTGGCAAGGGAACTATCGACCCGCAAGTGTTGGACGAAGTTGTTTCGAAGGAAATGCCCGATGCCCTGCAGCGCATGGAGCGCATCGGGGCGACCCTCAAGCAGCCTGACGGAACCTACTACCGGACCAAGTCCATGGGGCAACCCGGCCCCTACTGGATCAATTTCAACGGGAAGAGGATCAAACATGCGCTGGCGGCCCAAATCCGCCACCTGGGCTGCACGGTCCTGGATAAGGTAATTACTACGGATATGCTGGTCGGCGACAACCGGGTTGTTGGTGCGACGGGTTTCCACATCAGGACAGGCGAGTTCCACGTTATCAATGGCAAAGCTGTCGTTATCGCCACTGGCAATACGAACAGGCTGTACCAATCTCCCCGCCTAAACCCCTTCAACAGCTGGTTGTCGCCCTTTAACACCGGTGACGGTATAGCGATGGCTTTTCGGGCGGGGGCCGTCCTGGCCAACATGGAATACATGCGGATGACAATTTTACCCAAGGGCTTTGCCGCTCCGGGGTTCAACGCTTTTACCGGTATGGGTGGGAGGTTTGTCAACGCCCGCGGGGAGTACTATATGGAAAAATATCACCCCCAGGGAAACAAGGCCCCTCGTTACGACGTGGTGTTCTACTCGTTAAAGGAAATAAAGGAGGGACGCGGTCCGCTCTTTATCGACTGCACCCAACTCTCCGAACAGGATTTCCGTCATCTGGAGGAAACCCTGGGCTATGACAAGGATACGCTGCCGGACTATTTGCGGCAACGGGGTGAGGATCTGCGCAATAGACCGGTGGAGATCACGGTGTCCGAGGGAATGCAGGCCGGTCCCAGTGAAGTTGCGGGAAGCGGGATTAAAGTTGACAAAACATCCGCTTCCACCGTGCCCGGCTTGTTCGCGTGCGGTGACGCCTGCGACGCCAATCGCTGCGTGCACGGGGCCGTTACGGGTGGGTACAGGGCCGGAAAGTCCGCCGCCGCTTATGCGCTCGGTCTTGGCGACGACGCCGTTTCGGCGGGTGATCCGCCGGCTGACAAGCATGAAAGCGCCTTTGTCTTTCTAAAACGCCGTGGGGGTATCTCCTACGGTGAATTTGAAGACATTATCCGCAAGATCATGACCGAGTATGTCGGCACCGAAAGAAATGAAAACGGTCTGGAGGTGGCTTTGCGCAAGCTTGCCAGGGCTAAGGGCCTCATGAACGAACTTAGAGCCGGGGATCTGCACGAATTGATGCGGGTTCATGAGTCCTGCAATTTATGGCAGGTTGCCGAAGTGGTGACACATGCGGCGCTATTTCGGAAAGAGAGCCGGAATAAACCCTACCACCACCGGCTTGATTACCCGGCAACGGACGATGAGAATTGGTGTGGTCAGGTGCTGGTGCGCAAAGGACCCGGGGATTCGGTACAAGTCAGCTTTCAACCGCTCACTTTCGGGATGCCGGGACAGCAAGAAGGGAGGGAAAGTCAGGCCGCCGGGCTTTAATACGGGTAAGTGCGGGGGCGGTCATCGGGGTCGGCTGTTAGCCACATGAGAAATGAGTGAAAGGAGTACTGCGTGCAATGAATAAAGACTCAAATGTTAAAAAAGAGTATACCATGGTGGCTTGTATGCTTCTCCTTTGGGGCTTCATCGGTCTGAACAGGGTAGGTATCGCCTTTCTGTTCCCGATATTGGTTCCGCTGTTCCATATGAGTTATTTTCAAGCCGGTCTCTTGATATCCGGCACCTCCGTTCTGTGGGCGGTCAGTAGTTGGGTCGGCGGAAACATGGCCGACCGGTTGGGCCGAAAAAAGGTGCTCATACCCTCGATGATTTTTGCCGGGATGATGGCGGCTTTAATGGGAATCGCCTGGAATTTTACTTCCATGTTGACCGTGAGGGGTCTGCTGGGAGTGGGCGACGGTACCGGGTGGTCGGTCGGAAACAGCATGGTTGCCGAAGGATCGGCTCCTTCCCGGCGGGGCCTCAACATGGGTCTTTACTCCGGAGGCTACACTCTGGTCGGGGCCGGTTTAGGGGCCATCATTATCACCCGCTTGTCCGCGTCGATCGGCTGGCGGTGGGTTTTTCCCCTGGTCGGTGCCGCCACGGTAATAGTCGCCATTGTAATCGCGTTGGTGGTCAAAGAGAAAGACAGGGGGGATGCCACAAGGAAAGCGGTCCCTATATGGGAGGTGTTTAAATATCGGCCAATGATTTACCTTATTATTCTTAATTGTCTAATATTAACCTGGTTACAAGTGAGTATAGGGTTTAACCCGTTGTTCCTTACCAAGGTCCGTCATCTATCGCCTGTACTGGCTGGTTCTGTTTTATCCGGTTGGGGAATTGCGGGGTTCGCAGGTCAAATGGTTTTACCGGCCATCTCTGACGTTATCGGCAGAAAGAAAATCATTATTGTATCGGCATTAATTGCCAGCCTGATTTATTGGGTGTATATTACCAGTAATATCAGCCCTGCTTTACTGGCTGTTCTGATCTCGGCCAGCGGCTTTTTTGGGTGGGGTCAATTATCCCTGGCCATGGCCACCGTTGTCAGCGAAACGGTACCGGAGAGGTTGCACGGCACGGCGATCGGGGTGGCCAACTTTTTCGGCGTTATCGTAGGGACCACGGTCATGCCGGCGGTAGGGGGCTGGGCGGCCGGCGTCTGGGGGTTATCGACTCCCTTGATCATTGCGGCCGCCGCCATGTTGCTGGTGGCTTTCATCATGATCGCTGTACCGGAGACGGCTCCGCGCCGGGGCAAGTTCGGCGGCGGCGGGCTGCGCGCGGATCTCGGCGATTGAAAAGGCGGGCCCTATCGCCACCGGCTGGATTATCCGGCAACGGACGATGGGAATTGGTGTGGTCAGGTGCTGGTACCGGGGCAGCAAGAAAGGGGGGAAAGTCATGCCGCCGATCTTTAACAGGGATAAGTGCGTCGGTTGCGGTTTGTGTGAGGAACTGTGCCCGGCTGATGCCATTTTTTCCAGGGAGGATGAGGAAGGCAAACTCGTTCCGTATGTCAGGTATCCGGATGAGTGCTGGCACTGCGGTTCCTGCCGCCAGGATTGCCCGCAGGAAGCAATCGGGATCGTTTTCCCGCCGACCATGTTAGTTATTTAGTTTGACGGCAGCAACGACTTGCTAAATCTTAATTTTAGGGGTGGCATTAGTGACAGTAGCCGATCTTACTCATTACCGGGGACAGGCTCCCTCCTGGAAGCTGGCTTTGGGCAGCGTTCTGGCCATAGGAATAACGCTGGGGTTGTGGTTTTCCCATTTTGCCGGGGTTACACCAGCCGGCCAGCACTTCATGGCCCTTCTGGCCATGGTAATAATCTTCTGGATCTTTGAAGTCATGCCGACGGGGTTTGCGGGACTTCTATTCATGACCCTGGTGGCTCTTTTTAAGATCGCCCCTCCGCAGGTGGCCTTTTCCGGCTTTACCGCCCCGGTGCTCTGGCTGATCTTCGCCGGTCTGGCCATCGGCGCCGCCGCCGACAAGACGGGACTCGGCAAAAGGATGGCCTATTGGACCCTGGTAAAGCTCAAGGCTTCCACCCCGCACAGGCTTCTTTGGAGTTTTCTCGTGGTGGGGGCGATTCTAACCCCTCTCCTGCCCACGGTTTTTGCCAGGTTGGCGGTGCTCATTCCCGTGGGAGTCGGACTTCTTGCGGTTTTCAACGTAACTCCGGGGAGCAGGATGGCCAAATTCATCCTGATCAGCATGTTCATGGGCTCGCAAGGACTGATGCTCATGTTCATGACCGGTATGGAGCCCACTCTTTTGGCCGTAGGAACTCTTTCCCATTACGGGATTCACGTCTACTGGAGCAAATATATCCTCATGTGGATTCTGCCCAGTCTCGTTTTGAATCTGGGGCTTTACTGGGCCACGGCCTGGCTGCTGTTCCGTCCTGCCAGGGAGGAATATGCCGGCGAAACCCTGGAAGTTTTCCAAAAGGAATATCAGAATCTGGGCACCATGTCCGCCGAGGAAAAACGGCTGGCCGGCTGGTTTGTTCTGGTAATCGTACTCTGGCTGACGGACTTCTTCACCCACCTGAGTCCGAACTGGGTTGGCGTCTTCGGAGCGGTGGGAATCTTCCTGCCGGTGGTCGGGGTGATGAAGCCAAAAGACCTTCAGGAACGGCTCAATTTCGTGCAGATTATCTTCTTTGCCTCGGCTCTTTCCATATCCGGTATCCTTACCAGCATCCACCTGGATAAATGGTTCAGCGGCCTTTTGGCCGGGCACCTGGCCCTGAACAATACCGGGGCTTTTTCTTCCTTCATCCTGGGCGGGATCGTTCAGGTTTTGCATGTGCCCCTGAGCACCGTTACTTCCACCGTCGCCGCCTCGGCTCCCATCATAGTGGCGTATGCGGCCCACCACGGGCTCAATCTGGCCTGGGCGGCCTGGATCGTGGTAGCCTCTTCCGCCGCCTATATTTTCCCTTACCAGAACGCTCCCCTCCTGATGACCTACGGTATCGGGCACCTGACGATGTGGGATATGATCAGAATCGGCATCTTTACCTCCCTGGTGACATTGGTCGCGATACCTCTTTTGGATATTCTGTGGTGGTCCTGGACCATTCCCATGGCGATCAAGTGAGTGTTTGTCTTCCGGGTTGAAGATCGTGCGGAAACATGCGTGAAGGCGGGGTAATACATCTGATGACCTCGAAGGAAAGGGTTTTGCAAGCGGTCAAGGGCTTGCCGTGCGACCGGGTTCCGGTCCTGCCGCTCACCAGGGCGGTGGGGGTCCGGGCAAAGGGATACCGGCTCTCCGATGCCATCGCCGATCCAGCCCTGTATGTTCATTCCCAGATCGATTTGCAAAAAGAACTGGGATACGACGCTTTGTGGGGATTGTCGGGCATCGACGTGGCGGCCTGCGCGGCCGGTTCCGAAATGGTGATCCCGGAGGACAATCCTCCCCATTTCGTCAAACACGTCCTCTCCGATATCGGGCAGGTCCACGGACTGGCGGCGATCAATCCCGAGGCCAGTCCGTGGTTTGCCGGACTATGCCGGATCGTGTCCATGCTCAGCGGGAACAACCGGGAAATTCCCGTCGTGGCCCCGTTTCGCCTGCCCTTTATGACGGCTACGGATATCCGCGGAGCGTCCGATCTCTACCGGGACCTTTTGCGCCGGCCCGAGGAGGTTCTCTTCCTGATGGAATTACTGGTGGAGCCCGTCCTCAGACTGGCGCGGGGTTTGCGTGAAGCCGGGGCGGATCTTCTCTGGACGCCCGTCCCTTCGGCAAATCAGGATGTCATGTCCCGAAAATCCTATGAACGGTTCGTTCATCCTTATCACAAGCGTGTACTGCACAAGCTGCGGGAGGAGGGGATCACCGTCATCCTGCACTTGTGCGGAAACTGGGGGGACCGTCTCGACCTGGTGAGCCGGGAAGAGGCGGCCGTCTGGCATCTTGATAAGGAGGACCTGGCCCTGGTACGGAATACTTACCCGGAGGTAGCCCTCATGGGCAAAGTGCAGACGGTCAAGACCCTCCTTCTTTCCACCCCGGAGGATGTTCTGGAGGAGGCCCGCAATAATATCCTGGATGTTCAGGGAAGAGGCTTTTTACTCAGCGGGGATTGTGGTCTGCCTCCCGGGACGCCCCTGGAGAATTTGCGGGCCCTGGTGAAGGCGGCCAATTAATGCTAAGGAGGCGCCGGTTGATGAATAGCCGACGATACCGTTATTGGATTCCCGTAGTTCTTTTCACCGGCCTTTTGTTTTCCGCCATTAACAGGACGAGTATCTCGGTTGGTATGCCGCTCATCGGCAAGTCGCTCCATTTGACCCCTGCGCTGGCCGGAGCCGCTTTCAGCGCCTTTTTCCTGGGCTATGTTTTGATGCAGATTCCCGGCGGTTATATTGTGGACCGTCTGGGGCCCCGGAGAACCCTGGTGGCTGCGCTGCTATGGTATGCCGTGTCTACCGCCCTGATCGGGACCGTGAGGTCCTTCGGCGCGCTTTGGCTGGTCCTTTTTCTTTCGGGAGCCGGTGCCCAGGCTGAAATACCCGCCGTTATGAAGACTTTGGCCAATTGGTTTCCCCTGAAAGAACGTTCCCGTGCCTCGGGAGTCGTCTTGTCGGCGATCGCCCTGGGTCCGGGCGTAATGCCGATCGTGATGGTTTATCTAATGAGCCGGTTCGGCTGGTCTTCGGCCTTTTTCTTCCTGCTGTTTCCGTGTTCCGTCGCCGCCCTGCTGGTGTTTTTAGGAATACGGGATGAACCACGGGAGACCCCCTGGATTTCTGCGAAGGAGATCGGCGAAATAGAAGCGGGAAAAGTGGCGCAACAGGGGAAAATGGACCGTCCTTACCGGGATGTCTTCGGTCATGGCAACTTATGGGTGCTGGCAGTAATATACTTTTTGTTCAATATTGCCTTTTGGGGGTTTATCATGTGGCTTCCTACGTACCTGATCACTGCCAGGCATATGACGGTGATCAAAATGGGGTTTAATGCCAGCATTCCCTATCTGGCTGGTTTTGCCGGAAGCCTTAGCGGGGGATGGCTTGCGGATCGGCTGGCCTGGCCGCGGGGGATAATCGCTGTTTCGTACCTTTTGACCGGGGTTTCGATGTTGTTGGCTTTCCAGGCGGTAACTCCCGATATGTCTGTAGTCTTTCTCACCCTGGCCGGCTTTTTTATGTACATGAGTTACGGGCCTTTCTGGTCGCTGGGCATGTCCCTGTTACCGGAAAAAGTGACGGGAGTATCCGCAGCCTTAATCAATTTGGCCGGAAATATTGGCGGTTTCATAGCGCCGCTCACTATAGGGCTATTAGTTCAAACTACCAAGAGTTTCCACACCGGTTTTCTCTTCATGATCCTGAGCCTCGTTCTGGGAGCCGTCCTCGTTGCCATGGTCAGGCTGGGACCGGCGGAATCAAGGGCATAAGTTACGTCTTCAATACAAGGCGCGGCGGGTTGGCATCAAGGTAAAATTGATCCGGCCCCGCGGGACAAGTCATCGTTGCCCGCCGGATGGCGGGGGCGACGTGTAAGCGCCACGCCGTATGCTATCCGGAAGCGGCTTCCTTCTACTGCATGAATGCTGGTCAATCCGGATATTTGCTTATGTTGCTGGGATCGGTCTGGCGGAGGCGGATGGATGATCTTTAAAAATACGTTGCTTTGGGGTAGGAGGGATGGAAAACGTGCAAGAGATAGAGGATGGAGGAACAGAAAACAAGTCGGGTTCGTCGCAGGAGATGGCATGGAAAGAAGGCGGGCGCCCGCAGAAGGCGGGAACCATCGTTGCCATCGAGTGCGCCGCCGTAGTTCTGGTCGGGGTATTAATCTGGTTCTACCGGCTGCCCGACTTATCACCCCTGGCTGAACATGGTTTCGCAGTCCTAGCGCTCACCATAGGACTGTGGATCACAGAGGTGGTTCCTGCCGCCGTGGCGGGACTCCTCTTCATGGTGCTCCTGCCGTTGCTTAAGGTGGCACCGCCGAACGTAGCATTCGCCGGAATGACGGCCCCGGTGCTCTGGCTCATCCTGGCAGGACTGCTCCTTGGCGTGGCGGTGGACAAAACCGGCCTGGCCAGGCGGCTGGCCTACTGGGCGATCATCCGTTTTCGTGCCGACACGCCTTTTCGCGTCGTGGTCAGTTTCGTATTCACGGGAGCGGTGCTGACCTTCGTGCTGCCCACCGTCGTCGCCCGGGTCGCGGTGCTGATCCCCGTCACAATGGGCTTGGTCGAAGCGTTTCATGCCGGCACCACGGACCGGATCTCGAAGTTCCTGATGACGACAATGTTCCTCGCCAGCCAATCCATCATGATGATGGTCATGACGAGCATCGAGCCGAACCTTGTCGCGGTGGGGCTTTTGGCCCGGCAAGGGATTCATGTGTCCTGGGGTCATTTCTTTCTCATGTGGTCCATACCGGCCCTCTTCCTCAACACTCTGATTGCCTTCGTCATTCCGTTTGTCCTTTACGCGCCCGTTCGCCAAACCCGGCTGGACCTGCGGCGGCTCGAGGAGGAGCAGCGACGCCTCGGCCCCGTTAGCGCGGACGAGAAAAAGATGGCGGTCTGCTTTGCCGTGGTCCTGCTGCTTTGGGCCACGAGTGCCTGGACCAACCTCAATCCGGCATGGGTCGGTGTTCTGGCCGTGACGGCCCTGTTTGTTCCCGGTGTCCGCGTGCTGTCCATGGGAGACGTCCGACAACGGCTTAACCTGATGCACGTTTTCTTCCTGGGGGCGGTGCTCTCGATTGCCGCGGTGATGAAGCATGTGGCCCTCACCGATTCGGCCGTCCGGTTCCTGGATACCCATTTTGCCATCCCGGGACAAGGCTACACCGCCGCTCTGGGCCTGACGGCTTTAGTCCAGGTGTTGCACCTCGGCCTGAGTGACGTCACCTCCTTCGTCGCTTCCGTTATGCCGATCTTCCTCAAGTATGCGGCTATTCATCATCTGAGCCAGGTATGGGTCGCCTGGGTGGTTCTGGCGGCTTCGCTGGGTTTTCTCCTGCCCTACCAAGCGGCACCTATCCTTATCATCTATTCGCTGGGATACCTGGAAATGAGGGATGTCCTCAAAATCGGCGCCCTGATCACTCTGGCAACTCTCGTCTTGGTTCCGTTCCTGGCCGTAGTCTGGTGGTCGTGGGCGATACCATTGTGGTTGTAAGCCGGGACCTGTAAACGGTCACTGCAACCGGACCAAAGGATCATAGCGGGCCGCGGCCTGGTGTTTCGGAAGTCAACCGGACAACAAACTCACGGTTCCGGTCGCTGGTCGTGCGGTTCCCGGCCGGGGGGGGGAGGCCCATCCTGAAATCGCCGGCAGAGAGAGGCTCCTTTTTCGGGGTATCCCGACTCCGCCTCCATGGGACGCCGTGCGCCGGGTCACCTTTGCAACCGGTGCCTATCCCGGCCCATACGGCATGGAGGGTTGTACGGTGCACGGGCCCGCCGAAAACCTGTTCCTGCAAACGAACGGGTACGGTAGCCGGTTGCACCGGTACGAGTCCTTCGGACCGGCGGTGCCGGCGGCTATGCGGGTCGGCGTTGCATCTTCGGCCGCTTCCGGTGCCCTGCCGATCTGAAGGCGAAAGGACTTGGAGTGCCTTGCGTAAGTAGTCACGTAGGGGGAGGTTTTGTTACCTTACCTGGTAAATAACTAAAAGCGGGAAGAGGGTACTTATGACATATCCAAGTATATATCCAACCGGGGCTACTATTTACGACCCGGAACAATGCTGGAACGGTTACACTATTTATCAGGCTCCCGGCGTGGGAGCACTTCTAATCAACATGAATGGCGCAGAGGTTAAACTTTGGAAGAACCTTCATGGTTTTCCGAACAAGTTGCTGCCTGGGGGGTATGTTTTGGGTTCGACTGGTGAAAGGAACAATGCCTTTGGTTTACAAGACAAAATTGATTTGATTCAGGTTGATTGGGACGGCAAAATTGCTTGGAAGTTTAACCAATATGAGTTTATCGAAGATCCCGGCGAAGATGCCCAATGGATGGCCAGACAACATCATGATTTTCAGCGGGAAGGTAACCCCGTAGGCTACTATGTGCCGGGAATGGATCCGTATGTTGATAAGGGTAATACGCTAATTCTTTGTCATAAGGACGTGAGAAATCCCAAAATATCTGATAAGCTTCTTCTAGATGATGCTATCATAGAGGTAACCAGGGACGGTAACATTGTTTGGGAATGGGTCTGTAATGAACATTTTGACGAATTAGGTTTTAGCGAAGATGCCAAAAATATTCTGTACCGTGACCCCAATGTGCGCAAAGCAGGGGGAGGTATAGGTGATTGGATGCACATTAACTCTATGTCAGTCCTTGGTCCGAATAAATGGTATGATGCGGGTGATGAACGTTTCCATCCCGATAATATAATCTGGGATGCAAGGGAAACAAATATCTTGGCAATCGTCGATAAAAGTAACGGCAAAATCGTCTGGAAAGTAGGCCCAGACTACAACGCCAGTAAGGAACTTAAGAAATTGGGGTGGATCATTGGGCAACACCATGTTCACATGATCCCCCGTGGTTTGCCCGGAGAAGGAAACATACTAATATTTGATAATGGAGGGTGGGCCGGTTATGGCGTTCCAAACCCTGGTTCGCCAACCGGTTTTCATAATGCCTTGCGGGATTATTCCAGAGTACTGGAAGTTGACCCAACCACGTTGGAGATCGTTTGGAAATATACTCCCATTGAAGCCGGCCTGGTTCATCCACTCGATTCAAACCGTTTTTACAGTCCTTTCATCAGCAGTGCCCAGAGACTGCCCAATGGCAATACTTTGATTACTGAAGGCTCTGGTGGGCGGTTAATTGAAATTACTCCTGACCACGATATCGTTTGGGAATACATCAACCCGTATAAAGCTAAGGAGATATCAATGAACATGGTTTACAGGGCCTACCGCGCGCCGTACGAATGGGTTCCGCAGCTGGAGACTCCCGTTGAAACACCGATTAAGCGCATTGATGTCACTACATTTCGCGTACCCGGTGGTGCTCCTCCCGGTTGCCAAAATACAACCGGGGTGGAAGGTGTTCTTCCTTACCAGCATGGTTCCGGCAATGCTTTATGTTTGGCTACGGTAGGCGACTTGGGACGAGATATCAGATGACCGGGCTCCGGGTTCCCGCCGGGGTTTTATCCCCGGTTGGCGAACACTTGTTTTGAGCGAAGGGGGTAACATCCGTTGAAGGTAAAGGTGGCTTCGGTACAAACCAACCCCCAATTGGGCGACCTGTTCTGTAATATGGGTAAGACTCTGGAGTACATTGACGTTGCGTCTGCTGCAGGAGCCGAACTGGTTGTGTTTCCAGAATGCTCCTTAACCGGCTACTGTTTCAGCGATCGGCAAGAAGCCCTGGCCTCGGCGTTGATCGTTGGGGAGGAATGGACTGCAACCCTTATTGACGCGGCTCGTCGAACACATTCCCACGTTGTTGTGGGGTTTGTCGAAGCCGGTGATGGGAACCTTTATAATTCTCTCTTGGTGGTGGGTCCCAGCGGCATTGCGGGGAGATACCGGAAATCGCATCTACCCGGTCTGGGAGTCGATAACTTCGTCACCCCGGGAAGCGAACCCTATTCGGTTATTGAGACTCCTATGGGAAAACTGGGAGGGCTAATTTGTTACGATATCCGTTTTCCGGAAGCGGCCCGGATCCTGGCCCTTCAGGGTGCGGATCTGCTGGTCCACATCACCAACCTCCCGATCACGGCTTCAACGACGGTGGAATATCTGCTTCCGGCCAGGGCTATTGAAAACCAGATTTTCGTTCTCTCCTCGGGTCGTGTGGGGGAGGAACGAGGCTTTCGTTTCCTCGGCCGAAGCGAAATTATCGGTGTTAAGGGGGAAATCCTGGCCCAAGCCAACGAAAAAGACGAAACGGTCCTCTATGCGGAATTGGATTTGGCGCTGGCACGCCAAAAGCATGTGGTTCTTCCCCCGGGTCCGGGGAAACCCGTCACCCATGTGCGGTCCGTGTTCGATTCCCGGCGACCGGAATTATATTCCCCGCTGACCTGGTCGACAGAAAACTGGACCGGACGCAGGTCCTTCCCAAAGCGTTAAGCCGGGATTCCCGCCGGGTCGGGGGAGGCCATTCGTACAAGGGGGTATTTTTAGTGACTGAAATCGCACCCTTCGTCTTCCGCCTGAAAACGGCCGTATTTTTCGGTGAGGGAGCCATTTCCCAGCTACCGCAAATCTGCCGGGAATACCGGGCGGCCAAAATATTGATTCTTACCGACCGGGGTATCAGGCAGTCCGGTCTGGTGGACGACATGGAGAAATTATTGGCGACCACCGGTTTTTCAACGGTCATCTTCGACGAGGTGGAGTCTGAGCCCGGTCTGGAAACAGTGCGCAGAGCGGCGGAGTTCGCCGGGGAACAGGGATGTGGTCTGGTTGTCGCTCTGGGTGGTGGAAGTTCCATTGATACGGCCAAGGTCCTCCGCGTGTTGGTGGACTACGGTGGCGACCCTCGCGACTATGCGGGGGTGAACAAAGTTCCGGGAGAACTGACCGTGCCGCTGGTGGCCGTCCCCACGACTGCCGGGACCGGTAGCGAGGTCTCTCCGGCCGCCGTCCTGTCGGATTGGGAACGCCGGGCCAAAATAGCCGTAAACAGTCCCCACCTGGCACCAGGGGTGGCCCTGGTCGATCCCCGGCTTACGGTCTCGTGCCCGCCGCCGGTCACCGCGGCCAGCGGTATGGATGCCCTAGGCCACGCCATAGAAGCCCTCGTTTCGAACCTGGCCCAGCCGGTGACCGACGCCCTGACCCTGCGGGCCATCGGGACGATCGGCAGCAGTCTGGGAAGGGCCGTGACCGACGGCCATGATATCGGGGCCCGGACCGGAATGGCTCTGGGCAGCCTCCTGGCCGGGATGGCCTTTGCGCAGACCAGGCTCGGTCTGGCCCACTCCCTGGCCGCTGTTTTGGGGGTACAGGCTCACGTCAACCACGGTACGGCCGTCGGCCTCTTTCTGTCCCATGTCATGGAATACAACGCTGTGGCCCGGCCGGAGAAGTTTCGGGCCATAGCCGAAGCCCTGGGTCAAAGGGTGGAATCTCTCAACCCGGAGGAAGCGGCCCTGGTGGGGGCTCGAGCCGTACGGCGACTGCAGGAAGATATCGGCCTGCCCCTCCGGCTCAGGGATGTGGGGGTGGACGAGGAAGTAACGGACGATCTGGTCCGCGATGTTTTGGGCCACGTCATGATCAATCTGAATCCACGCCGCCCGACCGCCGAAGACGTGATCCGCCTTTGGCGAAAAGCCTGGTGACATTCTTTCCGGGATCTTCTTCCCACCAGGGAAAGATCGCGGTGGCGGCGGTACATCGGTTATATCAGGATCTTTCGCGCGCAAAATCCACGCCGCATCCCGGGAAGGAAGTGATGATGCGGTGGGTCGGTAAATCCGCGCGTGGACGGACCGGCCAGGGTGACCGGCCGGGTACTCCGGGGACCTGTGGCTTCCGGACCAGGGGGTGGGTATCTTCGTCCCCCGTCCCCATCCCCGCGATGTACCCATTGGGTGATACCCTTCGCAGCCTGAGCGGATCGTTATACCAGCGCCGGTCCAGATCAGAATGCCGCTGGCCGGGAGGCAGGTGACTACTTTATACTGATTCAGATCGCCTAAAACAGCAGATTGTTTGAGCGCCTTTCAGACTAAAGGGGTGATATTTATATCCGGACGAATGCCGGCACTGTGGTTCCTGCCGTCAGGAGTGTTCAGTTGGTTAGATCGAACTCCGGTTCCCCTTGCGGATGCTGCTTTGTTCCGGCGTAATCCCCTACTAACTACGGGTAATATGGCTCTGGATCCCGATTTGCGGTTAGGTCTGTCGCCCCTGTTGCTGTCAATGGCTGAAAGAGCTACTAAAGTTCTGTCCCGGTTGGCCGAAGTGGAAATGTTACTAAGGGAGGTTTGGCCATGAAAATCGATATTTTTACTCACGTTATGCTTCCCCGTTACAAACGAGCCCTTTACAAGTACGCCGACAAATTCCCCACCGAAAAGGCTGTCCAGGACAAGAGGCCGTCTCTGACCGATATGGAGCTACGGATGCGTATTCTTGAGCATCATGCCGACCTTGTCCAGGTATTGTCTACCACGATGCCTCCTATTGAGGAAATTGCCGGCCCCGCGGAAGCAGCGGAATTGGCACGGATATGCAACGATGAAATGGCTGAAGTTGTCGCCAGATATCCTGATAGGCACATAGCCGCTATCGCCAATGTTCCTCTGAACAACATCGATATGGCGTTGAGGGAAACCGAGCGGGCGATCGAAGAGCTGGGCTTTAAAGGCATTCAGATCTATACCCGGGTTAATGGCAAACCCCCGAGCACAGATGAAATGATTCCTCTTTATGAACTCATGGTAAAACATGATCTGCCCATCTGGCTTCATCCCATGCGCGGCTCCAACCAACCGGACTACAACACGGAAGATGTTTCCTATAATCAACTGTTCTCCATATTTGGCTGGCCATATGATACCACGGCGGCCATGCTTCGCTTGGTCTTCGCTGGTATATTCGAAAAATTCCCCTCCATAAAATTCATAACCCACCATCTTGGCGGCATGGTTCCCTATTTTTCCGATAGAATCGTGGTGCATTATAACAACGGCCTGCAGCGTCTCGGAGTAGATAAATTCCCAGGATTAACCAAGCATCCGATCGAGTATCTGAAGATGTTTTATGCGGATACCGCTCTGGACGGCAACAGTAACTATGCACTTGAGTGTGGCCTCGCCTTTTTCGGGGAGGATCACGTCCTATTTGGTACCGATATGCCTTACGACGTAGAAAACGGCGGTGTGTCGCTAAGAGAGACAATTAATGGCATCGAGAGAATGAATCTGTCTGATTCAACGAAAAAGAAAATCTACGAAGAAAACGCCCGCAGATTACTGCACCTCTAAAACCAAAGCTTGAACAGAGGACGGGTGGTGCTATGGATCAAACTACTGACACAATCTCCGGTTTGCTGACAATTACGCGAACCGGAGATGCGTGCCATAATTAAGTGTAATGGCCGTTCTCGCTGCACAAACCATTAAAATATAGGAGTGATTCCTTGTGAAGATCGATGTTTTTAACCATGTCATGCCCAAGAAGGTTATGGAAAAAATTGCGAAAGAATCAAGTGACCGGGAGATGGTTAAGCGTACAAGCAATATCCCCACCCTCTGGGACATCGAGGCGCGACTTCGACTGGTTGAAAAGTACGATGATTTGCAGCAAGTCATTTCCTTCGGCAGTCCGCCAATCGAGGTCAGCGTAGGACCGGATCGCTCCCCCGAACTGACAGGGATGGCCAACGATGAAATGGCGGAAATCTGTCAGAAGCACAAAGATAGGTTTCCTGCTTTTATCGCTTCTTTACCGATGAACAACCCGGATGCGGCCATGATCGAAATAGACCGCGTCGTCGACGATTTGCATACAGCAGGGTTGCAGATCTATACTAATGTCGCCGGCCTGCCCCTGGATGATCCCCGTTTCTTGCCCATTTTCGAAAGGGCCGTCCAGCGTGACCTTACCATCTTTATGCATCCGGCCAGAGGTGCCGGTTTTTCCGACTATCGCAGCGAAAAAAAGTCGCGCTACGAGTTGTGGTGGGCCTTTGGCTGGCCCTATGAAACTACGGTGGCCATGGCCCGGATGGTTTATTCGGGTCTATTGGAGCGATTGCCGGGGTTGAGGATTGTCACTCACCATTCGGGCGGAATGGTTCCGTACTTCGAAGGCCGTATTTCCCCGGGATTGGATGTGATCGGTCAACGTACAGTGGACGAAGAATACAAGCCCTTAAAACGGCCGGCTCTTGAATACTTTAAGAAATTCTTTGCCGATACCGCCCTTTTTGGCGCCCTGCCGGCAACGCGCTGCGGATATGAGTTCTTTGGCAGTAAGCAGCTCCTGTTTGCCTCAGACTGTCCCTTCGACCCTGAACATGGTGCACGGTTCATCCGTGAAACGATTCGTGTATTGGATTCCCTTGGCCTTCCTGCCCAAGAGCTGGACGATATTTACGAGAACAACGCACGGAGGTTACTAAAGATATAGGTCAAAAAATAATAACGACCATCTGTGACAAGTAGCCTGGCTTCGGTTGGGGCACACGGCGTAAGGTGGGTCGTGGCAAGTCGATCGAAGTTCTGCTGAAAGACGGCGGGTGAAGGTGACTTTCCTCCAGCCGGCGGGTTAACCGCGGTGGGCGGGCGGCCGCCATCCTGCCAGAAGTGGGCGGTTGGTCCTGTCCGCAAGGCTACAGTAAATTTTTCGCCATCGGCCAGCCGACCGGCGGGCAGCCGCTGATCGACCAGAGTAAGTAGTTAGGGAAGATGAAGGCTTAACGCTTCAAGCATGTGGGCAAACCCTGCCCCGGGCGGTCCGTAATGAAGGGGCCGGCGCCGCATCAGAAAGGATTTTGGGGAAAGGGGCGGGGACAGGAGACCTGGGTCTTCTGTCGGACAGGATGGAGAAACCGGCGGCAGACAGCATTATACCGTTAAATTTGGGCGATATGCATAATGTCGAACAATTACTCAACGATGTCCGCATTCCCCAATTTGTACGAGTTAAGCAGCATCACGCTTGCAATGAGCTTGGTAATGCCACGGAAAAACTAATGTCTGAAATAGGTAAGGTTGTGATGAATGAAGGATTAAAGCTAGATGGCAAGAAAATCGCAGTCGCCGTAGGAAGTAGAGGTATCTTTGGGATAGACCGAATTGTTTCCACAACGGTACAGGCGGTAAGGGATTTGCATGCAATCCCGTTTATAGTTCCCGCAATGGGTAGTCATGGGGGTGCCACATCCGAAGGTCAAACCGATGTGCTGGCCGGCCTGGGGGTTACCGGTTCTTTGGTTGGCGCGCCTGTCGTCTCCTCTATGACGGTTCAGAGCGTGGGGGTGATTGATGGCACCATCCCTGTTTATGTCGATGATAACGTGCTGAAATCGGATGGTGTTGTATTGATCAATCGGATAAAGCCACACACAGGCTTTAGGGGAATAGTGGAAAGTGGTCTTACTAAGATGAGCGTAATCGGCCTGGGCAAGCAAAAGAGTGCTGAGATATGTCACAGAATTGGTTATACGAATTTTGATCAGCGCTTGTTAGCTATGTCCAAGATGGTTTTTTCGAAGGTGCCGATCCTTTTTGGCATCGCCGTTATCGAGGACGCATATCATAGGACGGCTGACATTATTGCTATTCGAGGTCATGACATTCATGCTGCGGAACCCGGTTTGCTTGCCAAAGCGCGGGAACTAATGCCACGTATTTTCTTTAATCCTTTAGATATTATAATCATAGACCAGGTGGGGAAGGAAATTAGCGGTGCAGGAATGGATGCAAACGTGACGGGAAGATTTCATTCTACGTACGGTTGGCATCAGCAGCGCGTTAATAGAGTTGTTGTGCTATCATTAACCGATATGAGTGAAGGAAACGGCGTTGGTCTCGGTTTGGCGGACATAATTACCTCAAGGGTAGCCCGCGCAATTAATCTTGGGAAGACCTATATGAATGCGCTAACATTATGCGATCCTTCCGCGGGTAAATTGCCGTTAGTCATGGCGAACGATTGCTATGCCATAAAGGCGGCCATTAAGACAGCTAACACTCTTAAAGGCGATCTCGATCTGCGCATAGTACGAATTAAAAATACTCTGAAACTTGATGAAGTTTTCGTTTCGGAGGCTTTATTACCGGACGCAACGCATAATTCGTTCATCGAAGTGCTGGATCATCCTCGCGACTTCCGGTTTAATCGCGATGGTACGCTGGAAGAAGTGTGGTAGATGCGAGCAGGTACGCCGCCACGAGGAGAGTCGCCAACAGCACCACGGGCTGATGCGTGGGAAAAGGAGGTTGGAAGTTGGGGGTCGGCCATTAAGGTAAAGTCAGGGGGCAAGGGATCATGATCGTGGATGTTCATACCCATTACTATCCAGAAGGCTATTTAGAAGTGTTAAAAAAATCTGAAAAGTTTAAAATCGGGACGGACTCATCTGGTCGAAGTTTCATCCAGGCTCAAGGTGCGCGGATTGTTACGCTTACTTCTCCTATGACTGATATTTGTGAGCGGATTAAGGCCATGGATGATGACGGTGTTGACGTTGCCGTAATATCATTATCCACTCCCAATATTTTCTTCGCCGAAAAGAGCCTGGCGCTGGACTTATGTCAAGAGGCCAACAATGATCTGCTCCGGTTGAGCCAGGTACATTCACGTAGAATAGTAGCACTGTCCAGCGTTCCCTTGCAATATCCCGAGCTGGCTGTCAAGGAAATGGAACGGGCTCTCGGACTGGGTATGGTTGGGGTGACCATAGGTACGAACATAAACGGCCAGCCTTTAAATCTGGAGGAATTTGCACCTTTCTACGAAGCGGCGGATGCTCTGGAATGTGCTATTTTTGTCCATCCTATGACTCCGGCCGGAGTGAGCCTGATGTATGAATACGCGCTGGGACCGTTAGTAGGGTTTGTGTTTGACACGACTTTGACCGCCGCCAGACTAGCTTACTCTGGATTTTTCGTCAAGTATCCGCGGATAAAGCTCATACTGGCTCATCTTGGCGGTGCGGTTCCCTATCTCTGGGAAAGGCTTAACAATGGGTATTTTGCTTACGAGGAATGCAGGAGAAATATTACGGAGCGGCCAACAGAATATCTTCGTAGAGTCTACTACGATACCGTGTCTTTCCATGAACCAGCCCTTATGTGTGCTTATAAAACGGTCGGGGCCGATCATTTGTTAATGGGAAGTGATTATCCGCATGTAATAGGCAATCAAAAGCAAGCCGTTATCAGTCTGAAGGAATTAAGTATTCCGGAACCAGAAAAACGCAAAATATTAGGAGGTAATGCCGCAGACATATTTAAAATTGCCCCCAGGGCATAACGGCAATGGTTCTCGCGGCCCGGTCAATTTTATAACTTGTGTGGCTCTTAGCGGGTTTCAGCGGGGTGGGCTTAGTCGCCGGTCAAAGCCCTGCGGGCGGCGGTTTTGGACTGCATGGTTATTACCGGCTTGCCGGTCGACAAGGGTTAAATAACCGGCACGTTCCGTTGCCCTGGTAGATACCTGGAAAAAAGATGGTTACAAGTCTTGCGAAGTCAGTAGATTTCATGTTCTCCTCGTTCTGGAAAGATATCGTCAAATTAGGCCAGGGATGCCGCCGGATCCTGGTTCAAGTGGGCATGCCCATCCATCGGCATCACAATTTCTCCAATTCCAACGCCTTCCTCGATCGCAGTATCTCCGCTCGGTCCGACGGACACGATCATTTCTCTCTTACCTGCTGCACACTCCTTTCGTTCCGCTGCGATAAGAGGCGGGTCCTGACCAGGCGTTCAGGATTTCAGGCCGTTTTCGGCCATGGCCAGCAGCAAAAAGGCGGCCCCCAGG
The DNA here is from genome assembly GCA_021800315.1 of Bacillota bacterium. Taxonomy (GTDB): domain Bacteria; phylum Bacillota; class Desulfotomaculia; order Desulfotomaculales; family JAJYZD01; genus JAJYZD01. The sequence continues at coordinate 9,810 of JAJYZD010000007.1, read as the reverse complement.
AAAAACACGTCGTCAAGGGAACGGGCCAGGGCCTGGGACTGAACTTCGCCCCACAAGACGGCCAGAGCCTGGTTTACCCTGGAACCGGTCGCATGGCTTAGTTCCGCTACGGTCAGCCGGGAAGCCGGGGAAAAAACATTTATTCCCGTGGCGATGTTGTTGAAATGTACGGCTTCCTGCCTGTTCAGGACGAAGGTGAAGTAGGCGAGGCCCATGGAGGCGGGGACCATCCTCGCGACGCTGTTGATGGCCGACGCCCGGCCGGCCAGCCTGCGGGGTACGGTGTAGAGCGCGCCCGTGGTCAGGGGGAACAGGGCCAAGCCGATGCCGAGGGATCGCCATACCAGGAGCCACATAAGGCTCTCGAAAGAGGTGGCCGGAGACAGGTAGGCCATTTCGAAGGACATGGCCGACGCGAGCGTCAGACCCGCCACGGCCAGGGGCAAGGTACCGACGCGGTCAAAGAGGTTGCCGGCGACAAACGCTATGATCCCCATGGCCACCCCGGCCGGGGCCAGGAGGAGCCCGGTTCTGATCAGGGTGAGATGCATCGACTCTTCCGTGAAAAGCGGTGTAAAATAGGTTCCGGAGTACATACCGATAGTCGCGATGACGGCGGTCACCATGCTGGCGGTGAAAAAAATGTTCTTGAACAGCCGCAGGTCGAGCAGGGGGTATTCGGTGTTCAACTCCCAGATGACAAAGAGCAGTCCGAAGAAAAAGGACAGGGTGAAGAGCACCACGATGTACAGGGAGGTCCAGCCGGCTTGCTGGCCCTCGCTGATAGCCAGGAGAACCGAAAAGAGCATGATACAGGACAAGATGAGACCGACGTAATCGAAATGGGGTTCATGGAACGATTCCACCTCGGGGATGAGAAAATAGATGAGGATGAGGATGAGGATGCCGAGCGGCACGTTCATCAGAAAAACGGCGTGCCAGCCCAGCCTGTCCGTCAGGTACGCGCCCAAAACCGGACCGACGGAAGGGCCGGCCGACACCGAAATGCCGCGTACGGCCATCGCCGCACCCAGCCGGCGGGGTGGTACGATGCGGAGGATGATGGCGTTTGAGACGGGCATCAGGAGCCCCCCGCCCAAAGCCTGCACTACCCGGGCCACAAGCAGCGTTGTAATGTCGTTGGCCAGGCCGGAGAGCAGCGAGCCGAATACGAACACCCCCAGGGCAATCAGGAAGAGCCTTTTCATGTGCAGCCGCTCGCCCAGATAGCCGCTGACCGGCACGATCAAGCCGCTGGCTATAAGATACGCGGAGGATACCCAGGCTATCCGGTAGGTACCCACCCCCAGCGCCAGCATCAACCTGGGGGTGATGATCATGACGATGGTGGTGGTGACAAAAGCCAGTAACGTGGCCAGGGTCAGTAAAACGACCGTGAGCCACGGAATGTCATCCGAACCGGACCTGGGCTGCGTCAACGATCTCTTCCCGCCGCAAGGGGAATCCACCAAAGAAGCCGGCTGACGGTGGTTTCCCCTCCATTACCCGGTACCCGGAACCGGGACCTACCGGCCCTCTGATTACCCGGGTATACCGGGTAATCAAGAGCCCTGACTCCGCCGGGGGATGCGTGGAAACGTCCCGGGGAAGCGTCCAGGATCGCCACCTCCGCTCCCCGTGTATTTTGGTCCCCTAAATAATAGCGCACCGAAATTACCTTGTCAATGACCTCAGAAGAGGAGATGGGGCGGCGGACGGGCAACAGGGATTCCGGCCTGGTGAAAGCAAGGGCCCGGCCGGAGGACCCGCGGTTCGCGGTGGGCCGCTGGCCCGGTACAGCCGCGGGTACCGGGCTGCGTAAAGGAGATGGCCGGCGGGAAACCGCCGCGACCGGATTTGCGCGTTAGACCCCTTGCTTCTACCGGCCGCCTGTAATATAGTTTATCCGGGAAGGATGCCCCGAAAGAGAGAGACGATGCCTTGGCTCCCATTAGTCTATCCTGGCGGCGGCTCTGGAAAATCCCCGCTCTTCTCGCGCTGATCGCGGCCGCCGTCCTGGGTTGGATGGCCTACCGCCATACCCCGCATAACCCCGCGCCCCCATCCCGGGCCGTTTCCCCTGCTGCCGCCAACCCCGTTTACACCGGCCCGGTCCACTACTCCAACGAGGTCGTGGTGCTCATGTACCACGATATCAGGGCCGCCATCAGACCGGGGGACGTCATCACACCCCGGACCTTCGCCGCGGAACTGGCGCTCTTCCGGAAGGACAACTTCCACCTCATCACCGACCAGCAACTGGCCGACTTTCTGGACCACAAGGGAACCGTACCGCCTAACGCCGTCCTGATCACTTTCGACAACGGTTACGAAAGCTTCTACCGGATCGCTTACCCCCTGTTACAACGGTACCACGACCCCGCGACCCTGTTCGTCATCGTCAAATGGCTCTATCCGCCCTACCGGCACGGCGTGTTCAAAAGCCTCACCTGGGGCCAGGTCCGGAAGATGTACCAAAGCGGCCTGATCTCGGTCCAGTCCCAGACCTACGACCTGCACCAGGGCGTCCAGGTGGGACCGGGTGCAACCTCGGCCGCTTCGGTAGGCCGGATCTGGGACCCGGCCACCGGACAAACCGAAACTTTGGCGCACTACCGGGCCCGGGTTCTGGCCGACGTCTCCAAGGCCCGCCGATTGCTGCAGGATCAACTCGGCGAGAAGAACGTCGACTTCCTCAGTTATCCTTTCGGCGACTATACTCCCGCCTTTATCCAGGTGCTGCACCAGGCCGGCTACCGCTACCTGTTTACGGCCAAGATCGGCCGGGCCGTCCTCCCCACCACCAGTCCGGACACCGTATTCCGGATCAACAGCGGTACGCCCAACATTACCCCCCGGGGGCTGATCAACACCATCGTCGCCATAGCCCGCGAAAGTGAGCGCAGTCCCTCCTGGAAGCCCCCGAATCACTTCGTCGAGGTCTGGCACTACTGATTCCCCGTCCGGGAAAACAGGCCTGTCCGCCGTCTCCAACGGTTTCCGTCGCCTTCCCGTCCGGCCCGCCCGGGCTTCACGGTTTACGGGACAGGGGTTTGGGGAGATCCCGGGGCGTCCGGACGGCTTTCCCCAGGTAGTTCAGGGTAAGGCTGGCCGCCTGCCAGATCCCGGGCCTTCCCGCCGCCGGCACCGTCGTATAGGTCTCCACCCGGTAAAGCAGGCCGTTGTCTTGGGCGTAACGGCCGTGGTTGCCGTAGCCGATCCAGATGATAACCCGCGCCGGGGCCTTGCCGCTGGAAAGAGTCCCCGGGAGGCCGGGCAGTTTTCCCGCCGTGGTATCCAGGGCGTAGACCCGGCAGATCACCGGCCCCACGTGGCTCTCCGGTAACCGGCGGACCACCGCTGTCAGACCAGCCAGGTCCCGCAGGGCTCCCAGGGGGTCGGGCACCGGCGGGCCGCCCTTGCCCAGGTGCCAGCCCTCTTTGTTCTGCCAGTACAGATGTCCCGCGGCGTAGTAAAAGCGCCCGGAAAAAAGCGGCGTGAAAAACCGCCCGCTGTAGCGCCCGTGGTCCGTATTCACGGTGAAGGTAATCATTGTTTGGGAATACGGGGAGGTATGACTGTTATAGTTGCCGTTTTCCGTATCCACGAACCCGGTCCAGCCGTACCGGTTCCGCGGCAGCCTGGCCAGGGCCGCCCTGAGGCCGGTGGAAAAAGCGGACGGGGCCGGCCGGCCGGTCACATCCTGTAAGCTGAGGGGCGGTGCCGGCGGTGCCGGAGCACACCCGCTCAGAAACACCGCCATGGTCGCCAGAACTGCGAACCAGCGCGCCGTCTTTTTAAGCACGGGCTGCTTCCCCCTTCCTGCGGGCCAACCGCCGGATCCAGGCCCCCAGCGTCAGGAGCACGGTGGCCAGGTCCGTAAGCTTCTCCAAAGGTACCGTCTGTGGCCGGAAGACTCCCACCGCGTTGCCGTAAAGGGTGGCAAAAACCAGATCCTGCGAGCCCGGCCCCTGCAGGGGGGCCAGTTTGGCGAAAAGAACCTGCGGCAGGTAAAGGTGCCACAGAGGGACGAATTGTCGGCCGTCCCAGCGCAGGGCCTCCAGGTAGGGCGCCTTGATCAGGGTGGGCACCGGCGCCTTGTCCAGGGCCAGCACCACGGGACGGGTGCCCTGTCCGAACGGTCCGGCCGCCTGGAAACGGAAAGTGTGGTCGGGCGCCTGCCACAGGAGGCGGTAGTCCCCTGCGGTTCCGGCGGCGTAACCCGCCACCGCCGCCCGGCTCTCCAGGTCGTTGATCAGAAGCACCGCCGGTCCCGGGCCGATACCGGCCACCTGCACCTGGGCCCGCGGCAGGTCGGGTAACTGCGCGTTGCTCCGGATCCGAAACAGGAGTTTAGGCTCCGGCCCCAGTTGTACCGCGCTTAAATCCAGGCCTTGCAGGACCACGTCCGGATAGGCGGACGGGGAAAGACGGCCCACCCCCACGATGCGGGTAGCCGTGGTCGGCCACCTGAAAGACCGGCCGTGGTAGCTGCCCGTGAGCCGGCCGGAACGGAGGACCACCCCCGCCAGGCCGTAGGGAGCACCCTGCCAGGCCGGCAGGAGATCCAGGGCCGGCTTCCCGCCCGCGGGCAAATTGCCCGCCTCTTTCTGGAGGTTGTTCCAACTCAGGTTTGCGGCCGCCGCCGCTCCGGCCGTTTGGCCCAGGGAGGCGCCGGAAAGGGCGCCGGGGTCGAGCGCCATGGTCGCCACGGCGGCGGGATTGAGCCGCTTCTTCAAGGTATAGCCGGGACCCGGGGAAAACAATTGGAAGTGCGGCCGGGCCACGGGCAGGTAGGTGAAGTCAGGCCGCACCGCGGCCGCCACCTGCTTGGTCCGGCCGGCAGCCGTCCGGAAGGTGCCGTTTTGGTAGGTCCAAAGTTGAAAGACACGCTGCGCTGTACGCGGATCCACCCCTTTTCCCCGTTGCCAGGGGGCCTGGACGGCCGCCGCCAGGTCCATCCCGCCTTGTTTTGCCGGCACGAAGGCCACCTGCGGGATGTTGTCGGTGCGACTGGTCTGCAGGGGCGGAGTGGACCACACCGGGGACAGGTGCGGCACTTCGTTGAGCCAGGAACCGGGTAACACCAGGGCCGTCAGGGACAGGACCAGGATCAGGGCGTAACGCCCGGGGGAAACCCGGGCGGTCCAGCGTCCCAGGAAGAAAAGGACCGTCACCATGCCAACGGCCTCTACCAACCCCAGGGCCTTGCCAATGGCGGGCGGAGAGTTGAACACAGCCAGGGAGAGACTGTGCCAGCCCCTAAAGAGGAAAAGGAAGAGCAGGGCCTGCACCACGAAGGAAAAGCGCAAGCGTGCCGGCACCGCCCAGACGCCCAGGGCGGTCACGCCCGCGGCCAGGAGTACTCCGGCGTAGGCGTAGCCGGTGGTCAGAGGCAGGAGCCCCCAGTAGTACCATGGAATCAAAAAGAGCAGCAGGAGCGCCGTGAGGATGCCGCGCACCGTACGCATCAGCGCCCCTCCCCGGCCAGGCGCGGCCAGATGACGGCAAGCGCCACCAGCGACCAGAAGTAAGTGTTGAGAAAGGGAGTGGCAAAGATGTTTTCCACTCCGTTATGCAACGCCACTACCAGGATGCCGGCAAAGAGGCCGGCCCCCAACCAGTAGTCCGATCGCTCCCGGAGCCGGCGCCAGGCGAGGAAGGCGCTCCGGACGGCCAGGAACATCAGGCCCGCGAAGCCGATGAGGCCGGGGATACCCTCCTCTCCCAGCGTCTTGGCGTAATAGTTGTCGGCATAAACCCCGTGCAGGTAGTTGGCGGCCACGGCCCCGCCGAAGTGGCCGGTGCCGGCTCCCGTCAAAGGGGCGACCGCCATGTGGTAGAAAGCGAGGTTCCAGCGATAGATTCGGCCGTTTAGTTCCGATTCCTGCAGATAACGCCAGGAAACCAGGTTTTCGAGACGGTGCAGGACCGGCGGCATAAACAAGGCCGCCGCTCCGAGAACAAGAAGCGCACCGAAGAGCCGCCGGTCCAGAAAGTAGGTGGTGAAGAGGGCGGCAAGCGCCAACGACAGCCAGGCTCCCCGGGAAAAGGTGACGAGCAGGGCCCCCGCCAGGATCAGGATACCCACGAGCAGGATCACCCTTGTCCAGAGCAGGCGTTCCTGGAAGAAAAGACCGATGGTGACGGGGATCATTAAGGCCATGTAGTCCCCTAGCACGTTGGGACTTTGGACGATGGAGAAAGCGCGGGTGGGCAGGCTGGAGCCGACTCCCACCCACTGGTAGGGTACCGGTATCCCCGCCTTGTACTGGTACAGACCGTAGACGGCCACCAGGACCGCCACGGCAACCGCCTCCCAGAGGAGGGCCAGGAACACCCGGCGGCTGGGCACTGCGTTGGCCACCAGGAAAACGGCCAGCATGTATTCGCATGTCCCCCGCCAGCCCTGAAGGCCTACGAAGATATCACCCATGTTCACGAAGATGCCCGCGGCCACAAGGGCCATGAAAAGGCCCATCATCCGGGCGAAAGGGATGGGTACGGATTCATTACCGTCGATGTAGCGCGTGAGGTAGACCAGCGCTAAAAAGGCAAAGACAGCATTGATCCAAAGCGGACCCAGAAACGATAGAAAGTGCACGTAGCGCGGTACGACGTCGCGTAAGAGCCAATCCACCAGGGGGAAGGCAAAGACCAGGGCCAAAAGGCTGTTGGCAAACGAAGGGCTCCGTAACAAGTTGCCGGTTCCTGTAAAAACATCAAAAACGTCGTCCACTATGGCGAACCGCCTCCCGAAGTTTCCAAACTACTCCGCCTGCCCGGCCGAACGGATAAGCCGGTTTACTGACTGCCCACGGTGACGGGTATGGTCATGCTCCGCCCGTTGCGGAATATTTGTACCTGTGCGGTTGTTCCGGGGGTGCATGCCTGCACCTTGGCCACCAGGTCGTCCGGACCCTCAACCGGCCGGCCGTTGAAAGCCGCGATGACATCGCCCTTTTGCAGGCCGGCCGCCGCGGCGGGGCTGTTGGGCTCGACCGCCGCGATCAAAGCGCCCTGTCCCGGGGACAGGCCCAATTGGGCCGTAACGGTTCCGGGCACGTTCTCCACCATCACGCCCAGGTAGGGAGTCGGCGTGTGCCGGAGCAGATGCGGCAGAACACCGAGCACCGTGCTGGTGGGAATGGCGAAACCTATCCCTTGCGCCTGGGCGTCCACCGCCGTGTTGATGCCGATGACCTGTCCGGCCAGGTTGAGGAGCGGTCCCCCGCTGTTGCCGGGGTTGATGGCGGCATCCGTCTGCAGCAGGTTGGAATACGTGCGGTTGCCCGCCGTGATCGGCCGTCCCTTGGCACTGAGGACGCCCACCGTCACCGTGTGGTCCAGGCCGTAGGGGTTGCCGATGGCGATAACCCAGTCACCCACCCGGGCCTGGTTCGAACTCCCGAGGGGCAGGACGGGCAGGTTGTCGCCGTCGTTGATCTTCAGCACGGCCAGGTCCAGGCTGTAGTCCGAGCCCACCACCTGGGCCGGGAAGGACTTGTCCTGGCCCGCCAGGGTCACGGTCACCGAACCGGCCCCCTGGATCACGTGATCATTGGTGAGAATGTAGCCGTCGGGACGAATGATGAAACCCGACCCCAACATTTGCTGTTCCTCGGTCTGGGGACCGGTACCGGACTGGTTGCCGAAAAACTCGCGGAAGAACGGATCGTTTATAAACGGGTTGGCGACCTGGCTGACCACCGTGGCTTGGACTTTCACCACCGCGGGACTGGCCTGGGCCACGATATCGGGGATGGTCTGCGGGGTCATAACCGCCGGCAAGGCGGCATCCCCCGCGGTCAGCGCGACCACACCCACAGTGGTCGCCGCCGGCACCGGTCCGCCGTAGACCACCGTCCGCAGGGAACCGGTCACCGTCCGCCCCCACGATGGAAAGGCCCCCATCAGCATGGCCATCACAAGCGCACCGGCGAGAAAACCGCCGGCAAGTCTGGCCAATCCGGCGCGTCCGCCGATAAGCCGGATAATCCTGTTCATGCTTCTTCCCCTTTCCTTCGGTAATTTTTTTGCCCTACTTAAAAAAGATGTTAATCCAAATACGTAAAGGAATCCTTAAAGAAATATTAAAAATGGCTAAAATCCTGGGTGCCGGGCGCCGGTTGGCGGTCGGAGGGCCGCCACAGCCGGTGGACGGGATTGGAAAATAATAGGGTTACGCGGGGACAGTGATCCGCTTTTAAGCTTCATTTAAGATATTTTTAAGATACGTTTAACGATCATAAGCTAAACTATTTTAACCGGGCGATGCGCAAGCAAAGGACCGTGGTTCCTTGCGGCGGTAAGATCCGGTAAATCTGCCGGTATCAATTATCGTTAAGCCGGCAGGTCCATCCGGTGGCCGGGAACGCCATTGCCGGCACGAGGGAAGAAATGGCCGAAATCAATAAAATGAAGCGCCTCACTGTTGTCAGGATATCTGTAATAGTTGTTCTGGTTTTACTGGCGGGTCACCTCTTCTATGTGCAAGTGGTATGGGGTGATAGTTTGAGCGCGTCCGCGCGTAAAAATATGGTGGTAATCCAAAAACTTTCCGCACAAAGAGGCTCAATATACGATAGACATCACCATATCTTGGTTGCCAACAAACCATACTATTCCCTGTATGCCTATCCAGATGAAATTACCAATAAGAAAGCAATGGCTCTCAAGCTATCTCCCGTACTCCATCAAACTTCGGCTGCTATTTTACAACATTTAGAAAGTAATCGCTATTATGCCGACTTAAGCAATAATATTTCTTATAATATCATGAAGATATTACAGAATATGCACCTTGGTGGTATTTATTTGTCAAAGAAAGAGGCGTCTCTCTTTCCGCAGGGTCGATTGGCCGCCCAGGTTCTGGGTTTTACCGGTGCCGGCGAAAAAGGTCTCGAGGGCCTGGAGGCGGAATACAACAGGTTCCTGGCCGGCCGGCCAGGCTGGGAAGCAGCGAATATCGACGGATTGGGCAACATCCTGCCGAGTACCGCTCGAAACTATGTGCCGCCCCGTCCCGGCGATAACCTGGTACTGACCATTGATGAAGGCATCCAGTTCCGGGTGCAGGAAGAACTGCGCCGCCTGAAAGCCGAATTTCACCCGACCTGGGCCGCAATCATCGTGATGAATCCGGCCACCGGCGGCATTCTGGCCATCGGGTCGACGCCGGGCTTCGATCCGTCCCGCTGGGCGCAATACCCGGCGAAGGTCTGGAATGCCGATCCGGCGGTATTGAACAGCATCGAACCGGGATCGGTATTCAAAATCGTAACCGCCGCGGCGGCACTTGATCAGGGCATCGCCACACCCGCAACCCGCTCGTTCTACCCGGGCTACATTACCGTGGACGGGATCCGGCTTTACGACTGGAATTACCAGAAGGATAACAACCGCACCCTGGCCTGGGCTTTCCAGAACTCCTACAACCCGGTCTTTGCCGCTTTGGCCTTGAAACTGGGCGTCAATGCCTTTTACCGGTATATACGCGGGTTCGGCTTCGGCCGGCCGACCGGCGTCGACCTGCCGGGTGAAGCCGGCGGCATCGTGATCCCGGCCCGCAATGTCACTTCTTTGAACCTGGCCACCATGGGTTTCGGCCAATCGATATCGGTTACCCCCATCCAGATGCTTACGGCCGCCTGTGCGGTGGCCAACGGGGGATACCTGATGGCACCCCGCCTGGTGCGCGAAATTACCGATGCCGGCGGTAAGGTTGTGCAGCGCCTGGGGCCCAGGGTCGTCCGCCAGGTTGTTTCGTCGGTGACGGCTACCCGCGTTATGCAAATGATGCGCCGGGTG
>JAJYZD010000181.1 GCA_021800315.1 Bacillota bacterium | reverse complement strand
AGAAGGACGTTTGTGCTTATCCTGTTTTGTGACCCGTAGTGTGTCATGCTCCGGTATTATTGGTCACGATCCCCAAAGAAACCGCAGGGAAGGAGTGGTTAATTTGTCGCCCGGCAAAATCGGCGTGCGCGGATTGGAGTATGCATTTGTAGGGGACCAGTTGTCTTTCGGTGAGGAGACACCCGACTACCGGTGCGCGTTCTACGCTGCGTTTTTCCATCATAACGGTGATCCGGAGCCAAAAGCCTTCCGGAATCCGGACCCGCATAGCGGGCCGTCCCCCTTCCCCCCTTTTCGCCGCCCCCGCAAGAAGACGAGGGGACCGGACGACCGTATCAACTGACCTAACTTCCCGCACGAGGGATGACCGGTGATCGTTATGCCGGGAAACACATAGCGCGAGTCGCCCCGCCGCCAGGTGCGCACGGAAACCGCCGTCCAGGCTACCCGTGGTCCCGGACCAGGGCGATCCCGCCCTGGTCCGGGTTGCCCGCGGCTCCTTTTCAGGGGATGACCTTGTTCAGGGGATACTCGATGATGTCCTGGGCTCCGGCCTTTTTCAGCGGCGGAATCAGTTCGCGCACCTCTTGCTCGTCGATGATTACCTCCACGGCCACCCAGTCGCTGGCCACCAGCTGGGATATGGTGGGGTGCTTCATGGAAGGGAGCAGGGCCAGGACCGACTCCATCCTGTCGCCGGGAATGTTCATTTTAACTCCGACCTTGTTCTCGGCCCGGAGCGCCCCTTCCAGCAGGACGGCCAGGTTCTGCAGTTTCTCCCTCTTCCAGGGATCCGCCCAGGCCGCCCGGTTGGCGTGCAGGCGCGTGGTGGACTCCAGGATGGTGGTCAGAATGCGCAGGTTGTTCGCGGCCAGGGAGGTGCCGGTTTCGGTGAGGTCGGCTATGGCATCCACCAGGTGCGGCACCTTCACCTCGGTCGCCCCGTACGAAAATTCCACGGCGGCCTTGATGCCGTGCTGGCGCAGGAAGTTCCTGGTCACCTGCACCAGTTCCGTGGCAATGCGCTTGCCTTCCAGGTCCGCCACGGTGTGGATGGGACCGTCCCTGGCCACCGCGATCACCAGCCGTACAGGCCCGGTGGTCTGTTTGGCGTAAGCCAGGTTGGCCACCTCCACCACGTCCGCCTCGTTCTCCCGTATCCAGTCGTAGCCGCTAATACCCGCATCAAGTACGCCCTCGTCAACGTAGCGGGGTATTTCCTGGGCGCGCATCAGGACCAGGTCCAGTTGGGGATCGTCCACGACCGGAAAATAAGAACGGCCGCGCAGGGATACGTTAAAGCCGGCGCGCTTGAAGAGCAAAAAAGTGGCTTCCTGTAAACTGCCCTTGGGTAGACCCAGTTTTAGCTGCAACTCTCTTATACTCCGCGGAAGTCCGCGGAGTTCACCTCCCGTCTTTCCTGCCCCCGGAGCCATCCCGGCCTGTCCTTCCCTGGTCCGCCGGGTCCTCCGAAGTCTTTAACCTGGACAGGACCAGCCGGTAACCGTCGGCCCCGTAGTTCAGGCACTTTTTCACCCGGCTTATGGTGGCCGTGCTGGCCCCGGTGCCCCGGGTTATGTCCCCGTACGTGCAGTCCTCCCCAAGCATGCCGGCCACCGCCAGCCGTTGCGCCATGGCCTTCAGCTCGGCCACGGTGCACACATCCTCGAAGAACTGGTAGCATTCTTCCACGTTCCGCAGAGTCAGGACGGCCGCAAAGAGGCGGTCCAGGTGGTCGTCCTTCAGTTTACCCGAATACAATAGCGACTCACCCGCCCTCCGGACCGGTCAGCGGGCCGGGGCCCGCCGCCCTATGTCGCTCCGGTAGTGCATGCCCTGGAAATTAATGCTTTTCACACCCCGGTAGGCCAGGTCGCAGGCCGACCGCAGGTCCGGACCGGCCGCCGTCACGCCCAGCACCCGGCCCCCCGCGGTGACCACCCGGCCCTGATCCGGGGCTGTTCCGGCGTGGAAAACCACCACCCCCGGCGGCACGTCGGCAAGTCCTTCGATGGGCATGCCGGTCGCGTACGAACCGGGATAGCCCCCGGAAGCCAGGACCACGCATACCGCCGCCCCGTCGCGCCACAAAACCGGCACCCCGGACAGACGGCCTTCCTCCACCGCCAGCATGATTTCCACCAGATCCGACTCCAGCAGCATCAAAACCGGCTGGGCCTCCGGGTCACCGAAGCGCACGTTGAACTCCAGTACCTTCGGTCCTTCGGCCGTCATCATCAGGCCGGCGTAAAGAACCCCGCGGTACACGATGCCTTCCGCCGCCAGCCCCCGGACGGTGGGCAGGAGGATCTCCTCCCTGACCCGCCGGGCCGATTCCGCCGTCAAAACCGGCGCCGGGGCGTAGGATCCCATTCCCCCGGTATTGGGGCCGGCGTCCAGGTCGAAGACCCGCTTATAGTCCTGGGCCGCCACCATGGGTACCACCGTCTCACCGTCGGTGAAGGCCAGGACGCTGACCTCCTCGCCGGACAGGCACTCCTCCACCAGCACCCGGTCTCCCGCGGGTCCGAAGACTCGTTCCACCATCATGGCATCCACCGCCCGCAAGGCTTCGTTGCGGTCGGATGTGACCACCACGCCCTTGCCGGCCGCCAGGCCGTCCGCCTTGATCACCCAGGGTCCCTCGCCAGCGTTCAGGTATTCCCGGGCCTCCCGGGGCGAGGTGAACACCCGGCTCCCGGCCGTCGGAACACCGTAACGCCGCATGATCTCCTTGGCGAAGGACTTGCTTCCCTCCAGGGCCGCCGCCCGGGCCCCGGGACCGAAAACCGCCAGCCCCGCCGCCCGCAGTTCGTCGGCCAGCCCCGCCGTAAGCGGCGCTTCCGGTCCCACTACCGTCAGGTCGATGCCGTGGTCCCGGGCAAAAGCCAATATACCGGCCGTATCCGTGGCCGCCATGTCCACGCATTCGGCCAGATCCTCGATGCCGGCGTTGCCGGGGGCGCAGTAGATCCGGCCGACCCGGGGACTTGCGGCGATCTTGTAGGCCAGGGCGTGCTCCCGGCCCCCTCCTCCCACGATTAGAACCGAAAGGCTCATGCGCTGTTCCCCCCCGCCCTAATGTTTGAAATGGCGCATGCCGGTAAACACCATAGCCACGCCGTACTCGTCGGCCAACCGGATCGAGTCGGCGTCGCGGACGGAACCACCCGGCTGGATGATGGCCGCTATGCCGGCCCGGGCCGCCTCTTCCAGGCTGTCGGCGAAGGGGAAGAAGGCGTCGGAAGCCAGCACCGACCCCCGGGCGGCGTCCCCGGCCTGGGCCAGGGCTATGCGGGCCGAACCGACCCGGTTCATCTGGCCGGCACCCACCCCGAGGATCCGCTGCCCCTTGGCCACCACGATGGCGTTGGACTTGACATGTTTAACCACGGTCATGGCAAAGGAGAGATCCGCCGTTTGCTCCTCCCCGGGCGACCGCCTGGTGACCACCCGCCAGTCCGCCTTTGCGGGCACACCGTGGTCGAACTCCTGCAGCAGGAAGCCCCCGTTCACCTTGCGGACATCCAGACGGTCGCCTGACTGCTCCGAAACGTCACCCGTCTCCAGCAGGCGCACGTCCTTCCTTTTTTCCGTCAACAGGGCCAGCGCCGCCGGCTCGAAGCCGGGAGCGATCACCGCTTCCAGGAACATTTCCGCCAGGGAGCGGGCGCAATCCTCGTCCACCGGCCGGTTGAAAGCCACGATGCCACCGAAGGCGGAAACCGGGTCGGCCTGGTAGGCCAGGCGGAAGGCCTGTTCCACGGTGGGACGGCAGGCCGCGCCGCAGGGATTGTTGTGTTTGATGATCACCGCGGCCGGCCCGGTGAACTCCCGCACCAGTTCCAGAGCGACGTTGGCGTCCAGGATGTTGTTGTAGGAGAGTTCCTTGCCGGCCAGTTGGCGGGCCGTGCCGATGCAGGCACCCTGGACCATCGGGTCGCGGTAGAAGGCGGCCCCCTGGTGGGGGTTCTCCCCGTAGCGCAGGACCTGGCTCCTTTGGCCGCTTAAGGTGAAAGCCGGCGTAAAGAGTTCGCCTTCCCGGGCGGCCAGGTAGGAACTGATGGCGGCATCGTAGGCCGCCGTATGTCCGAAGGCCTCCCGGGCCATGGTCAGGCGGAAATCCTCGTCCAGCCGGCCGCTCCCCAGTCGCTCCACCACTTCCCCGTAACGCTCCGGGTTCACCACCACCACGACATAGCGGTAGTTCTTGGAAGCCGAACGCAGCATGGAGGGTCCGCCGATGTCGATGTTCTCGATGATCTCCCCGTGCGTCGAACCAGCCTTCCGGACCGTTTGGACGAAGGGATAAAGGTTCACCGCCACCAGGTCGATGGTACCGATGCCGTACCGGTCCAGTTGCTCCAGGTGGGAAGGCTCGCGCAAGGCCAGGATCCCGCCGTGGACCATCGGGTGCAGGGTTTTGACCCGCCCGTCCAGAATCTCCGGAAAACCGGTGATCTCCGACACCTGTCGCACCGGGACACCGGCCGCGGCCAAAGCCTGGTAAGTGCCGCCCGTAGAAATGATTTCCACGCCCTGGCCGGAAAGCGCCCGGGCAAACCCGACCACCCCGGTCTTGTCCGAAACACTGATCAACGCCCTTTTGACCGTCATGTTCAGCCCCCTTCCGTCTATGCAAAAGCCCGATCCTTTGACACGTTAACATGTTAAACTAAAGACGCGCCAAAAGCAAGAGCGAATGCTCCGGCGTCGTCAACCGTTTCCGTCCGGCCGCGCCGCCGCGTGAACATGGACTCGTCCGGCATCTCCCCGCCCCGGACGAAGAAGCCGGGTTCCGGTTCCCTCTTGGCAGCACCGTGCCAAAACACGCCGCCGGGCGGAAGAAGCACAGATCCGGCCGTCAGCCGATCCTGACCCGGCGCCCTTCCAGGGTCAGCCTTGCCTGAGCGTAAAGGGCCACCGCCTCCGGGTAGATGCGGTGCTCCTGCGCCAGGATGCGGTCGGACAGGGTCTCCTCGGTATCGTCACCGAGCACCGGCACCACCGCCTGTAAGATGATGGGGCCGGTATCCATATCCCCGTCGACAAAGTGAACGGTGCAACCGGAAAACCTGACCCCGTACTCCAGGGCCTGCCTTTGGCCATGCAGACCGGGAAAAGCCGGCAACAGGGCCGGATGGATATTGAGCACCCGGCCGGAAAACCGTTCCAACAGGACTTTGCCCACCAGGCGCATGTAGCCGGCCAGGCAGACCAATTCCGCGCCGAAGCCCGCCAGGGCATCGGCTACCGCCGTCTCGTAGGCCTCCCGCCCGGAAAAGGCCGCCGGATCGATATGTACGGCGGCACACCCGTGGTTCTTAGCTCTTTCCAGTGCTAACGAGCCGGCCCGGTCGGAGACCGCGGCCACCACCCGGTAGCCCCGGGCCCGTGTGATCAGGGCCTCCAGGTTGGAGCCCCGCCCCGAGGCGAGCACACCCACCTTCAATTCCGCCAAAACCCCACCCCCGTCATACCACCCAACCGGACCCCCGCCGCAGCCGGAAGGTTACTCTCAACCGACAGCCAACTACAGGCATCGGTGCCAGCCCCCGACCGGATGTCGGCAGCCGGGTGGGTGTGGGTAATTGAACGATTCCCCATTTTCCATTCCCCCGTTTTACGGGGTAATCACCATAAAGGTCAAAAAGCGTAGCTTACGCCGGCTCCCTTCACCACCCGGCCCACCATCCGGGCATCCTCCCCGCCGCGACGAAGAAGTTCCAGAGCCTCGCCGGCCTCCCGTCGGCCCACGCCCAACACCATGCCCAGCCCCAGGTTGAAGGTGCGCCGCATCTCCTCCTCGGCCACTCCCCCGGCCTCCCGCAGCAGGTCGAACACCGGGGGCTGCCGCCAGGCGCCGGGATCGAGGTGCGCTCCGCACCCCGGTGGCAACATCCGCGGAATATTGCCGGTCAGCCCCCCGCCGGTGACGTGGGCCATGCCCTTGACCAACCCCCGTTCCAGGAGGGGCCATACCGCCCGTACGTAAATACGGGTCGGCGTCAACAGTTCCTCCCCCAGGGGGCGGCCCAGGGCGGGCAGGTACGTGCGAACGTCCCACCCGGCCCGCTCGAAGCAGATCTTTCTGACCAGGGAGTAACCGTTGGAATGCAGACCGGCGGAGGGAAGCCCGATCAGGACGTCCCCCGGCGCCAGGCGCGAGCCGTCCAACACGCGCCGCCGGCTCACCACGCCCACCGCGAAACCGGCCAGATCGTACTCGCCCTCCCGGTAAAACCCCGGCATCTCGGCCGTTTCGCCACCGATCAAGGCACAGCCCGCCTGGCGGCAACCTTCGGCCACCCCGCCCACGATGGCCGCCACCGTCTCCGGCACCAGTCTGCCCACGGCCAGGTAGTCCAGGAAAAACAGCGGGCGGGCGCCTTGCACCAGCACGTCGTTGACGCACATGGCCACCGCGTCGATGCCCACCGTATCGTGCCGGTCCAGGAGAAAAGCGATTGACAGCTTGGTGCCCACGCCGTCCGTGCCCGACACCAGCACCGGATCCGGATACTTTTCCGTATCCAGGGCGAACAGGCCGCCGAAACCGCCCAGACCCCCGAGCACCTCCGGCCCGTGGGTAACCCGCACCTTTTCCTTCATCAGTTCGACCGCCCGGTCTCCGGCATCGATGTCCACTCCGGCCAGACGGTAGGTCAGTCCTTTGTCCTCAGCCATCCGTCAGCACCCGCACTCCAAACTGAACTTGCCGGCGTCCTCCCCGGGCGTCACCGCCACCGGATACTCGCCGGTATAACAAGCGTGGCAAAAATTAGCCCTACCACCAAAAACCCCCATAAGCCCGTCCAGGGACAGGTAATGCAGACCGTCCGCCCCGATCAGGCGCCGGATCTCCGTAACTTCCCGCTTGGAGGCGATCAACTCGTCCTCGTTCGAGGTGTCTATGCCGTAGAAGCAGGAGCGCTTGACCGGCGGCGAGGAGAGGCACAGGTGCACCTCCTTCGCCCCGCATTCCCGCAGCATGGCCACCAGCTTGCCGCTGGTGGTGCCGCGCACCAGGGAATCGTCCACCAAAATGACCCGCCGACCGGCCAGCACCTCGCGAATGGGGTTCAGCTTCAGTCGCACCCCCAGGTCGCGCGTACCCTGGTCCGGCTGGATAAAGGTCCGGCCGATATAGCGGTTCTTCATCAGGCCCTCCTCGTAGGGCAGCCCCGACTGTTCGGCGAAACCCCGCGCCGCTGCTAGCCCGGAATCAGGCACCGGCAGGACCAGGTCGGCCGCCACCCGGTACTCCCGCGCCAGTTGCCGCCCCATCTCCCGCCGCACCAGGTTGACGTTGAAGCCGTCCATGGTGGAATCACCGCGGGCGAAATAGATGTATTCGAAGATGCAGTGGGCGGAGCGCGCCCCGCTCACTCCACGGTGGGAAGACACGCCGTTTTCGTCGATGACCAGTATTTCCCCCGGGGCGACATCCCGCAGGAAAGTCGCACCCACCGTATCCAGGGCGCAGGACTCGGAAGCAACCACCCAGGCCGAACCCCTCCGGCCCAGGACCAGCGGACGGAAACCGAAAGGGTCCCGGACCGCCAGCAACTGGGAGGCCGTCATCACCACCAGGGCATAGGCCCCCTCCAACTCGCTCATACAGGCCACCAGGGCTCCCGGCCAACCCTGCCCGGCATAGCGGGCCACCAGGTTGACGATCACCTCGCTGTCGGTGGTGCTCTGAAAAACCGAACCGGTGTCGTACAGAGAGCGGCGCAAAGAAGAGGCGTTGGTGAGGTTGCCGTTGTGGGCCAGGGCCAGCA
>JAJYZD010000006.1 GCA_021800315.1 Bacillota bacterium | reverse complement strand
CGGATGGCGGGGGCGACGTGTAAGCGTCCTGCCTTATGCCATTCCGCTAAGACTCCCTCCCTCTGCGTAATTAGTGGCCTATGCTAAGGTTTGCTTACGTTGCTAGGAACGGTTACGCCATAGGCATGAGCGACTCCGACATTACGTGGAATCAGAACCTCAAAACGGCCACGTTCGCCTTCGAGGGCCATTCGGTGAGTTTCACCCTTGGCCGTAAATTCCTGAAGATAGACGGCGTCGAAGAAGCGATGGACGTGGCACCCGTCGACGTAAACGGCCGGATCTTCGTACCGACGAGATACTTCGCCAACGCCTTCGGCTACCAGGCGCATTGGGACGCGCAACTGCAGAAGGTTAGTCTGACGCCGCCGTCCGGGACAGGCGATACAATAACCTGGGGCGGACCTATTGGGACCAACGGGAAAGGGTGACGGATAGCCGTTACTCCTCCGCAGAAAGTTGCCGTTTGCGTGAAAGGATGGCAACAGATCGCCGGCGATTTTCCGGCTGCGGTGGGTGCCGCCGGTACCCACCGCCCCGCCGGCGGGAACAAGTCGACCCGTACGCCGCCAGGGTCTGGTCGTTGCCTGCGGAACTGCGGCCGACCACCAATTATCATTTGGCGAGGAGAGTGGTTGTAATGGAGTGCAACTGGAGCCGTTTTCCGAGCCATCCTGCCCGTCGCCGTCCTCACCCGGGCGCGGCCCGTCGGGCCGTTCCACCGGCAACTCATCCCGCAATCCGGCTGCTTGACCCCCCCTTCTTCATGGTGAGATAGAAGAAATCCCTGGAATCGGGACTCAGGTAACGGTTGGCTGAGCGGTGCATGGATGGGGTAAGCTTTGTTCCCACCAAATACCCCCCATTGCCTGTCACCCAGTGATACAAATTGAAAGTAACCCAGTAATTGTTGATGTCGAGTTGCATGGCTCGCCGGCAACCAGCCGATTGCAGGGCCAAAGCAAGGGTTCGGGCGGAAAGGGGATGTCCGGCCGCGTAAATCAGTTGTCCACTCGCGGTGATACCCAGGCCGGAACGCCACACCCGGGTGGAATTACCTACGGTGACACCCCAGTCTTTCTGATTTTGGATATTGGGGTTTAAGATGCCGTGGTCAATTATCAGGGGCAGGTTTTGGCGGAAGGAAACTATCTGCGGCGAGGGTAACACCTCCTGCCCCCACGATCCGATGGCCACTTTGCCGCTGCGGTAGATCGCCACCGTGCCCAGGCCGGTTTTGGGCGGAAGATAAAGCTTCGAGTCGGCCAGTTCCCCCCCGTGTCCGTCCCTGGATTTGAAACCGGCATTGAACGCGGCGATAACGCGGCTGCGGATCGACGGGGACACGGGTATTTCCCCGGTGCCGTGGATACCGGTGAGGGATTTGGGCTCCCTGGTGCCGGCCACCAGATGAAGACTGACGTAAGCAGGGTCGATAAGGACGAGATGGGCGGTGGCATAAGGGCGCAAAGGATCAGGATGCACCACGGCCTCTTTCAGGACGGCCCTTCCGGCAACCGTGGGACCTATGGTCTGCCAGGATATCGGCGCGGTAGAAGCGGAGGTACCCGTCTGACCGCCCGGTGTCCGCGTTGAAGCAGGAACGGTAAGCCAGCCGGCTATCCATCCCCGTTTCCCGCCCGGGGTCGTAATCTTGTACCACCGGCCCGATTTCCCGAGTACGGTCAGTTCTTCACCCCGGCTTACCGTGGTTAGAACGCTGTAACCGGTACCAGGCCCGCTCCGGACATTTACCACGCCGGCGTTAACCGTTATAAGAGGCGTTTGCGCCGCCGGCCTGACGCCGGCCGGCGCCTGTGGCGTTCCGTCCGGGTGTGTCAACAAGTATGAATAGCGGGTTAGCTCGTCTTTAAGACCGTACCAGGCGTTTTCAATGGAAGCTACGACACCCGGACCAATATAGCGTCTTACAGCCTCCACCAGTTTGATAAAGGGAGTATTGTTATTTACGACTGGTGATATCGGCATAAGTAATGGCGAGTTTGAAAGCGACTGCCCAGTGCTACTAATGCTCAGCACGGCCGTATGTGAGACGGAATCGGACGATTGAAAGCGAACATCCAGTTGTTGCTGGGATACCGGTAACAGACTGGCCGACGTTATATTTCCGGTAAAGGCGAATACCTTATTGCTGTTATTGGCGAGATTGAGCAAGGTCAAAGACTGTACTTGATTTTGCACAGTGTTTAAATAAGCGATGAAAGGGGAGTCTATGACCAGATCCTGGCTGGATGACAATTGATTCAGGGTAAGATCGCGTGGGGGGAGTACAAATTCCGGTCTCCCATTTACCCAGTTTACTTTTATGCGGTAAATGTTGGCCTGCGACTGACCGAAGCGGGCGTCGACCAGGATTTCCGATGGGTGCTGCGCGGAACCGCCAATAGCATATATTTCCTGCTGTCCGGACCCATTTGTTATCACCTGCACTGGTTGCGGTTTAAGCTGGTTCAGATCGGCGGAAATGCTGTTCAGGTCAGTGTTCCCAAGCGGAAAGGGCATAGCTTTCTCCGGCCTGTGAATCCAAACGATAAGAAGAAAAACGCCTGTCAGTAATACGAACACCAGTCGGCCCGGCCGATTGAATTTATATCTCTTTGTCGAAAGCGTCACCGTCACCGGATTCACCCCTTCCTGGAAAGTACCGAGAAGGCATTGAAAAACAGATATATCGGTCTCGGCGCAAATCCTGGTGTGCTAATTCAGCATTTTTTGGCATAAATTTGGCGACATTCTGCTGATGCTTGTTCACTGTTACTGTCATCATTCCTTTTTTAACACCCTCCTGGTTACCGGTTAGTTACCGGGCCGGCAGATCGACATGACCAGACGTATCCGCCACCCCTCTACGTTCCTATAAATTCATTAACATGGCATTAAAGGCGGATTAGAAGTAGATTAGAAGTGTAACTCAAGCCGGGGGAGAAGTGGCCTTGTTCGACGTAGTCAGCCACGTAATCCCCGGCCTGCCATCCCGGGACCTTTAGTTCCGCCGGGGGCAGGACCGGTCCCATGAGCCTGCCGCCAAGTTTGTCGATAGTTGCCGTATCGTTGGCGGATAACGGTACGAAAAGCATCGCCAGCCCGGGTCAGTCCGGTATTGGCGGAAAGAGGTGCCCGGCACCCGGTGAGAGGACCGGCCCGCTGACGGCGGCCTCCTGGATGCCGGGCATGAAAAAAGCCGCAAGGACAAGTTCCGCACCGTGGTTTCCAGCCCGCACGGAAACACCTTTCAGCTCGATGGCACCGTTGGTTAAAACCAATATTACGCCCTGGACGCTAAGACCAACCGTACACAGCCAGGTTACGCGCCCCCCGCCGGGCCGGGCAGCGCCCGGAAAGTAACGCTGCCGGCCGCATTATTTTGAGCCTTCGCGGTGG
Source organism: Bacillota bacterium (assembly GCA_021800315.1). Lineage (GTDB taxonomy): Bacteria > Bacillota > Desulfotomaculia > Desulfotomaculales > JAJYZD01 > JAJYZD01. The sequence goes on along the minus strand of JAJYZD010000006.1, from coordinate 27,888 downwards.
CCGGCTCCTGCTGGACAAGGGTCCCCGTGCCGTTCGGCTGGCCGGAGGCTTTTTGCCCGTAAACTTCCCCCGTAACCGCCGGAGGATTGGCCTTAACGGGGTGGGATGCTTCTACCAGGGACTTCGCTGCAGCCTGGGCGGCGGGGTCAAAAAGCGGCATGGTTTTACCAGCCAGGAGCGCCTGCCATGCCTTTCGGGCATCACCCGGCAGCACTTCCCAGTAACTGAGGTTAAGGTTCAGAAAGGCCCCGGGCAGGGTTTCGTGAATGATCCGGTCGTGCTCCATCTGTTTTGCTTCGGCGCCGATGGCCATCATCTGTCCGAGGGGGACGTTGGTTTGGACGGCTCGACGCAACTCCACCGCAAGAGATGGCAGCTTGAGAATGGTGCCCGGCTGCAGAAACTGGTGCAAGACGGCCAGAATAAACTCCTGCTGGTCCAGAGTGCGCTGGATGTCTCCCAGCGGGAACCTCCGGTAACGGACGAACTCCAGGGCTTTCCGGCCGTTCAACCGCTGAACGCCACTGGACAGGTCGATACTGGTGTTTGGCCCCCCCTGGTAATACATGGGCTCCTTGACATCCAGTTTAACACCTCCCAGAGTGTTGACCACCGCTTCAAAGCCGCTGAAGTTCACCATTACGTAATTGGTGATGTGGGTACCCAAAAGCCCGTTAACCGTATGCATGGCGAGGCTGGGACCACCGTACGCATTCGCGGCGTTGATCTTGGCGGTCCCGTGACCGGCCAAGTTGACCCGTGTATCCCTGGGCACCGATAGAAAAATGATGCGGTGGTGTTTTGGCTCCAGATGTACCACTATCATACTGTCGGTTAAACGCGAACCGCCACTGCCGAAAGGAGTATTCTTGAGATTGCCCCGTTCGCCCATGAGGAGGAAGGTCTTGGGTGTTTGGATCGGCTTGCCGGTAACCAGGGAATTTAACGGGGTACCGAACCACGACGCCGTCGCCAGGCCCGCAAGGCCGAATACCGCCACGGCGCACAATGCGATGATGACCACTCTCGTTTTGCTGCGCCGGCGTTGTCGCTGGTTTTTTGCATGGTGAAACATTGCCCGACTTCCTTCAAAGAAGATAATTACTTAAATAGTTAATATATATAATATCTGGCAAAGACATTAACATGGCAGCAAGGTTCGAGCGGTTCTCGATACCTAATTATACACTGTTGAAACGGCTATGCAACTTTCACCCCATCTTTTAGAAATATTTTAGATTTTTTTCAGCATTGACTAATGAAGGCCAAGGAAACTGGATACTATCTGGAAATACTCAAAGTACCTCCGTCAACTCAAAGTTCCGAGCACATCACACTTCTTGAACACACGTCTTTTCTTTCAGGACGGACCCATCCGCTGGAGTTGCCTGACTGCGGGAAAAAGGCTTTCCCTGTATTATCCAAACTATAGCCGGAACCGGGCATCCAACCGAGTCCCGTTATAGCGGTTTGAGTTTTTCCCAGGCTCCGCCGGGGATGGTATTGTCTACCCGTTAGTGATATGTTAGGATAACCCTTGGGCCGGTGATCACCGGACGGCGGTTCCACCGTCCGTCCACCCCGGCTTCAAGGGAGAGATTCGTTTGCAAGTGCATTTCCTGGGCGGCGCCCACGAGGTGGGCGCCAGTTGCCTTTACCTCGCCGTGGACGGCGCCCGCTACCTGGTCGACGCCGGTATCAGGATGGGCGGGCGCGATCCCCTGCCCGACTTCACCCCCATCGACCGACTGGACGCGATCCTGGTCACCCATGCCCACATGGACCACATCGGCGCCATCCCCCTGATCCACCAGGCCTTCCCGGAGGCACCGGTATATGCGACCGCGCCCACCGCCCACCTGATGCGGGTCCTGCTGTCCGACGCCATCAAGCTAATGGCGCTCAAAGCCGAACAGGAGATGGAATGTCCCCTCTACGACGCCGAAGTGGTGACCAGCCTGTTTACCCGGGTGGTGCCGGTACCCGCCGGAAACACCCTCTCCCTGCCCGGCGGGGCGTCCGCCACCTTCTTTCCGGCCGGCCACATCCTGGGCGCGGCCATGATCGGCCTTTCCGGGCCGGAAGGCAACGTGCTGGTCACCGGCGACGTTCATTCGCTGAACCAGCGCACCATCGGGGCCATGGTTCTACCGCCCTACCGCCCCGACTTGCTGGTCCTGGAAAGCACCTACGGCAACCGCCTCCATGCCGACCGGGAGCTTGAGGAAACCAGACTGGGACGGGAAGTGGCCCGGACGGTCGCCGAAGGCGGCACGGTCCTTATCCCCGCCTTCGCCCTGGGCCGTTCCCAGGAGATAATCCTCCTTCTCCAGTCGCTGCAAAAGAGCGGGCGTATCCCCAGGTTTCCGGTTTACGTGGACGGGTTGGTACGTTCCGTGTGCCAGTGCTACCTCAATTTCCCCGAATACTTGAACCGCCCGGTACGGGCCGCGATCGAAAACGGCGACAATCCCTTCTATCGCCCGAAAGGCCCGGTAATGACGGTTAACAACGCCGCCCAGAGGGATAGGATCCTGGCCGGACCTCCCGCGTGCATCGTATCCAGTTCCGGCATGCTGGCCGGCGGTCCCAGCCAGTATTACGCGGAGAAACTCGTCGGGGATCCGCAAAACGCCGTTCTCTTCTGCGGTTACCAGGACGAGGAGAGCCCCGGCCGGCGCCTGGTGGAAATGGCGCAGGGACTGGACGCCCGGACCGTCACCCTGGGGGAACGTACGTTCAAGGTAACCTGCAAGGTCGCCCAGTACGGATTGTCGGCCCACGCCGACGCCGGAGCGCTCTGCTCCCTGGTGGAACAACTGCGGCCCCGGGCGGTGGCACTGGTTCACGGTGACGCCGACAGCCGGGCAGCCCTGGCGCAAAGACTCGCCGGCCGCCCCTTTTCGGTCTTAAGACCCGAAAACGGCGACTGCCTGCCGTTTCGCTTCGGCCGGACCGCTTCTCAAACCCGGCCGGATCAGAGCGCCGGCATAGGGGATGGCGAGCCGGATCTCCAGCGGATCTGGGTCCATATCCAGGAAACCGGGCCCCGGAAACTGTATACCGCGGAAGATATCGCCGCCGTCTGGTACGGCGCTTATGTGACCGGGGACCAAAGCGGGGCGATCAGCCGTGCTCTCCAGGAGGACCGCCTCTTCTTCTCGCCCGACTGGCGGCACCCTTACTTTCACCGGGCCAGGGGCCCCGAAGAAGTCGACCTGGCCCGGCAGCGAACGGCCCTGATGACCGCTCTCGGGAGTGATCTCCCCGGAAAACTGGTCCTGCTCAGGGACCGCGCCGGACAAATCCGGGCCGGTTTCTGCTACGGCGTGGCCTTTGACGGCTTGGACGTTTTAATCAGCGGCCAGGACGGCACCCGGCACGGAGCGGAGGAACTGCTGGAAATCATCGGACCATGGGAAGGCGCCTCCGTCCCGCCGGACCCCGGTACGGAAAAAACGAGGCTGCACCGGTACCTGCAGCAGATGCGGCCGGTTTTCAAAAAGCTGAAACCGGATTTCATCCGGACGGTCCTGCGTGAACATGGGCCTCTTTCCGTCCCCCAATTGGCCGAAAGACTTTCCCTCGACCCGGCCGATCCGGCCCACCGCCTGGCCTTACTCTGGCGCCTGAACCTGCACGGGGAATTCCTTCCTGTGGAAGGGAATCTTTGGCAGGCGGTCGGAGACGGGCCCGCCGATACAGCGGAGGCGTCCATCGCTATTTCCAACTTGATGGAACAAAACGCCGCCCTGTCCCTGATCCGGGATACCATGCCGGCGGAGGCCGGTCTCTACCGCCAGGGGGTAAACCGGGAGAAAGGGGAGATCACCCTCTATTTCAATTTCCCCCAAACCGCCGCCACCCGGTACGCCACCATCCTGGACGAACTCCCGGCCGCCACCGGCTGGCAGATCGCCGTTCATCCGGAAGCCAACCAGCCGGCCCTCCTGGCACTGGTTTACGAGATAGTGCCGACCGGCTGGACGATTCTCAAGACACCGGCCTGGCACCGGGAAAAAGGACTGGTGACCGTGCAGTGCAACCTGCCCGAAGGGGCCGACACAGCGCGAGTGGAGAACCTTTTCCGGGAGGCCGCCGGCTACGCGCTGCTGATCAACGCTCAACCCGACGCTCCTGCCCCCCCGGTGAGCGCATCGGCAGGCAGCGAACAGATGGAGATAAACAAGGCCTACGCGGTAGTCAGGGAGGAACTGGCCTTGCAAGGCGCCCGCGTTTACAAGACGGGCCGGAAGAACCAGGCTATCGAAGTCGCCTTCATCACCCCGCAGGTCGGCCGCCGTTATTTGGACGCATTAAGCGCGCTCTCCCGCAAAACCGGCTGGCCGCTGTTTATCAAGAAAGACCCCAACCAGAACGAGGTGAAAAACCTGGTCAAAAGGCAGATCCCGCCCGGGTGGACTTTGATCCGGGAACCAGGCTTCCACCAGGATTCCGGCCAAGTGCGGCTGAAGCTGGGGACACCGCCGGCCGGCGACGATCCGAAGTGGCTGGAGGTGGTGGAGACGGTACGCCGGGAAACCGGCTACGAACTGGTCCTGGATCGAAAAGAGTGACCGGTGGCACACCGGACGCCCAGCGGCCCCGATTCATCCTCCGTGAGAAGAAGGCCGGCCAACCTTTCCTCTACCGCAATCTGGATCACCTTTGCAATGGATCCAGGCCCAGGAAACCGACGCTGCCAGAAGCCGTGACGGCATGGGGCTCGACCGCTATTTCCCGGCCGGCCGCGGTGCTGTCGCCGGGAAACCTTTACCGGTCTCCTGCCCGATAATCTCAATTCCGGAATCGTCCGCTATCCTTCTGTATTGCCGCAGGCTGGGGAGCAAAAAAGTACCGCCGCGCAAGTGCGGCGGTACTCCCCTCTCAGCCAGCTACATCAACAAAGGCATCTGCTGCGTCTGCCAGCCGGCGCCATAGTGCCACGGGCTCACACCCTGCCAGGGCGCCTGCCACGGATTGGGGTAGGTGTAGGTTCCAGCCGCCAGTCCGGTCATTCTGACCTGCTGCAGGGCGCCTGCGACATCGTTGATCCGGCTCTGGATCTTGCCCATCAGGAAGGAAGCCCGTTCAAAGTGCTGGAGCACGGCCTGGTTCAGCATCCGGGTCGAGTCGGTCAACTGGGCCGCCAGGTTGCGCGCGTTTTGCGCCGCGGCCAGAGTGCCCTGGAGGTTGCCCGCCTGGACGCCGGCGAGAATCTCGTCACAAGCCGCCACAAGGGCCTGGGAGTTGTTAGCCGCGCGGCCCGACTCACCGATCACCGTTTGAAAGTGTTGTACGGCTGCTCCAATAAACGGATTCTGGCATTGATACATCGTGTCACTCCTTTAATATTATTGAACCCTCTATTAGTGTGGCAAATATCCTTCGTAATATGCTATAAACATGTTGTCGCTTTGCCTATTACTGGAGAGTATCCAGAAATATACCTTGCCAATTCAGTGCTATACCGTATAGGCTAATAATACTGACAAACAGGTTCAATATCAGGCTGTCCCGCCTTATATTGCTGGGGTTAGTCCAATTGATTGCAGCCATACTAATAACGGATAATATTATGCGGAGGTGGCAAAAATGGCTAAAAATGACCATCTTTTACCGCAGGACCTGCTGAACCACTTTAAATACGAAGTGGCCGGCGAACTGGGCATCACGCCGCAGATTCAAAACGATTACTGGGGCGGTCTGACCGCCCGGGACTGCGGCCGCGTCGGCGGCCGCATCGGCGGCAGGATGGTCAGGGTGATGATCAGGCAGGCGAAGGAAAGACTGTCCGGTGGGGACTAGCTGTTTTCCAGGTCCCGGAGGGCGTCCAGCAGGTTGTAGTCGGTGAGATCGCAGTGCAGGGGGGATACGGAGACGAAGCCGTCCTTCACCGCCGCCAGGTCGGTGCCCGGCCCGTTGTCGGTGTCCTCCACCTCCCCGGCCATCCAGTAATAGGCCCGCCCGCGGGGGTCGGTGCGGCGGTGAAACACGTTGACGTAGCGGCGCCGGCCCAGCCGGGCGATCCTTATCCCCCGCGGTACACCGGGCGGAACATTGATGTTGAGCATGGTGCAGGGGGGCAGGGTCATCCGTAGCGCTTGGGGCAGAAAATCCCGCAGAAAGGCCGCCGCCGGCCGGTAGTCGGCTTCGCCGTACACCGCCAGGGAAACGGCGATGGCGGTAAAACCGTTGATCAAACCTTCGAAGGCCGCCGATACGGTGCCGGAATACAGGACATCGGTACCCAGGTTGGGCCCCAGGTTGATGCCGGAGATAACCAGGTCCGGGGGCTGGGGCAGAAAGTTCTCCAAGGCCAGCTTGACGCAGTCCGCCGGCGTTCCATCAACCGACCAGCCCCGGCTTTTCTCCCCCCAGACATATTTTCTGACCCGCAAGGGGCGGTGTACCGTGATGCCGTGGCCGACCGCGCTGCGTTCCCGGTCCGGCGCCGACACGTAGACCTCCCAGTCCAAGTCCTCCAGAACCTGCCGCAGGGCCGTGATCCCCGCCGCCTCTATGCCGTCGTCGTTGGCTAACAGAACGCGCATACCGCTCTCCTTAGACCTCGTAGACTTTGATGTCCATGGTCCCCCGGTCGTTTTTAACCAGGCCGAACATGACCCGTTTCTCTTTTAAGGTCTTGTTTAAAAAATCGACGATTTTGTACATCTCGTCGCAGGGTTCAAAGGACTTGACGGCGATGAGCCGCAGTCCTTTTTCGTCCTCCCCGGTCACCGGATCCCACCGCCGTTGATCAGGGAAAAGGCTTCCATCCGCGTGGCCTCGTTCTTCTGGAGCAGGCCCCGCACGGCCGAGGTGACCGTCCGGGAGCCGGGTTTCTGCACCCCGCGCATGGTCATGCACATGTGCTCGGCTTCCATTACCACCAGCACCCCCAGGGGTGAGAGCTTCCGCATAACCGTGTCGGCGATCTGAGTGGTCAGCCGTTCCTGCAGTTGCGGCCGCCGGGAATAGCCCTCGACCACCCGGGCCAGCTTGGAAAGGCCCGTCACTCTCCCGCGGCGCGGAATGTAGGCCACGTGGACGAAGCCGTAAAACGGCAGCAGGTGGTGCTCGCACATGGAAAAGACGGGGATGTCCTTCACCAGTACCATTTCCTCGTGCTGCTCCGCGAATTGCTTTTCCAGGTGGATCTCGGGCTCCTCGGCGAGGCCGCAGAAAATCTCGTCGTACATGCGGGCCACCCTGGCCGGGGTGTCCAGGAGTCCTTCCCTCTCCGGATTCTCCCCGATCGCTTCCAAAATCATCCGAACCGCTTTTTCTATCTTCGGCCGGTCAACCAAATTCCCTCTCCTCCCCTCATAACTGTCCCATAACGTGATGCGTCTGGGGAATGAGCCTGACGTCCCCCAGCCGGGCCAGGGCGCGCCTTTGAAAAGCCAGGGCGGCGGCCGGGTCCACCGGGGGAACCCCGCCCACGGGCGTCACCGGCTGCAGCACCAGCACGGCGTTGGGGCACACTTCCGCGACCAGGTCCACCAGCCGGTCTACTTCATCCTGCCCGGTTCGGCCGCCGATAACCGCCTTGACAAACAGGGTCTTCTTCCCGGCCAGGGAGAGGAAGCGCCGGTGCTCCTCCCACAGGGGACCGGTACCGGAAGTAAGGGGCAGTTTGACGTCCGCGGCGATGAAGGTCACCAGATCCAGCACCCCCGCCAGGGCGTCCGGCAAGGTGCCGTTCGTCTCCAGGTACACGCCGTGGCGGGATCCACCGACCAGCGGCAGGAACTCCCTGAGGAATCCCTCTTGCAGGAGGGGTTCCCCGCCGGTCAGGACCACGGAATGGCAGAACTCCAGGCCGAAGGCCCGCACCAGACGGGAAGCTTCCGCGGCGGTCACCGGGTTGGCCACGCTGAAAAAATCTCTGCGGCCGGGCGTCCTCTCCACCCGGGCCAGGGGAACGGGCTGGACCGGGGTGTCGCAGTAGCGGCAGGCCAGGTTGCAGCGGGCGAAACGGACGAAAACCTGCGCGCATCCCACCAGAGGACCCTCGCCCTGCACCGAGGCGAACAGCTCGATGAGCGATGTTTCGATAGTCAACCCACCCCCCTGACCTTGCAGCGGGCCAGGTGCACTCCCTCCATCTCCCGGGCGTAGGCCCGCATGACCGCTTCCGCTATCGCCGCCCAGTCCCGGGCGAGGCCCAGGTCGGCCAGACCCGCCGCCGGAACCGGCGCGGCGCCGGGATGGATGTTCACGCCGGTGTGGATGACCACGGATACCGGGGTTATGGTGGCGATGGAGACGGAGAGCTTGCGCTGGTCCAGGAACAGATCGTCGCCGGATCGCCGCAGGGCGCATCCCCGCCCGGCGAGTTCCTCGGCGATAGACACTACGAGGAAGCGCTGACGCAGGACGGCCTTCTCCAGGTCGTTTTCGAAATGCTCCACGAGGAAATGCAGCATGTCCTCGCTGAAGATGGGCGAACCGGCCCTTACGTCGGCCTGGTCCACCAGGGAGGCCAGGTCGACCGAGCAACCGCCCCGAAAGGCCACGATGGCGTCGCCCGTAAGGCCCAGCCGGTGAAAGATCCACAAGGGGGCCAACTGGCCGCCGTCGTAGGCCAGAGGCTCCGGAAAAAGATACCGGTGCATCATGACGCCTCCCCGGCCCGCTCAAAGGCCCGCAGGCTACGAAGGCAGCTTTCGCAGCGCCCGCAGGGCTCAAGGCCGCCCCGGTAACAGCTCCACACCCACTGGAAAGGCACCCCGAGCCGGCGGCCCAACTGCACGATCTCCACCTTGGCCAGGCGCTGGGTGTAGCTGACGATCCGCACCCGCCGGGCGCAGGAGTAGGCCAGGGCCTGGTTGGCCGCGGCCACGAACTCCGGGCTGTTATCCGGAAAGGTCACGGCCTCCTCGCGGTTGAAGCCCGTGATGATCAGGCCGGCGCCCAGGCTTTCCGCAAAACCGGCGGCTACGTTGATAAAAAGGCCGTTCCGGTTGGGCACCCAGACCTGTTCGGCCGTGCGGGCGGCCGATTCCGGATCGTCCAGGAGGTCGGGCGCCGGTTCGGGCACCTCGCCCCGTACCAGGGCGGTCGCGGTGATCCCGGCCAGAAAGGGTAACCCCACGACGCGGTGTTCAATGCCCCAATGGCGGGAAAGACGGGCGCCGGCCTCGCACTCCCTCACCGCCGCCTTCTGCCCGTAATCGAAGGTCAGTGCCAGCACCGGCTCGGTTTCCAGCCGGCCTTGCGCCAGGGAAACCGCGGAGTCGAGACCGCCGGACAACAAGGCCACGCTCTTCAAAAATCATCACCTTCCCGGAAATAGGCAAAACTGTCAGGTGATTCTCCCACCTCGACCTCCAGGACCCGCGCGGGCACCATAGCCGCCATCTCCCTGTAGACGTGGCGGGCCAGGTTCTCGGCGGTGGGCTCCCGGGAGGCAAAGGCGCTCAGATCGTTCAGGTGACGGTGATCCAAAGTTTCCAGCACCCGGCCCAAAGCCTCTTTCAGGTCGTGAAAATCCAGCAGCATACCGTCCTGGTCGAGGGTTTCCCCTCCGACCCTGACCGCCACCGTCCAGGTGTGCCCGTGCAGACGGGCGCAGGCCCCGGCGCGGCCGGTGAGGACGTGCGAGGCGGCGAAGCGGGCTTGTACCTTGAGCGCGTACATGAATCTTCTCCTTTACGGCGCCGGGTGCCGCGTATCCCCGGCATACTCGCGCCAGATCCGCCGGACGGCGGCCTTGCCCCAGCCGATTGCACCGTAGTTCGTGCCGCCGTATACCGTTTCCACCAGCCGGGCGGCGATGTCCGGCCGGCTCTCGGCCAGGCTGAACACAGGTGAGGGGAACGCGTAGAAGAGGCGCGCCAAACGGCCGGCCACCACCAGTTCGGGCCGGACATCTTGATCAACCATTTGTTGATACAACGAAGCCGGTTCACCGCCTGACAGCAGCGCCTTGGCGGCGAGCCGGGCGCTCCACAGGGCGTAATAGATGCCCTCGCCCGAAAGGGGATCGACCAGGCTTGCCGCGTCGCCGACCAGGAGAACCCGGTCCCTGGCCACCGGACGGCAACGGTGACCGTCCGCCGGCAGCAGGTGCCCCGCGGCGTGCAGCACCCGGGCGCCATCCAGGCCGTATGCGGCCAGGAAACGCGCAAGGCTGGCCTTTACGTCGGCCTTGCGGCGAAAGGTACCCACCCCCACGGACAACTGGCCGCGCTTGGGAAAGATCCAGCCGTACCCTCCCGGGCAGGCACCGGCGTCGATGAGCATGGTTCCCTGGAATCGCTCCAGGGCCGCCCTTTCCGGCACCACTTCCGCCGCCATGGTGATACCGGGCCGCCGCCGGCCGTAAAGTCCGGCCCGGCGGGCCGTAAAACTGCTGACGCCGTCGGCGCAGGCCAGGAAAGCCCCCCGGCGGATCTCTCCCCCCGCCTCGACGGCAACCCCTTCGCCGGTCGCCTCCACCGCGGTGACCGGGCAGCCCTCCCGGAGTTCCGCCCCCAGTTCAGCCGCCCGCCGGGCCAAACGCCAGTCCAGATCGTCCCTCATTAGCAGGTAGGCCACCGGCTCGGCGCTTTGCACGGCGAGGTGCCGTTCCGGACCGAAGTGGAAATCCACCCGGTACGCCGTATCCCGGACCACGTCCTGCCATGGGCAATCGAGAAAGGCCGCCGCCTTGCGGGCCACTCCCCCTCCGCACGGCTTGGCGCGCGGATACCGTCCCTTTTCCAGCACCAGAACCTTCATACCCGCCTGGGCCAGGACGCCGGCCAACGTGGATCCGGCGGGACCGCCCCCGGCTACGATGCAGTCATAAATCATCCCAAAATCATCCCAAACCTCCAGGCAGCCGCCGGGGCGCTTTACCCAATAATACCACGCCCGGATCCCCCGGACAACCTTCCCGGCTTTTCCACCAGGGTCGCGCACATACTAAAGACCCGATGGGAATAACATGTTAAAAAAATGGGAGGTACCACCAATGGCCAAACTGGACCCGGCCAACGTAACTTTCAATTCCGGGGCCGTCTTGCGGGGCACGCTTACTTCCCTCGCCCTGACCTTCGTCCTGAGCCTGGCCGGAGGACTGGTCTACTTCTTCACCGCCCTGCCGGAACAAACCATGCCCTTTCTCTCGGCCGGGATCATCCTGCTGTCGGCCGCCAGCGGCTCCTTCGTAGCGGCGCGACGGGCGGGCGGTAAAGGCCTCTACCACGGCCTGGCCGTGGGCCTGGCCACCTTTGCCCTCCTCTGGGTGGCGGCGCTGTTCCTCAGCCCGCCTGACGCCAGCGCGCAGGGCATCCTGGAAAAGCTGTCCCTATCGGTGTTGGGAGGGCTTTTGGGTGGTTTCGCCGGTGTAACCTTCCTGCCCTGAGGAAGGTTACACCGGCGCGGGACAAGCTGTTACCCCGGGCCCGGGGCCGGCCTGTCCGCCCCCTGGTCCCCGGGGAGTGGACAGGCCGGGCGAGCCCTACTTGACTATCTTGCTCAGTATGGCCTTAAGGAAAAACGGCAGGCGAATAAAGTACACCCGCATTCGGCTCACCCCGCCCCGAAATTCTCTCCTACAACTATCATATGGCGGCCGGCCGCAAAATTTGCCCGGGACAGGCCTTTTTTCCCCTATATTTTCGGTACCTTGATCCGGCTGACCATGAGCAGGGCCAGGAGCAAAAGGACGAGCGCCCAAACCCCGCCGGGCGGGTGCACCCCGAGCCAGGCGGTCACCAGCCACAACCCCGCCGCGATACCCCCCGCGACGGTAGTGGGCAGTCCGACGAAGTAGTCCGGCGGGCCGTCCACATTGTAGCGCGCCAGGCGCAGGGCTCCCGCCAGGACCATCGCGACCACGGCCGTAAGGCCCACCACCCCGAGTCCGGCCAGGCCGCCCGCGTAAAATAAAAAGGAAGGTGCCACGCAAAAAGAAACCAGGTCGGCCAGGGAATCAAGTTCCCGGCCGAAAGCGCTCTCGACGTGGAGTGCGCGGGCCACCTTACCGTCCAGGCCGTCCAGAAGCACCGCCGCCAGTACCAGGTAGGCCGCAAGCGCGAGGCGACCCTGCTGGATTTCCGCCAGGGCCAGCACCCCGGCCGCCAGGTTGCCCACGGTGAGCAGGCTGGGCAGGTAATTAAGACGCATCAGGAATTCTCCCAATAACCGTGACACCACCCTTGACCTTCTGCCCCCGCTGCACCGTCAAAAGGACGTTGGCGGGCAGAACCAGTTCCGTGCAGGATCCGAACCGGATCAAACCGAACAACTGGCCCTGTTCCAGGAAGTCGCCGGTCTGGGCCCAGCAGACGATGCGCCGGGCCAGAAAACCGGTTATCTGGGTCACCAGCACCGGGCCGGCGGCGCTCTCGATACCGACCAGGTTGCGTTCGTTGACCTCCGAGGCGTGGCTCTTAAAGGCCGGTATGTACTTCCCGGGGCGGTAGTGCCGCATGAACACCCTTCCCGCGACCGGGGACCGGTTCAGGTGAACGTTGAATATGGAGAGAAAAATGGACAGACGTACCGCCGGCCCGCCGATGAAGGGATCGGCGTCCACCGTCCTGATCTCCCTCACCACGCCGTCGGCGGGAGAAAGGATCCGGCCTTCGGACCGCGGGACGGCCCGTTTGGGATTGCGGAAAAAATAAGCCGTGAAGAAGAACCCAACCAGCGGAAACACCGCCAACCACGGATGAAACACATAAGCGACGACCGCGGCCAGGAGAAAAAAAACCAGGTACGGCCAAGCCGACGGAACAATGGGCAAAGACTCTCCGCTCATATGGCAGTATGTTCCCTCCAACATCTCGCTTCACGCGCGATCCTATATTATCATTTTTCCACGCCTGAAGCAAAGCGATGCTCCAATCCCAGCCAGACCGCCACGCTGGAGGCGCAGGATGCCAGGTCCGCCTGCCGGACCGGCAACGACCCCGGCAGGGAAGCCAGGAACTGCCGGCCGTAGCGCATGGTTACCAGCCGGCCGTCCAGCACCACGACCGCCCCCCGGTCTTCGGTGCTGCGGATGAGCCGGCCGAAGCCCTGCTTGAACCGGATCACCGCCTGGGGCACGCTGAGGCGGGCGAAGCCGTTGAGGTTCCGGCGGGCCAGGGCCTCCAGGCGCGCCTCCATCACCGGGTCACCCGGCGGCGAAAACGGCAGCTTGACTATTACCACCAGGCTCAGCGCGTCCCCCGGAATGTCGACCCCCTCCCAGAAACTGGCGGCGCCGAAAAGAACGGCCCGGCGGGAAACCTGGAACTCCTGTACCAGCCGGCTGCGGGAACCGTCGATACCGTGTCCCAGGAGGAGGATCCCCTCCGCTGCCAGCGGCGTTCTTAGCAGGCTGTAGGTAACCCTCAGGCTCTGGTGGGAGGTGAACAGGACCATGGTCCGTCCCCCGGCGGCCCTGGCCAGGGTGAGAACGGCCCGGGACAGGGCCTGGGGGTATTCCCGGCCGGCGCCAGGGCCGGGCAGGCCGGTCGCCACCGCGAACAAGGCCTGCCGCCGGTAGTCGAAGGGACTCTCCACCCGGCGGCGGGCGACCCGGTCCGCGGGAAGCAGTGCCACCCCCGTCCGTTCGGCAAAGTGGTCGAAGCGCCCATCCACAGTCAAAGTGGCCGAGGTCAGGATTACGGGCCGCTCGGCGGCCAACAGGTTCTCGTGGAGAACAGCGGCCACTTCCACCGGCGCCGAGCGCAAGCTGCACCCGGACCGGCCCGCCTGGGCCCAGTAAACCTCGTTATCAAGGGCGGCGCCCCAGATGACGTTCAAATCGAGAGCCGCCTTGCGCCATTGGCCGACCAGCCGATCCAGGTCGGCGGCCAGGGCGGCCCAGACCTCCCCGCCTTCGGCCAGCCCCATGGTCAAGCCTGCCAGCCCTTCGGCCGCGTCCCGCCACAACGCCGCCAGTTGACGGCACTCCGGGTCCAGGCCGGCCAGAAGGCCGGGGTAAAGGCGCAAAGACTGCCTGTCCTCCCCTTCCTCCGGCCAGATGGTCTTTTCCAGGCGGTCAAAAAAGTTCACGGTTTCCTTGCGGCCGGCCGCCAAATTGTTGCGGCTCCGTTGGACGGCGGGCTGCCAGACGGAGGAGGCCATGGCCGGCGACTGGGCCAACCGGGAAAGCGCCCGCTCGGTGGCACCGGCCAGCAGGAGCATGCCCCGGAGGCTTAGACGGCGGCCCAGAAACTCGCTCGCCCCATCCTCAAGGTGGTGGGCTTCGTCGACCACCAGGGCCCCGTATTCGGGCAAAACCCGGCCCCCGGCCAGCAGGTCGGAAAACAGCAGGGAATGGTTGGCCACCATGAGGTCGGCTCCTTCCGCCGCCTGCCGGGCCAGGGTCACGTAACATTCGCTCCAGCGGGGGCAGGCGGGACCCGGACAACCGTCGCTGTCGGCCTGGATCCTGGCCCAGGCGCCGGCTCCTTCCCCTTCCAGGCCCAACTCCGCCCGGTCCCCCGTGGCGGTGGTCAGAGACCACACCAGCACCCGGGCGAACAGGGCGGCCTCGACCGGCGTGGCTTCCTCCTTGAGCACGTCGGACCAGCGCAGGAGGCACAGGTAGTTCTGCCTGCCCTTGACCAGCGCGGCCGAAAACGAAAGCCCGGCCTCCCGGAGAAGGGGCAGGTCCTTGCGCATGACCTGTTCCTGCAGGTTGATGGTGTGGGTGGCGACCAAAACCCGCTGGCCGCCCCTCACCGCGCGGAGCAGTACCGGGACCAGGTAGGCCAGCGATTTGCCGGTTCCGGTCGCCCCTTCCATGAGCAGGCACCGGTCGCCGTTTAGGGCGTCGACCACGGCCCGCACCATCTCTTCCTGCTGGGGGCGCCGCTGGAAGCCGGGGAGCCGGGAGCCGACCGGTCCCTCCAACAGGGCCAGGGCCGTCCCGGGATCTATCGTCACCGGGCCGCCCGGGTCCCGTTGCCGTTTGACCCGGAAATCCGGGCCTTCCCCCCTGTTGCGGCCCGGAATGAAGTCATCGCGGAAGACCACGCGCGAGCGGGCGGCCAGAACGGAGACCACGCCGGCCCAGGGCGACTGGCAACGTTCGAGGAATCCGGCCAACCGGGCCAGCACACCGGTCTCCAGGCCGGCCAGGCGCCGGCCCAGGGCCGCCAGGACGAGGGCGTAAAAAAGACTGCCGGACTCCCCGCCGGACAGTTCCAGGGTCGAGGACAGAGCGCCGGGCCGGTAAGGCGCCATGGGGAGGACTATGCCGGCCAGATCGGCCAGATCGGCGGTCTGGGGCGCCGCCGCAAAAGTTCGGCGCCACCACTCTCCGCCGCCCGGACGCGCCGCCACCGGAATGTGGTCGGCCAGCACGCCCGTTAAGAGCTCCGGCCCCCCGTCCGCCGCCTGGAAGCGGATCTGGCCGTCCTCCAGGCAGGTTAAGTCAACCACGTCACCGTCCGGGCCCCCCAGGTCAAACACGATGAAGGCGCCGGGCAGGAACAACTCGCTCAAACCTTCTCACTCCGGTCCTCTGAAACACGCCGGCCCAGTTCATTCTCCATTTTCCGGTCGGCGGCTTTCATCCCGCCCGCCGGCTTCAATTCCCCGCATTCCCGGCTACTTCCGCCAGGATCGCCGTGGCGGCGGTGTAAGGGTCCAACTCCCGGTCCGCCACCCGCGCGAGCAGTTCCCGCGCCCCGCCCGGCAGGGCCAGCCGGCTATCCACCAGGCACCGCCAGCGGTAGTTGACTATTTCCAGGACCTCGGCTTTGAGCCTTTCCCGCCGTGAAGCCAGCAGGAGACCCGAGGACTGCTTGTACTCCCGGTGCCTTTGGATCGTTTCCGCCAGTTCCGTTACGCCCTGTCCCGTCTGGGCCGATACCGGGACCACCGGGGGGCGCCACCCGCTCCGGCCGCGGCCCAGATCCAGCATCATTTCGACTTCCATCACCAACCGGTCGGCGCCGGCCAAGTCGCACTTGTTGACGGCAAATACGTCGGCTATTTCCATGATTCCGGCCTTGATGGTCTGGATCCCGTCGCCGGCCCCCGGCGTAAGCACCACTACCACCGTGTCGGCCACGTTCATGATATCCAGTTCGGCCTGCCCGACGCCGACTGTCTCCACCATAACCAGGCCGAAGCCGAAGGCGTCCATGGTCCGGACCACGTCCTTGGTGCTCCTGGCCAGGCCCCCCAGACTGCCCCGGCTGCCCATGCTCCGGATGAACACTTCCTGATCTTCGGAATGATCCTGCATCCGGATGCGGTCGCCCAGGATGGCCCCGCCGGTGAACGGGCTGCTGGGATCGACGGCCACCACCGCGACGCGGTCGCCGCCCGAGCGCCAAACACCGGTCAGTCGGTCCACCAGGGAACTCTTGCCGGCCCCGGGCGACCCCGTAAGGCCCAGGATATAGGTCTGTCCGGCCTTGCGGGAGAAGGCGGCGAGGAGTTCGTCCCGGCCCGCGTCGTTGTTTTCGATGACCGATATAGCCCGGGCCAGGGCTCGCTGGTCCCCGGCCCAGAAACGCTCCAGCAGGTTGTCCATTTCCTCATCCCTCATTTGTATAACTTCACCCCCGTAACGGGGTGACCATAGCGAACAAATTTCCCTATATTATTCTGTCTAGCTTTGCAAGTTCCTGCCCGGAGTCCTTTGCCCCGCCCCCAAAGAAAAAACCCGTCCCCGGAGGGGACGGGCGGGTATTCCGCCTAAACGTAACGGCGCATGGACTCGCGCAAAGCGTCGGCGCGCCAGAGGGAGGGCCGGTAGGGATGGACCACCCGTAGCGGCTGATGTTCCCTTTCCAAGTAGGCGGTGATGGAGGCCCCGATGACCGCGGCCAGGACCGGATCCGCCGGGGGCGGGACGTTTTCCGCGAGAAAGCGGTGGACGAAGTCGGTCTGGTACTCCCCGGCCCTAAAACGCGGGTCGGCCAGAAGGCGCAGGTGCAAAGGGATGGTGGTGTGTATGCCTTCGATCCGGAACTCGGCCAAAGCCCGGCTCATCCGTTCCAGGGCCTCCCCGCGGTTTTTGCCCCACACCAGCAGTTTGGCGACCAGCGGGTCGTAATAAGGGGGCACGACACAACCGGGGTAGAGCGCGCTGTCCACCCGGACACAAAAGCCGCCGGGCGGATGATAGACCTGGACCCGTCCGGGGCAGGGCAGGAAGGTCTGCGGGTTCTCGGCGTTGATGCGGCATTCGACGGCCCATCCGGTAATCTCCACGTCCTTTTGCCGCGCCTCCAGTTCAAGGCCCGCGGCCAGCCGGATCTGTTCCCGGACCAGGTCCATCCCGGTAACCAGTTCGGTAACCGCGTGTTCCACCTGGATCCTGGTGTTCATCTCCATGAAGTAGAATCGTCCGTCGCTGTCCACGATGAACTCGATGGTTCCCACGTTGGTATAATTGACCGCCCGGACCACCTGGAGGGCAGCCTGCCCCATCGCCCGCCGCAGGGAGGGGGAAACGTACGGGGACGGCGCCTCCTCGATCAGTTTCTGGTTCCGCCGCTGGATGGAGCAATCCCGCTCTCCCAGGTACACGGCATTGCCGTGCTCGTCAGCGACCACCTGGATCTCGATATGCCGGAAGTTGTGCATGTACTTTTCCAGGTAAATCTCCGGGTTGCCGCATGTGGAGCCGGCTTCCAGAGCCGCCTGCTCAAAGGCGCGGGCAAACTCGTCCTCGCCCGCGGCCGGCCGCATCCCGCGGCCGCCTCCCCCCGCCACCGCCTTGATCATCACCGGAAAACCGATCCGGCGCGCCTGGCCCAGGCCGTCCGCCCGGTCCCGCAAGGCTCCCGCCGAACCCGGAACCACCGGCACCCCGGCCCGCCGGACCGCCTCCCGCGCCAGGGTCTTGTGGCCCATGAGTTCGATGGTGGAACCGCGCGGTCCGATAAAGGTCAGACCGTTGGCCGTGCACATGCGGGCAAAGGTGGGGTTTTCCGCCAAGAACCCGTAGCCGGGATGGACGGCGTCCGCCCCGGACTCCCGGGCCGCGGCGATGATGGCGGCCGCGTCCATGTAGCGACCGGGCGCGCCGATGGCCACGGTTCGGTCGGCCATGCCGACATGCAAGGCTTCCCGGTCCGCGGCCGTGAACACGGCCACCGTTTCTATTCCCATTTCCCGGCAGGTCCTCATGATCCTTACCGCGATCTCGCCGCGATTGGCTACCAGAATCCTCTCGAACAAACCTGCGCCGACCCCCTTGACCCGAATGACCCCGGGTGCCCCCGGGGATTAACTCCAATGGCTAAAATCTTCTCCTCCGAAAGTGGATTTCCTTTCATCCAAGCGCTTGGCGGTCGATGTATACCTGTATACTTCACTTTTCCTCGACCGGGCGGCGGTTTGCGAAGACCGGGTTCCCGTCGTCCGGCCCAGCCCAAAGCCCCCGCCACGACCAGGTGCCAACTAACTAACCGGCTGGAGGTCCCGCTCAATGCTGATTTACTACCGTTGACCAACCACCGCTTGGCAAATCAGCCCGCCGCCGCTAAACTGAAAGCACCAACCAAGCAAAAACCTAATCTCCTCTCCCTTTCTCCGCTGTATCTCCAAAAGATGCAGCGCCTTTTTTTTGTTTACCACAGTATCCCAACCATAACCCCGAACGATATTAAGAAAGGGCGAACCACAGCCCGTGGCTCCCCCTTTTCCACCGAACACCGCTTGCTCCACCCCGGCCGGCAACGGGGCGGGCGCGTCGCCGGCGACAACCGGCCCCGGTCTCGATCCGCCATCCCCGAAACGGCGAACTGCCAACAAACACCACTCTTACCGTCGTTACCCGTCGCGTCCGCCTTAATTTGGCACATGTTCGCCTAACCGGCTATATGGTCCGCTCAACGCTGAATTGCTACCGTTGACCAAACTTCCCTTGGCAAATCAGCCGCCGCGAGGTAAACTAAGAACATCAACCAAGCAAAAACCTAATCTCCTCTCCCTTTCTCCGCTGTATCTCCAAAAGATGCAGCGCCTTTTTTTACGCCTTTTCCGCCAGGTACTTCTCGGCCGACACGGCCGCGACCGCTCCGTCGGCCACTGCGGTTATAACCTGACGCAGCGACTTGCGCCGCACGTCGCCGGCCGCGAACAACCCGGCCGCCCTGGTCCGCATTTCGGCGTCCGTCTTCACGTATCCTCTCTCGTCCAGGTCGGCCAGATCGGCCACCAGGTCGGAGTTGGGGCGGTTGCCCACGTAGATGAAAACTCCGCCCGCCGCCAGAACCTTCTGCTCACCCGAACGAACATCCTTCACCACGACTTCCTCCACCTTGCCCCCGCCGCGGATGGAGTCGACCGTGGAAAACCACACGAATTCCAGCTTGGGGTTTTTGAAGGCCCGGTCCTGAATGATCCTGGTGGCCCGCAGTTCGCCCCGGCGATGGACGACGAAGACCCGGGAGGCGAAGCGGGTGAGAAACATGGCTTCCTCCACCGCGGCGTCGCCTCCTCCCACCACCACGACGGCCTGGTCCCGGAAAAAGGCGCCGTCGCAAGTCGCGCAGAAGGAGACGCCCCGGCCCAGGAATTCCTTCTCCCCCGGCGCGCCCAGGAGCGACGGGCTGGCGCCCGTGGCCAGGATCACCGTTTTGGCCGCCCATTCCCCCTCGTCGGTGCGGACGGTGAAGGCGTCTCCGTCCCCGAGCACTTCCTCCACCTGGGCATTGCCGATCTCCACGCCGAACTTCCGCGCCTGCTCTTCCATCTGCGCCGCCAGTTCCACCCCGCCGATACCGGCCGGAAAACCGGGGTAATTCTCGATATGGGCCGTGGTGGCGGCCATGCCGCCGGTCATGGCCTTCTCCAGCAGCACGGTCTTCAGCTCGGCCCGGCCCGCATACAGTCCGGCCGCCAAACCCGCCGGCCCGCCGCCGATTATGACCAGATCCCTGTTCTCCAATCATATACCCCCTCAGGCGTTTCCCTTATATTAACCTCAACACCGGCCCTGGTCAAGGAACGCTTTTCCTACACCATTGGTATCATTACCCGAAGTCTCCCAGATTCTTTACAAACCCCCGCCAATACTTAAAGTATTATGAAGAAGGGGGTTAGAGGGATTGAAGTACCGCCAGAACCACGCCATCGGCAAACGCATCCGGGAGGCGAGGCTGAAACTGGGTTTAACCCAGGAAAAGCTGGGCGAACGGGCCGATGTCCATTACAGCTACATAGGACAAGTGGAACGAGGTCACAAAACCCCCTCCATCAACACCCTGCGTAAAATAGCCTACGCCTTGAACATTCCCGCCGAATCACTGCTGCTGGAAGAGACGCCCGAATACCAACTCTCGCCCCGGCAGCTCCTCCTGGGCGAGTTGAACGCTTTGGTGCGGGACTCATCCGTGGAGGATTTACGTCTCTTCATCGACCTGATCACCCTGCTCAGGTCCCGGTTGCCCGGCTGACCTTCCCTTCCCCCCGCGCGTTCACCGTTCCCTGCCGGACCAAGAATACCCCGGGCCCCCGGGGTTACCCATCGTACCGGCATTTCTTAACAAATCCGGGTCCGGGACCTCTCAGTTTCGTAACCGCTGGTCGCCGCCAGCTGCGGGGCCCCGTTTCCCCGCCAAAAGGAATCGGCACCTTCCGGGGCGAATATCCCCGATGGATCCGGTGAATGGTTCGCCTATATCAAGGCAGGTGAGACGGCTTGACGGAAAAGGTCCGCGTACCGCCCGGGCAACATGTTACCCGGGGCTTTCCGGTGTTGCACCACGGGGAGGTACCCGCCCTCGATCCGGGCCGGTGGCGACTCACCATCTTCGGCCTGGTGGAGGAGCCGTTGACCCTGGACTACGCGGCCGTGAGGGCCCTTCCCGCCAGCCGGGTGGGGGCCGATGTCCACTGTGTCACCGGCTGGAGCAAACTGGACAACACCTGGGAAGGCGTGCGCACCCGCGACCTCATGGCCCGGGTGCGGGTCAAACCGGCGGCCCGGTTCGTCCTGGTGCACGCCGCGCCGGGCTTCACCACCAACCTGCCTCTGGACGACTTTCTGCACCCGGACGTACTCCTGGCCTGGGGCCACAACGATGCCCCCCTGGCGCCGGAACACGGGTGGCCGCTGCGCCTGGTTGTTCCCCATCTCTATTTCTGGAAAAGCGCCAAGTGGCTTGAGGGGATAGAACTTACCGACGAGGATCGCCCCGGTTTTTGGGAGCAAGAGGGCTATCACATGCGCGGCGACCCCTGGGAACCCCGGAACCGGTACCGCGTCTACCCGCCCGGCAAGGATCCCTGGCGGGTGTGAGGAGGCGGCCGGGTGGGCTTCACAACGAAATTCGTAGAAATTGCCATCCACTTTCATTCCGGCAAGGTACGGCTGGGATACCCTGATAAAGCCGTGACGGTGATCCCCCCACACGTTCCGGCAGGCAAAGGCCGCCCCAGGCTCACGCTCCGTCCAGCGGCGGGATCAACTCCGGACCATCGAACCGGGACGCATTGATCGCGGTGGAAACCCGGTACGCCCTGCATTCTCCCGGGTAGGTCCGCACCTCCCCGGCCGGCGCGGTCAGGGTAAACTGCCCGCACATGCCAACTCCCCCCGCCAAGTCAACTTTCCTTCCGGACGAGCCGAAAACGTCTTGCGCCCCGGTTGATCCCGCTCTTTCTTCCGGCGCGGTCCGGCATTTTTCCGGGTGACCTGGCCCGGACCCCGTCCATGATTATGCCGTCCACGATGATACCGCTGTAATCGGCGGTCTCCAGGCATTTACCGCAGCTGTCGCATATCTTATCAGGATCCAGATCGCAGACATAACACTCGCAGCAATCATCACACAGTTTGCCGTCTTCCAGGATGCAGATCCTGGGTCGAGCTCCGTCCACCATGGGGTCGGTCTTCGCCACGTCAATCATTCCCGGTTAAATAGAGTTTGACTCGAAAGGCCACCCATATTGTAAGGCCTATCCCGGCCAAAGTCAGCCGGGCGGCGGTGAACGGATTAATCCGGATGGTAAAAAGATCGATAGCACCGTTAAAAGAAGAATAACGAATAGTCAGGCTATTGCCTCACCGATGGCAAAACCGCTCACCAGGCAACCTGCTCCAGGAAGAAGGCCAAAAACCCGGCCGTCGTAGCTTGCGCCAGGGGCAGCATGACCCCGGTGACCCGGTGGAACGCTTCCCGGTCCCCACGGGCGAGGAGTTCGGGCAGGTAGGCATAGGATTCCATGGCGTTGGCCCGGACCCAGCCGGATGGATCGGGGGCCCGCCGGTAGATTCCCTCCGCCGCGCGAAAGCCGAGGCGGTGTTCTTCCGCCCACTTTTCGAAAACCTGGTGGCCGTTGAAGGGCACGCGTCCGGAATGGTAGGGCACGCACAGGTCCTGGACGAGGTGGACGGCCGCCCCCAGATAGAACAGGGATCTATCCAGACGTCCCCGGCGCCAGCACGCCGCGGCCCGGCCGAAGTAGCGATCGCATTCTCCGGCCGCGCCGGGCCATAGTTGCATGCCGCGGCCACTTTCCGGGTCGAAGTAATGGGCCACGTTTTTCCAGCCGGCATCGGCCCAACTCACCCCCCGCTGCATCCATCCCAGGTGAAGGCCAAGGAATTCGGCCTGCTTGGTCAGGCCGTCGTCCCGCAGGATGCCCAGCGCCTGCTGGTTTATGAAAAGATGGGTGACACCGGGCGGGTCCACCAGGTTCTGCAAGGGCCCGGTGGCCGCCAGCAGCGCCCTGGCGCCCGCCCAGTAGGCCTTCTTCCAACCCTGCACCGCTCCACCTCCGTGCGACCGGTACCACGGGATTTATCCCGTCGGGTTCCAATCTACATATTTTGGCATAATAATCCTCGAGAGGCGCCTTTTCAGAAGGAATTGCGAACCGGACAGCGAATCTTAATCATCCGGGAGGTGGCCCTGACGTGGAACTCGTCGCCCTGGTCGGATCAAGCGGCACCGGCAAGAGCCACCGCGCCATGATCGTGGCCCACGAGCAACAGGCCGGCGTGATCATCGACGACGGGCTGTTGATCCAGGGAAACCGTATTCTCTGCGGGCGGTCGGCCAAGCAGCAGCCCACCCGCATCGGAGCCATAAAGGCCGCCCTGTTCATGTACCCGGGCCAGGCGGAGGAAGCCGCGGGCCTTCTGGCCGAACTGTCCCCCCAAAGGGTTCTGTGCCTGGGAACATCCCTTCCCATGGTCAGGCGGGTGGCCCGGCAACTGAATCTTCCCGACCCGGTCCGGGTGATCGGAATCGAGCAGGTGGCCACCGAAAAAGAGATCCGCAAGGCGCGGTTCATGCGCAACCACTACGCCAAGCACGTCATTCCCGCCCCGACGGTGGAAGTCAGGCGGTCATTTCCGGAGACTCTCATCGACCCCCTGACCGTGTTCTTAAAGCGCAAGAGCAGGAACGAGGTTAAAAGCAAATGGCTGGAACATTCGGTGGTCAGACCCACCTTCACCTATTACGGCAACCTGAGCATCTCCAACAGCGCGCTGACCTCGATCATTGACCGGGCGGCCCGCGAGGTGTCCGGAGTGGTGAGCGCCGGAAGAATACACATCGTCAACGAGGAGGGCGGAATCCGCCTGGAGGCGGAACCTGTCTTCCTTTACGGCAGGCAACTCAGGGAGGTCGCCCGGCGGATGCAGGAAAACGTCAAGGCCAAGGTGGAAGCCATGACCGGGTTGACCGTCCACCACGTCAACGTAACCGTCAAGGGCATCGTCTCCGGCGTCTAACTCCATCTTGCCCCGCACCGGGCCGCGTCTTCCCGGGTATCCACGTCCATTATCTCCCACTCCGCGGCGGAAACGGTAATAATCTGCCGGCTAAAGGCCGCCAGCGCGCCGCGGCCGCCCTCGTCGCCCTCGGCGGTCTGGAGCGCCTTGATGAACGGCCGGGCCACCAGCACCGGGTGGCCGGCCTTACCACCGCAGGCCGGCCGTACGATGACCGGTCCGGGGGCCGTCTCGAAGGCGGCGATCAGCCGGTCGATAAGGGTGGAAGACAGGAACGGCTGGTCGGCCAGGACGAGCAGGACCCCGGCGGCCTCCGGCCCCACCGCGACCAGCCCTGCTTTCAGGGAAGTGCTCATCCCCCCCGGCCAGTCGGGATTGTCCACCCAACGCACCGCCACCTCTCCGGCCGCGGCCCGTACCTCGTCCGCGCGGTAACCGGTCACCGCTATGGTCTCCCCCACCCGCGACCCGACCACCGCGTCCAGCACCCGGGCCACCAGGAGCCGGCCGTCCACCCGGAGCAATTGCTTGGGTTGTCCCCCGAGCCGGCGTGAGCCACCGGCGGCCAGCACCACGGCCGCGATCAAACCGCATTCCCCCCGAAAACTCTCTTTACGGCTACTCTTTCCGCTACTAGGTCCGTCAGCACCACCATGTCTTCGCCAGCGACCAGAAGGCAACGGGCCAGCGCGCCGGCCATTAGGAAGTCTTCCGGGCCGGCCGTCCCGGTAAGGATGACGGCGTGCGCGGCACCAGGTGGCACATGCTTGAGGCCGCCCGCCGGATGGCGGATCAGTGCCGCTACGTGGCAGGGCCTGATGGTTCCCCCCAACGGCAGCCCGGTCAGCTGGCTGAAGCGCTCCGGGCGATGGACGGATTCTTCGGAAAGATGCCTGCCGACGCCCCGCAGGCCGGCGACGTACAATACCGCCTCAGCCAGGGGCCCAACGGCCGGTTCGTGATCCCCGGGCGCCTTCAAGGGCCGGCCCTTTGAACCGTCGGCCTCGATAATCAGCCAGTGCTCCGGCCACAGGGCGGCCACCCGGAGCATTTCCGGGGCTGAGAAGCCGCTCAGTTTCCGGCCGGCCGCTGCCCGGGCCAGGACCGGCAGGACCCGCCTTTGGTGGGTGTCCCCTTTCTCCCCGGCCAGGACAGCCGCCAAAACAGGGGGGCTTTCCGGCTCACCCACTCCCACCGCGAATTCCCGGCCGGCCGGATAAAAGATATGGGTACTGGTGGTGAAGATGACCCTTTCCCCATCCTCCGCCAGTTCCCGGGCCAGGCTGTACCCGGTCGTGGTCTTCCCCCCCGCGCCCACCAGGGCGATCCTCTGCCGGCCCGGCAACATTTGCCTGATGACGGTTAAAAGACTGGCGTTTTCCACTTGACACTCCCGTCGAAGAAAAGGTCTCCCTTTCCGGGAAGCCGGTCCCATACCCCGTAAGGCGCCCCCGTGTACGCGCGTCGTGCCATCCTACAAACCGAGCAGCGTTTTCACGCCGTTCCGGTCCCATCCGATCACCTGCTCCCCGCCGATTACAATGACCGGCGTGGCTATGGTACCGGTTTTGGCCGTCATCTCCGCCATGGCCTCCGGCGCGGAGACGTCGATGGCGGTGAAGGGCACCTGGTGGCCGGCCAGAAAGTCCTTGGCCGCCTTGCACGACGGACAGGTGGGCAGAAAATAGATTGTTACCGGTGGGAAAGCCATTGTTCATACCTCCGGCGCTTATTTCCTGAAATTCTACCCTGGACGAAGCCGGGGTGTCAACAAAACCCAGGTTCCTTAACCAAGAATTAATCCCTGCGGACGTCCGTACGGCTGAACGCCTGAAATCATGCCGACGAAAAGGGCTTGCCATCGCCCCTTCTCCTGGACTAAAATTAACCAAAGGAGATGATGACCACCGTGAAAATCAGCGTCGACTGGCAGGATGGAATGCTGCTCCAGGCCACCGGTGAATCCAGCTTTCCGGTAGCCATAGATTCCTCCCCCGAATTCGGCGGCCGCAACCTGGGGGCCCGGCCCATGGAACTGATCCTCATGGGCATGGCCGGCTGCACCGCTTTGGACGTTCTCTCCATCCTGGGGAAGATGCGCGTCCAGCTGACCGCCTTCACCGTCGATGTGGAAGCCGAACGGGCTCCGACGGATCCGAAGGTATTCACCTCGTCCGTCCTGACCTACCGCTTCCGGATGGCGGAGGTGAATGAGGAAAAAATCCTCCGCGCCATAACCCTCTCCCTGGAGAAGTATTGCAGCGCGGTCAACACCCTGAAGACGGCCATGCCCGTGCATTGGCGAATGGAAATCAACGGCGTCCCCGGCGAACTGAAGCCGGTCTGACCGGAGGTGTATTATTTAAGTGAAAACCGGTTCCGAATACCTGGAGAGCATAAAGTCCCTCCATCCCCGCATTTTCCTGGGCGGCCGCCAGGTAGGATTACTGGAGGACCCTACCACCCTGACGGTGGTCCGCGCCAACGCCCGCGTCTACGATCTGGCCCGGGACCCGCGTTATGAGGAGACAATGAGTTGTACCCTGCCCGGCGGCCGGCGGGTCAGCCGTTGTCTTTATCCGCCCCGCAGCCCGCGGGACCTGGAAAAGAGGGCGGAAATGGCCGTATTGACCTCCCAGATGCTCGGCACCTGCAACTACCGTTGCGTGGGCCAGGATGCCTTGACGGCCCTGGCCGGCACCACCTGGGAAATGGACCGGGACCTCGGCACGGATTACCACCGCCGGTTAATCAATCACTTAACCTGGTTACAGGACAACGACCTGGCCGTCAGCGGGGCGCTCACCGATCCCAAGGGCGACCGGGGCAAGCGCCCCGGCCAGCAGGAGGATCCCGACGTCTACGTCCATATCAAGGAAAAAAGCGCCGACGGGATCGTGGTGCGCGGGGCCAAGGTGAGCCAGAGCGGGGCCATCGGCGCCCACGAGACCCTGGTCATTCCCACCATGGGCATGCGCCCGGGCGAGGAGGGCTTCGCCGTGGCTTTCGCCGTGCCCAACGGCGCCCCCGGCCTCACCTACATCGCCCAGTACACCCCTTTCACCGCGGAGCGGCAACTGGCGCCGGACACCAAATACCTCGGCAACCCC
Source organism: Bacillota bacterium (assembly GCA_021800315.1). Classification (GTDB taxonomy): domain Bacteria; phylum Bacillota; class Desulfotomaculia; order Desulfotomaculales; family JAJYZD01; genus JAJYZD01. The sequence goes on along the minus strand of JAJYZD010000006.1, from coordinate 1,134 downwards.
CTCTACGGACAACGGGAAACCTGTATCATGGTTTTCGACGACGTCTTCATCCCCTACGACCACGTGTTCATGTGCGGCGAGACCCAATATACGGGGAGACTGGTCGGCCGCTTCGCCAAGACCCACCGGATGAACTGCGGCGGGGCCTGCAAAACCGGCTTCGCCGACCTGGTCATCGGCGCCGCCGCCCAGATGGCCGAATACACCGGGATCCAAAAGGTGCCGCACATCATCGAAAAGATCACCGACATGATCCGGATCAGCGAAACCTGCCATGCCTGCACCGTGGCCGCGGCCCTGAAAGGCCGCGAGGAACCGGCCGGCGCCGGCTATTACCTTCCGGACGACGTCTTCGGCAACGTGGCCAAACTGACCGTCGCGGACGGGTTTTGGGACATCATGAAGTGGGCCGGGGATATCGGCGGGGGGATGGCGGTCACCATGCCCTCGGAACTCGAACTGGAAAATCCCGAGACAGGCGAATACGTACGTAAGTTCATGAAGGCCGCCGCGCCGGCCGAACTGCGGCTGCGTATGGCCAAGTTCCTGCAGAACTGGTGCGCCGGCCTGCACGGCGCCGGCACCTGGCACGGGGCCGGTTCTCCCCAGGCTCAAAAGATGGTCCTGTACGCCCTGACCGACCTGGATGCCAAGAAAAAACTGGCCCGCGACCTGGCAGGGATCGTGGACTAACCGCGGGGAGCCGGACGGTGGCGCCGGGGCATTCGCTCCGGCGCCTTTTCCTGCTTACCGGGAACCGCGGCTAAGTCGGTCATTACGGCGCCTGCCCCGCTGGACGGCCGGCGGTACGGGGTGTCCCGCACCAAACCGCCCGGGGACAAATCCGGGCATGCCGGAAGATTCACAAAGCGTTCGCACTTCCCTCACGTCTTTTTAAGGCTTATGCGTTACCTTTTGTATCAGCTGATCAATGATCGGCAACTTAAAAAATGGAGGGGATCAAGCGGATGCGCAAAAAGCTCAAAGCCTGCCTCGCCCTGGCAATCGCAGGGATGTTCCTGGTGGTCGGCATTCCCGCGGCTTTCGCCGCCACGGCCGGCACCGGCCCGGCGGTGACAATTACCGTTTCGCCGCTCGCGCCGGCTACCACAACCAGTTCGTCCGTGACTCCGG
>JAJYZD010000180.1 GCA_021800315.1 Bacillota bacterium | reverse complement strand
GGTGGTGGTTCTGGAGGACCTGTCGGAGATGAGCGTCCAGGGCGCGAAGCGTTCCGCCCGGGGACGGTTCGACCTGTCAACCTGGGCCCGGGGCGAGTTGCAGGACCACCTGAAAGAGGATCTGGAGCGGCTGGCCGCCAACGTGGATTATGTGGTACCGGAATACACCAGCCAGGAGTGCCCGGTATGCGGCCATGTCGATCTGGAAAACCGGAACGGCAAGACTTTCAAGTGTACTCGTTGCGGTCACAAGGAGGATGCCGACATCAACGCGGCCAAGAATATCGAAAAACGTTTTTTCGATGCCGAGTTGCGTGAGATTGCCACGAAGTATTTCTGGAATCACAATTTGCGCCGACAGAAGGCCCTGGAACTGCTCCTGCAAAGGGCAGCCTGGAACCAAGCGGCGTAACTAACAACCATGAAGCGTAAAGTCACCTCCAGCTTCCTAAAAAGAGCGGAGGTGCCCCGTAGCAGAGGACGGAAGCTCCGTCCTTCAGGACGGGGAGTCTTCACTCCTAGTCAGATCGCAGCCGGCCAGTTCTTCGATGCACATGGCCGCCAGCAACCCGGCCAGGTCGGGCTGTACCGGGATTTCAGCGATACGCGGGCCCGGTCCGAGGGTCTTTACCCATGGACAGTCGCTGGAAAGGCGGTTAAGGACACCGATCGGGCCCGCAAGTCGGTGGAATATGTCGGGGCTGGTACATCCCTCCTGGTTAGGCGTTGGAACGCCTGCCAAGATTTCCTCAATGGCGGCCCGGAGATCGCGCACTTCCGTCAGTACCTTTTCATCGACCGGTACCGGCGCAACGGGAAAACCGGCCGGGCGCGGGAGGACAAGGCTCCCCAAAAAAGCGGCAGCCGCTTTCGCATCGCTTAAGGGGTCGCCAATGACTCTTACGCGCGAGCCGGACGGTCTTTTGGCTTTGCGCGAGTTGGCCAGCGCCAGGACCAAGTCCGGAATGCGGTTCTTGCTCAAACCGGCTGGGTGCTCCTTTCCGTCAATACCCAGCGGTTGCGCGGGCGCGCCAGCAGCGGTGTGATCTGTTGGACGGGCTCCGCACCGGCGTAATCTTGCAGGGCGCGATCGGGATATGTTCTATCCAGCCACGTGCTGACCACCAGGAGGTGCTGCCCGTTATCCCCGTCTACCAGAAGGCTGTGGGAAACGTAGCCGTCGAAACTGGTCATGTCCGACCAAATCCGTTGCGTCAGGGCCAGCCCCTCCTGCTCCGACCCGGGTTGCAACCAGGTTTCCCAGATCACGGTTACCAATGGTATTTACCACCTTTCGATTTTCACGGTCTAATAATCGGTTAGACCGTGAACAGTTGTCAAGGCCTTTTCGGGGATCGTCTGTCGCAGGGAACCGCCGCCCTGCCGGGCGACTCGGTAGGCAAGATGCCTCCAGTGGAGTAATGTCAGCTGACACAGTTGACACGGAAATAACGAAAGAATATACTTGGTACAAGGTTTGTAACATTTGTCAGATTTGTTCCGAAGGGGAGACCTATATGTTGGTAAACCCTTTTAATCCACACTACCCAGCCGAAAGCAAATTCTTCGCCAACCGGTTGCGGGAACAGGAGTGGTTCGCCCAGGGCCTTCTGCCCAGCCTTTCTCCCGATGGCCCCGGGCCCTGGAACGCGGCGGTGCTCGGCCCCTGGGGCATCGGCAAGAGCAGCCTGGTGCGCCGGCTGAAGGACATGGCGGCGGAGTCGGACCTTCCGGCCAGAGCGGTATTCGTCAGTTGCACTACCGGCTATGGATCGATGGCCGGCTTCGCCAGGGCCTTAATCGGCAACGTCAGAGAGGAAGTTCTCAGCGTTTCCAACTGGTCGGAGGCCGTGCGCGCCGAATTGGACCGGTGGACCGTACAGGTGAGCGCTCCCGGGTTGTCCTTACGCCGCGGACGGAGAAGTGAGGACGATGCGGCCTCCGCCGCGGAACTGCTCCGGACGAGCCTGCGGCGCGTTTGGGAAAGGATTTTGGAGCCGGCCGGCTACACCCTGCTCCTGATTCTGGACGACGCCAACCTGCTTCAAATCCTCGATGCCCAGGCTCTCATGATCCTGCGGGCCGTATTCCAGGACCTGCAGATGTACGGAAGCCGCTTCGGGCTGGTTATAACTGGACCGGCCGGCCTTTTCGGCGAGGTCAGGGAGACGGCCGAACCGGTGACCCGTTTCTTCGAACACCTGCCGCTCAGGGAATTTGGGCTGGAAGATACCGCCGACGCCGTGCGTCAGCCCCTCATCCAGGTCGGTGCCGGCTTCAAGGTGCCCGACGAAACCGTAGGGTTTATCTGGGAACGTACGGGCGGCCACCCCTATTTCGTCGCTTTTGTCATGCGGGACCTGGTGGAGCAAGCCAGGAAACAAAATCTGCAGAACATTGACAAAAGGCTGTGCGAAAACGTGTGGCCCACTGTTCTACGCCACCTGGAGATCGACAAGTTCCAAAGCGAGTGGGCAACCGCGACCAATGCGGAACGCGAAGTACTTCGGGCGTTGGCCTCCGGGCAAGAAATCGGCGAGGGCCGCAGGAGCCTTTTGCAGAGGCTGGTCCGGAAAAACCTGCTGGTCAAAGTGGAGCGGGGCCGCTACGAAATGTACCACCGCCTGTTTGCGGACTTCGTCCGTGAGCAGGTGCCGTGATCCCGCACGGTAAAGGCGTTGTCGCCCCGGGCCGGGGCGCGGTTACCGCCCGAAGTTCCCGGCCATAATCTATAGCGGGTGATAAACGTGGTCAATGTGCTCGTGTGGCGAAAGTGCATGATATGCCGGCGGACTGAGGTGCGGGGTATTTTCGTCCGCGGCCGCCTCATCTGCAGCGGCTGCGAAAGCCTCCTGGTAAACTCGTCCTGCGGTGATCCGGCATATGAAAACCTCCGGCTGAACCTGAAAAAAATCCTGTCTCCGTTAACCCGCCCGCCGGCGGCCCCAATCTGGTTGCCCGCGTGTCCTGTACATGGTAGAATACGGGCAGGGGCGGCCTTCACCCAGAAGAGAGGACTTAAACGTGCGGGACGCGCAGGAAGATGCTCCTCTTTACGATGCTGTCCGCCGGGTGGCCGGGAGACAGGCTTGCTGGCTGCACGTGCCCGCCCACCGGCAAAAGGCGCCCCGCGGCGGTGAGCAACTCCAGGGGGTCTACCACCTGGACCTGACCGAACTTCCGGGCCTGGACGACCTGCACTGTCCCCGGGGGCCTATAGAAAGGGCCCAGGAGTTGGCGGCCCGGGCCTACGGGGCGGACCGCACGTTTTTCCTGGTCAACGGCAGCACCGGGGGCCTGCAGTCCCTGATCCTGGCGGTTCCCGGCCGCGAGTTGATACTGCCCAGGAACATCCACCGGTCGGTTTGCGCGGCCCTGATTTTCAGCGGTGCCGATCCGGTCTGGGTGGACCCGGTTCATTTGCCGGAGTTCAATTTGAGCGGGTGGGTCGAGCCTCGGTGCCTGGCCGCAACTTTGGCCAACCACCGGTCGGCTGCCGTTTTAATGGTGCGTCCCACCTATTGCGGCCTGGCCGGCGACCTGAAGGCTCTTACCGCGTTGGCCCACGGGGCGGGCGCACCCATGCTGGTGGACGAGGCGCACGGGGCCCACCTGCGCTTCCATCCCGGCCTGCCGCCCGACGCCATGGCCTGCGGGGCGGATGGCGCGGTGCAGAGCACTCATAAGACGGGCGGAGCACTGACCCAGGCGGCCATGCTGCACCTGGGGAGGGGCGTCCTGGATGCCGGGCGCCTCGCGAGCGCCTTTAACCTGACCCAGACCACCAGTCCTTCGTTTCCCCTCCTCGCCTCTCTCGACCTGGCCCGCCGCGACCTGGTGCGGGAAGGGCGGGCCAGGCTGGAGGAGGCCCTGGACCTCGCGGACGTCTTGCGTCGCAGGCTGGCCCGGTGTCCGGGCCTGGCAGTGCTGGGGCCCGGGGACGTGCCGGATGGTTTTCTCGATCCCACCCGGGTGGTGGTGGCGACCAGGGGTACCGGGTTGACCGGATGGGAAGCGGCCCGGGTTCTCTGGGAGCGTTACCGGGTCAGGGTGGAACTGGCCACCCCCGACTTGATCCTGGCCGTTTTGGGGATCGGCACCACGCGGGAGGACGGGCTGGGGCTGGCTACGGCGCTGGGAGACCTGTGCCGGCGGGAAGGGCGGAAACCATTGTCCTCCCCGGCGGCTTGGCCGCCCCGACCGGTCAAGCGGCTGGGACCGCGGGCGGCCTGGTCGGCCGCCTGGCGGCGGGTGGAATTGTCCCAAGCCGCCGGCCTGGTCAGTGCCGAGTTGATCGCCGTGCACCCGCCGGGCCTGATTACAGTCTGTCCGGGCGAGGAGATAACTTCCGGGATAGTGGAATATCTGGCCCGGGCGGGTGATCTGGGCCTGTCCGTGCACGGAGCGGCGGACGCAACCCTGCGTACGGTCCGGGTGGTTGACTTTTGAGACACGGGGGAAGATTCAGCCATGGATTTTGAAGGGGTGGCCGGTTTTTTTCAGTCGGCGCTCGCGGGGGGCCGTCTGTCGCATGCCCACCTTTTCCTGGGGCAGAACGCTTGGCCCCTGGCCCAAAACCTGGCCGGGCTGCTTTTGTGCCGGGCTCCCGACGGTGCCCTGGCCTGCGGCCGCTGCCCGGACTGCCGGCAGGTGGGGGCTGGCTTCCACCCCGACCTGACGGTGGTGGCGCCGGCTTCGGCTTCCATAAAGATCGAACAGATCCGGGAATTGCAGAGGTCCGCCTGTTTGGCACCGTACCAGGCCGGCCGCAAGGTATTCATTGTAAACGAAGCCCATAAAATGACCGACGATGCGGCCAACTGTCTGTTAAAGTCCCTGGAAGAACCCGTTGACAATGTTTTCTTTATCCTGGTGGCGGACAGCGGGGAAGGGCTGTTGCCCACCGTGGTGTCGCGTTGCCAGAAGTTTTTCGTAACCGCGCCGGCGGAAGCGGAAGATCCGCTGGTGGAGCGGCTGTCGGAGTTCATGGCCGCCTGGGGCTCGCGGGATATCGCTTCCTTGCTGAAACTGGGGGAAAGTCTGGCCGAAGATAAAAAGGTGGCCGGACGGTTTTTGGACCAGTTGGCTCTATTCTACCGGAACCGGGTGGTGGGGTCCGAGACCGGTAATACGGATCCGTCACCATGGGAAGAGACAACCGGGGCGTGGCGGACCAGGGACCTGGCCAGATGCCTGGACCGGGTGGAAACAGCCAAACGGCACCTGGCCGCCAACGCCAATACACGCCTTATGCTGGACAGCCTCTTTCTGCATCTGGCCGGCGAGGCCTGAGGAGGAACAGTTTATGGCCCTGGTGACCGGAATCAGGTTCAAAAAAGCGGGCAAGATCTATCATTTCGATCCTAACGAACTGACCCTGGCACCGGGTGACTGCATAATCGTGGAAACCACCCGGGGGGTGGAGATGGGCACGGTTGTGACGCCCACGGCGGAACTCCCCGACGCCGAGGTGGTCAAGCCGCTGAAAAAGGTGGTGCGCAAGGCTTCCCCCGCCGACATGGAACAACTGGTCCGCAACCGGGGCAAGGAAGACGAAGCGCATCAAATCGCCCGCAGGAAGATCGAGGCCCACAACCTGCCGATGAAGCTTATCGGGGTGGAATACTCCTTCGACAGCAGCAAGATCGTCTTCTACTTTACGGCCGACGGCAGGATAGATTTCCGGGAGTTGGTCAAGGACTTGGCCAACGTGTTCCGGACCAGGATCGAGTTGCGGCAGATCGGGGTGCGGGACGAGGCCAAGCTCATCGGCGGGTTGGGCTGCTGCGGACGTGAACTGTGCTGCCACGCCTGGCTGGCCGACTTCACCTCGGTGTCCATCCGCATGGCCAAAGACCAGAACCTGTCCTTAAATCCCACCAAGATTTCCGGTATCTGCGGCCGCCTGATGTGCTGCCTGAAGTATGAAAACGACACCTACGAGCGGGAAAAGGTGGGTTTTCCGGAAGCGGGCAGCAAGGTAACCACGGCGGACGGGGAAGGCAGGATCACCGGCATCAATATCTTCAAGAAGACGGTCAGCGTGGAACTGAAGGAATCCAGGCTGGTGCGTGAATACCAGGTGGGGGCGGTCACTGTGAAGCACAAGGAGCAGGGTTGATGATAAAAAGAAGGAGTACTCCCGTATCCCCCGGATTGAGGAGGGTGCGGCGCTGGCGGGGCGCATCCCCGCAGGACGGGGGCGTGTCGGCCCTGGGTGCGGCCCTCGGCGTACTGGAAAACGAGGTCGCGGAACTGGCGCTGGAAATCAGGCGCCTGAAAGAGAAGGCCCGTTTGATGGAAAGTGAAAACAAATCGTTGCGCCGCCGTCTGGCTCTGGGCGTGGCTCCCTCCGAAACCGCGGCCCGGGAGGATCACCTGTCCGAGTTGTACCGGGACGGTTTCCACGTCTGCCAGCTTTATTTCGGCAAACGTCTGGAGGGGGGCTGCCTTTTGTGCGTGTCCCTGTTGCGCCGGAGGCGGCCGCAGCCTTGAGCGACGGCGTTCTTTTCCTTGTGGCCACCCCGATCGGCAACCTGGAGGATATCACCCTGCGCTCACTTTCCGTCCTGCGGGAGGCGGACCTCATCGCCTGCGAGGACACCCGGCATACCCGCAAACTGCTCAGCCGCTACGACATCCACGTTCCCACCACCAGTTACCACGCCCACAACCTGCGGGTCAAGGGAGAGTACATACGGAGCCTGCTGACCGCCGGCAAGAGAATAGCGGTGGTCTCGGACGCCGGCCAACCCGGCGTCTCCGACCCCGGCGCCGAACTGGTCGTAACGGCCCTGGCCGGCGGTTTCCGGGTGGTGGCCCTGCCCGGCCCCTCGGCCGCCCTGACCGCCCTGGCGGTTTCCGGGCTGCCCACGGAGCGTTTTGTGTTCGAGGGGTTCCTGCCGGCCTCCGGCCGGGCGAGGAAGGAGAGGATCGCGGCCGTCGCGCGCGAGGAGAGGACGGTCATCCTCTACGAGGCGCCCCACCGCCTGCTGCGCACCCTGGCCGACCTGGTACGGGTGATGCCCGACCGGAGAATGGCGGCGGCCCGGGAACTGACCAAACAGTTCGAAGAGGTGGTCCGGGGTTCTCTCAACGAGGTTTTGGACCACTTCACGGTCAAGGCGCCCCGCGGCGAATTCACCCTGGTCTTGGGCGGACGGCAGCCCGCGGCGGCGCCCGCCGGTCCGGCGGACATCCCGGCTGTGTTCACCCGCCTGGTGGCCGAAGGAATGGACCGGAAGAGCGCCGTCAAGGAGACGGCGGCCCTGCTCGGCCTGCCCAAGCGGGAGGTTTACGCCGCGGTGGCCAGGGACGGCAATATCCAGCATCAGGATGACTGAAGGCGGTCAAGGTTCGCCATGATCCGGAACCTGGCGAGTAAGTTAGGCTTATTCTATTTACAGCTTCTCATCGAAGTAAATTCTGGTTACAATGCGAATCAGCCTTTCATCTTGGCAAATGACCCCGGTTCAAAGTTCGATGGTTTTGCGTTAGGTTGCAAGTATGTTCAACTTCGGATGATGACGGTGTTACCCCGCAAGGTTCACGAGAAAATGGAGTCACGAAAGAACCTTCGCAGGGCAAGACGATTTCGGAATACGAGGCGTCGTCCCTGCCGTCCGAGAAGTCAGGGGCCTGATTGGATCGCTCCGTCCCAGTTAGCGAAGGTTCAATTTAGGTTGGCGATAATCAAGGAACTTTGTAGGCTTTTCCCTGTTACCCATTTTATCGTAGAGGACGTAAGATTCGACCACTATAACAAGCGATACGGAAAGTATTTCTCCACTGTGGAAATTGGGAAGACCGTATATTATGCAGAGCTTCGCAAATTAGG
>JAJYZD010000179.1 GCA_021800315.1 Bacillota bacterium | reverse complement strand
CTATCCGGAGCCGGGTGGGGCCGGTTGCCGTGGTTGCGGCGTTTGCCAGGGCGGATGTCCCCTGCGGTGCATCTCCCTGCCGGGATTCAGCGGCCGGGAAATCGCCGCCCGCGTGGAAGTCGCCGCCCTTGGCGGAGGAGAGGTGCGGGTAATTGCCTTTCTATGTGCTAACGATGCCTACCGGGCTCTCGACGGGATGGTTTATCCGGTCAATGTCCTGCCGGTAGCCGTTAGCTGTGCCGGCGCGGTGAACATGGGTTGGATCAATGACGCACTGTTAAACGGGTGGGACGGAGTTATTGTGGCTGGCTGCCGGGGCGGCGAGTGCCATTACGGACGCGGCTCCGAACTGGCCGCCACCCGGGTGGCAAAATTACAGGAAACATTACGGAGTATCCTGGTAGAGCCCGAACGCGTGCGTTTCCTAACCTGCGGCATCAGGGACGGGTCGTCCCTGGCGGCATCCATGACCGGTTTCGTCCATCAGTTGACCCAAATGGGGCCGAGTCCTTTTAAGGAAGGCTAAGGCGGGAGAGGACGGCTGAATTGGCTAAGGATCTGACGGTCATGCACGCATTGCGTTTTGGGGATTTGCAGTTCCTGTTTCCGGATATCCAGGCTGCGGTGCGTGGTTGTAACCAGTGCGGCCGTTGCTCGGCCGCCTGTCTGGCTCCGGTGGACCATTCCGGGCCGGCGGTTGTATTACGGCTACTGCAACTTTCTCTGGTAAAAAGGGCTTTGGAGGAGCGGTTGCTCTGGGCATGTATCGGGTGCCGCCGTTGCAGCGACAACTGTCCCAAGGGTCTCGACGTGCAGTTGGCCCTCTCGCGCCTGCGGCGCCTGGCCCCCTGCCGGCCGGAGCGGTGGTTGCCGGCCGGCCTGGCTCGTTGGCTCAGCCTGTCTGGCCGGGCATGACCGGTTTAGCCCTTGGGGCACCCGCTCGGTACAGTGATCACGGTCCGGGGACGGGCATTAAGTTTGAGCATGCAGCCTGACGTCAGCGTTGGTCAGCATGATATTCGTGTCGATACGGACAGTTTTGACTGTCTTCCTTACCGGATGGGCCGGCGTTTCCGGCGATGGTTCGCATAACCCGCCGGGTTTCGGCGACCATGGTCCCTCCGCCGATGAACAGAACGACTGTAATAACCAGCACGAAAGGAAGACCCAGTTCGTGGAGGTTGTGAATCTTTAACGGCGTCACGATGTGCAGTTTCGCCAGTGAAGGAACCAGAAGTTGCATGATGCCGCCGAGGAAAAACACAAGTCCTCCCCAAGTCAGGCTGCGACCGGCCGTCAGGCCGGCGATCCGGGCCGCGGCCTCGGGCGGTAACCGCAGACTGTGGCTCATCTGCCCGAAGGCCAACCCGGCCAGTATCTGCACCGTGGTGGTGCCCAGCCCGAAAAGAAAACCCGGTAGCCAGCCCGCCCAGGGGCCGGGCATGGCGGGGGCCAGCACGGTGTAAATGATCATCGCGAAGGCTCCAAAGCCGAAACCGGCAATAAAACCGTGGACAGCAGCCATTTTCAATGTCGGTGTCTGATCCTCCGGCATGGTTCCGGCAACGGCCGCCTGATGGTGGGAACTGTCGATACGGCCGAAGTGGATATGGAACACGTTGCCGCTCCGGAAGATGTACAGGCCGCCGACGGCCATGGCTACTCCGACGACGATGTACACGAAGCCTTCCACCTTCGGGAAGGTAAAGATCCGGACCAGGGAAAAATATGCCAATTCGCTCATCAGGCTCCGCTGCAGGGTGAAGGCCAGCGAAAAGACCAATCCCACCAGGAAGCCGCGGCGGGCAGAATAGCTGCCGATGGCATAGCTGAAGGTGATGGGCCAGGTGTGTTCGTCGGGGGTGATACCGTGAACTACGCCAAGAAGGTAGGAAGTGGTCAGGGCCGCCAGGATGGGCATGCCTGCCTGGGGAGACCACAAATTCAGCGGTGTCATATCTTCTCCTCCTGATGCTGGCAGTTGAAGCAGATGCCGAAGAAATCCAACTGATGGTCTTCCACTCGGAAGTTTGGCACCCGGGGTGAACGCAAGGGGCAGGTGAAAACCTCCGTAAAGAGACCGCAACCCTTACAGATTATGTGGTGATGATGTTGGGAAGAGCAAAAGGCGTATTTTACCTCGTTGCCGTCGATGATGTACGGTTTGGCCAGCCCCAGCCGGGACAGAGCCGCCAGGAGGCGGTAGACGGTGGTTAAGCCTACGCGGGCACCCGCGTTCCGGGCCAGTTGGAACAAGTCGCCCGCGGTACATAGGCGGTCCGATGTCATGAAAATCTCCAGGACCTTTCGGCGGGGCGAGGTCAGCCTCATATTTTCGCCGTGTAACCGTGTTGCGATAAAGTCAATGGAGGTTTCCGTCATGTTACCTAACCTCTTGTAGAAAATGATTTTCTATATTATAGACCGGGGCCCGAAAAAAAACAAGCCCCCGGGCGGAAGCAGGAAGTTTCGGCGGCTGGTCCCACGTTGTGGCAAATATCAATCCAGGAGAAACTGCGTGAAGTACACCTTGCTGACGCCCGGCACCACGCTGTCGGCAGCCTGTTTTACCTGTCTCTGCGCCAGTGTTTGTCCACTTGAAGCGATTAGTTGCAGGTAATGATCGGTTCGCAACGTGCTTATAATCTTATCGACGATTTTATATTCCTCTCTCTTGATTTTTTGGATCAGTGGCTCGGGAAACAATAGGACGGCCTTGAAACGGAGAAAATGTTCGCTGTAGCCGGATAAGTTGACGGTTATTGGAGATAGCGCATATGACGCTTGCGGCAGGGGGGTTGGTTTGTCTGTTCGGGTGAAGTGTTGTTTATAGTACCAGCCACTTACCAGTAGCAATGATATTAACGACACAACAACCGGCCATTTCTTCTTCTTTTTTTTAATTGCAGGGTTGTTTTGTGTCTCTTGTACTGGCATTTCTTTTATCTCCATTTAGTTGCCCGGATGGTATTATCTTTTGGCAAGGTAGATTGTGGTTTCTCTTTCATGGGTGCATGAGGTACTATACGGTCTCCCTGCAGACGAGTGCCGTTTATTTCATAAGGCCAACTTCCCTTTCAGGACCCCGCCGGGAGGACGTTGGGCCCCGACAGGCCGCGCCTGCATCAGCCGCCGGTCCCGGGTGGATGGGCGTGAGAGGCCGCGGATTACGGCTCGACGATCCTCCTGGCTCCGAGGTACCGCGGTCCCCAATAACTGTTGCTGATATTATCGAATACCACGCCGTAATCCTCCGCGTCGATCATCAGACCGTTGCCGACATAGATCCCCACATGGCTCGCCCCGGGGGCATAGGTGGTAAAGAACACCAGGTCGCCCGGCTCCAACTGGCTCCTGGCCACCGGGGCTCCCTCCAGGTATTGCTGCTCGGAAGTTCTCTGGATGACCACGCCGCTATGGCGCAATACATACTGCGTAAACCCGGAACAGTCGAAACCGGGGCTCGGAGTGGTGCCTCCCCAGACATAGGGGGTGCCGAGGTAATCTTCAGCGTAACTGATCATGGAGGAAATTCCGGCCTGGCCCACATGAACCGGCTGAGCGATGGCAGGGGTCAGTCCGCTACTTTTATGAGGGCCGTACTTGGCGTAAAGTCGGGCTTGCTCCTGCTGGGCAAGGAGTTCCATCTGAATATTATTTATGGCGGCGAGCTGACTGGCTTTTTCCATCTCCATTCGGCGCTCGCTCTGGCTGAGGCTTGATAGAATAGCCTGCTCCTTCGCCAGGGAATTTTTCTTAACCAGGACCATCTGTCTGGACTGATTGACCATGTCCTGTAATGTAGATATATGTCGGGAAATACTAAACTCTTGCGATTTAATTAGCTGACTTTCCCGAATAATTTGCTGCTGAATATTGTAATTATGTAAAAGAATGAGCTTTATCTCATGGAGACGCGCGACGAAATCGGCCCAACTATTGGCGCCGAGCAAGACCGAAAGATACTGAAGATTTCCGCCGTTCTCATATGTATTTACCAGTATGGCATTAAACTGCTGAATCAATTGTTGCCTTGTCTTTTTTTCTAATTCTTCCTTTCGTTTCAGAGTTACCAATACCGCCTGCTGATCGGCGATTTTCGTGTTTGTGGCGGAAATAGCTCCATCCAGTTGGTTTAGCGACGCCTTCAGAGCCAATAACTGTTTCTCTGTCTGATTCATTTGTAATGAATTGGCATATAGTCTTTGCTGGGTATTTTGCTCGGAGTTCTTGGCTGCGTAAAGCTGGGCGTAAGTTGCGGCGCTGGTGACCGCCGGCATATACGTCAGGACGACCGTGACCACTATGACGACCAGGCAGCGTATCCCGGACCTTCTCATTGATCCACCCCCGCGGCGATTATACGAACCTTCGGTCTCTTATCTTTTTCGTCGTTTATCGACTTAAGCCTTCCATTGGGAAAGATAAAAATCGTTTAATTTTTGAACCGGTCCTACCGTCCGCAGGCCTTCCGCGGGGTGACGCGACGATCATCCATGACCGTTGTCACGGTGAACATCTGTCCGGTCGCCCCAAACATACCGGCTTAAGCCAATCATCAATGGAACCAGTGGCAGGTTGGATGAAAGCCGCGCGACCAGCCGGATGTACTGGCGAATCGCGCGGCTTCTTTCGGTGGCAAGGGACCGGAAGCACCAGCAGGAGGAAATTTAAGCCTTTTCGGTCCGGCGGTAATACGCGAGGCCCACCGCAACAGCAAGAGAGAGGAGAATTGCGGGTAGTGCTGTCCACTGAGCCGCCGTCCAACCAAAAAGGAATCGTGGACTGTCGCCTCTTAGCATCTCCAGGAAAAAGCGTTCTATATTGTATAATATAACGTAGGCTAAAAAGATATAGCCATCTGGTAATTTGCGCCATCTGAGCAGGACAACGAGAAGGACAAAGAGGATCAGATCCGCCTGTCCCTCCCAAACCTCAGCCGGCCAGAGAGGTTGGTGTCCAAAAGTGGCGAATGCCAGCGTACCGGGCGGATAGAGAAGTCCGAACTTAGCATGGGTGGGCAACCCAAAGGCGTCCCCGTTCATAAAATTGGCATCGCGCCCGACGCTTTGGGCCAGAATTAATCCGGGTGCAAGTAGATCGGCTATTTCCCAGAACGGTAAATGATGTTTCCGCATATATAACCAACCAGCAATTAGGGCACCTACCACACCGCCCTGGATGGACAATCCGCCATGCCAGATTGCCACTATTTGGCCTAGGTGCCTGGAATAGAAGGGCCAGTCGAAAAAAAATACTTGCCAGAAACGCGCTCCCACAATGCCGGCCAGAAGAAGCCAGACCGACATGTTGATGAGGTGTTCGGAGTACTGGGCTTTTCCTTCGGCTTTGAAAATGTAGAGACTTACCAGGATGCCGCATATAAATGCCAGGATAAAAATGGTACCATATGCCCGCACCGGAAACGATCCTATGTAGAACCAGTATTGATGCATATCTTAATCGCTCCTTAAGTTCAGAAATATATCTGATTTTCCTGCAAAAAGTACGATCTGCCCGGATCCCCGCGTAAAGGAACCGTGAAGGACCGGAGGAACTTTGCGGCCACAGGCAAAGCTCCTGCCGGTTCCTTCCGGCGGGCGGGTGGCGGGGGGCATGCGGGCTGAAGGTGGCCATCTGTTTCCGGGCGGCCGCTCCGGTCGGGCCGTAAACATGGGACCGGGAAAGCATGGGGCGGATCGGTTCTTTCGTATCGGCCGGACGGCGATACCACCCAATAGTCTATTGTCCTTTAACCACGATCCACCGGTTGGCCGTCACGCCCGGATAGGCGGCCAGCGTCTTGCCCGTTCTGGTGGAAAGCAACAGGGTGGTTTTGTAGTTTTCGGCGGTGGTAATCAGGCGGCGACCGGATGGTAGAACCACCAGACCGCTGAGTTTTGCCGGTGCTGGTGTTCCCTGCGTTCCGGAGGATCCGCTCATAGCCGGGGCTTTGCCGGGCGGAACCTTGACCGTCAGGCTGGTGTAGTTGTAGGTGGAAGTGTTGAAGACCAGGACGTGGCCTGAGAATCCGGCGGCATAGAGATGCTTTCCGGTGTGGCTCATGGACAACTGCATGAAACCGGCGGTGGCGGCCATCAGGTTGCTGAAGTTGATGCGCGGGTCGCCCTCCGGCGTGTTTATGGTATGCGCCAACCGCATGCCGGCCGTATCCAGCACGTAAAGATCCCCGTTGAACATGTCGGCCGCCCAGATACGCTTTCCGTCAGGGGAGATAGCCAGATCCCCGGTCTTGCCCACCCCGGCCGTAGCGGCCACGGTCAGCCCCGGCAGGTTGAGCTTAAGGATGTTGGAACGGAAGTTTCCGGCCAGATAGGCATGATGACCACCGGGAGAGATAACGAATGCGTTGCCGCCCTGCTTAAGCATGCCGACCTGCTTGTACGGGGCCGCGGTGTCGTAAGCGGCCGTAAAAGCTCCACCTATGACGTAAACGTGCCCGCCGCCAGGGGAAACCACGGCCAGCCGGCCCCCGGGAGGGCTGGCGAAGGATGCTTCCACGCTACCGCCGGGTAATGAGAGCACGTAGGTCTTCCCGGCTTCCGTGGCCACGAAGGCCCTATGTCCACCCGGCGTCGGCCCAGGCAAAAAGGAGTTGGCACCCCGGGCGTAAACCACGGGACGGAAATGACGTCCGTTGGGGCCCGCGAAGATGGTGCCGCTGCCGGGGCCCGTCAGGGGACTAGGGGCGAGGCCCAGGACCGTGAATCCTTTCCCGGGGTGAGTGGTCGCCGTCTTGGGCGGCGGGGAGGAGGCGTATGTACCGCACCCGGCAGCGAAGATCAGGACAAGCGCGACAGATAGCAGTAGAAACCATCGGCGTCGGAACCCCACATGAATCACTCCTTTTTAGTTTCCAACCGTCAGGTCTTAAAACCTCCGGCTTTCAGCCGGAATGCTTTAGCATCCGCTCCTCTGATCCGGACCCACCCTGCGGGCTGGTGCCCCCCTTCAGCCGGCTTTCAGCGACCCACCTGCAGGTGGTCGCTGAATCCTGGCGAAAGACCGGCAACCCCGCGGGGTTTCGGGATAGACAGGGCAAGCCGGGATGGTTTGTCATAGAGGTTTTGATATGCCGATGTTTATAATTATTGCGGCGGTCATAGCCAAAAAAAGCAATCCATCGGTAAAGGCGACAACAAGTAGACTTTCAAGGCGCTTACTCATTTGGCACACCCCATTCTTTATTAGGTGTCGACAGACTTTAAGAGCAATTGGTATATTCATCCTTCTACAGTATAGATCCTTTATCGGAAAAATGCAATATTATTTCTGAGGATTTAAAATATTTTATAATTGTGTAGTGTTTATAACAATGTCTTTTGATTGTGATTGTGATTGCAAGATATTAAGCAAACACCCCAAACGCGAATACGACAGCTTATCGCCTGGGAGACCATGCGGCCGTGTTGACATGCCAGGAAATTTGTAAGATCGCCGTAAACAAAAACGTCGGGTAATTACGAAAGAGCATGCAGGGATGGAATGCTTTTCGTCGAAACATTTCCATACCGAAAGGTGGGCGCTATGGCATTTGGCGGCGGTGTCAACGGCCGGGGCGCTACCTGTCCCGTGGGTCCGTCACAAGCCATATGGCATATTGTCCTCCATGTTTCCGGGGCTGTCCGGCGGAGCTTTCCCGGTGCCGCCCATCTTTCCCGCCGTACCGGTCCCGGCCTATACGGTGCCGTCCTTGTTCTTCAACGTTTGCCGCAGCTCCTTCGCTCTGCCCGGCGGAGACGGTTGGTTCTTGGAGGAGATCTCTCGACGACGGCGGACTTTCAGGGACAGGTCACGATGTTCGAAAATGGATCCAGGGAGGGATGTGAAAATGTTACAGAAGGCCACTGGTTTCAAAGAGGCAATCGCACTGAGGAG
>JAJYZD010000178.1 GCA_021800315.1 Bacillota bacterium | reverse complement strand
CGGGCTTTCATCCCACGGCTAAAGCCGTGGGCTTTCCCGCCCAATCTCTGTAAAACGTGTGCTGCCGCATGACCGCGAACTCGTCGGATGTCAGGGGACCCGGCTTTTCCAGAATCCCGTCCGGAACCGAGAGTTTGCCGAGATCGTGCATCAGGCCGGCCACTTCCACCAGAACGATATCGTCCCGGGGGAAGTTCAGAGCACCCGCCAGAACCACGGCTACGCCGGCAACATGGTATGAGTGCCGATGAGTGAAACGACTCTTTTTGTCAATCACGCTGGCAAACATGCCGGCCATCTGGAGCATATCGGTCTCGTCAAGGCCTAACGCGGCAACGGTGCAGGCGTCGCTCAAGCTGCGGTCCAGGCAGATCGCGTCGGGAAAACCCATCCAGAAACTTTCCCGGCGCGCCAACCCGACCAACGCCGCAACCGCAGCCGGGTCGAAGTGGCGGCCGGCCAACCCCCGCACCCTGCCGACAACATCGTCCACCTGCAGAAGCACATGCCTGTCATAGCTTAAGGAAACATCCACCCTGTCGGCCAAATGAATGATCCTGGCAGGAAGAGGAATGCTGTCCCCGCTGAGCCCAGAGCGGTTTCCTCCGGCAAAGTGGTCATGATGACTGAGTACGATCGGAGCGAGCGGCTCGAGGAACCTTACCTGCCTTACCAGTTCGCTGCCGGCCTGGCAATGTTCCCAGGGGTTTTCCACCTCGAACCTGTGCAAGGCCTCCCTGCCCCGCCAAGTGCTCACCCCCATGTCATGCACCAGGGAAGCCAGCATCAACACTTCTTTTTCGGCAGCGCTGGTGGTGCCGCTGCCAGTCATCGTTCACAAAGTCCAGGCAAAACGACAGACCCGCAAGCATCCGCTTTGGGTCAACCATGAATTGCAGAACGACCCCCCCTATTCCGCTGCATTTCCGGCGATAGCGGGGGCCGGCACCCCGTGAGGGGTGCCGGCCCCCCAAACAAAAGATAATGAAGCGCCGTCCCGGCGGTCAGTGCTTGGGCGGGGTGGCGGCAACCGGGGTGGTCTTGGGCGCCGGCTTACGGGCCGTGTAAACGCTTCCGTAAACCGTGGTCGATGTAGCCACGGGTTGGGGCCGGGCTTTCGGCGCTTTTTCGTTCAGCCAGGCCACGTGTACCGGCCGGCCGTCGAGGGCGTCGTCCAGACTGGCCACGCCCAGATTCTGGTGCTGCAGGATATGGATGAGGCCGGCCAGGTTGCCGTCCAGACCGGGTATCCAGTGCAGAAGAACAATGTCGCCGGGCGCCAGGGGCTGTCCGTTCCAGGTTTGGAGTTTGCCGCCGGACATGACGGCGTTCCACATCACGATGTACTTGATGCCGGCTTTATAAGCTATCTTTTGTACCGCGCGATCGTAGTCGCCGTAGGGCGGCCGCAGTTCGTCCGGGGATGCCCCCATGGCTTTGAAGTAACCGATCGGATCGGAGATCTGGGTCAGGTCCTGGCTCTCGGGAATGCGGGTCAGTGGGGGATGGGAATAGGTGTGGTCCTCAATGTGCCCGCCGTCCTTGAGGAATTCCTGCCAGAAGAACCGGTGTTCGGCGGCCGCCTCCTGGATGAGGAAAGCCGTGACGGGCAGGTGGTATTGCCGCATCAGGGCCAGAACCCCCTGGCTGGGAAACCAGCCGTCGTCGATGGTAATATAGACCGCCCGCTGGTTGAGCGGCAGCCGCCAGATCACGGGCGCCGCCGGCCCGGGCGGGATGGGCCGGTGCAGGACTTTGGCCGGCGGGGGCGGGCCGGTCTCGGTTTCGGCGGCGTGGGACTGGTAGACCGAATCCGCGACCGCCGCTTTGGTGTCCGGCGATTGCAGGTGCGTTTTGCCCCCGTGCAGACCTTGGACCAGGGCATAACCTCCGAACAAAATGGCTACCACCAAAACCGTATACTTCACGAACCAGTTGCCTAACACCCTGGTTATACCGGATCTGGGTTTCTTTTCTTCGTCTTCCGCCAATCGGACCTGTCCTTTCGCGCCGGGACGGCACCCAACCGGTAAAACAACATTCCCGGTTCGCCAATACGTCCAATTTCGCGCCGGCTCTTATCTAAACAATATTCTGCACGCGGCCTTTTTTTCCTCCCTCCGCCCCGCATGTCTCATTTTGGCCCGAAAATCAGTTGACGGACCTGCGAATGTAAGAACGCGACCTCAGCCTGCCGGGTGCCCGCGTCTTGCTGAAGGGTGTAGTATCCGCTCTCACCGGCCGGGCTTGTCAACATATCCCGGAGAAACCCGCGACCGGCGGAATATAGTACCGTTTTATCCACCCTTTCGTGACCTGAAACGCACCCGGCCGGTAAAAAAATGTGGTTCCGGCAGGGATGGGGATCGACAAGGGCGAAATCATCAGGAACAAGGGCGAATTTCCGTCAACAGCCCCCGGCACAAGGCCGGGCGCTTCATAGGGAAACCTATCAGCCTCCGGTTCCAACCGAAGACTACGAGGTGGCGGAAATGGTGTATGTACTCGACAAGGACGGGAATCCACTTATGCCGACCGAAAGACATGGCAAAGTGCGGAGGATGCTCAAGGATGATATGTTGAAGGAATTCTCAAAACCTGTACGAGCGGATCGCCTCAAACCTATCCGCAACGGCAGGGGGCTGCGGGCTGTATAGGTACATGCCGCCCTTCAGGCGGGCGGCTTTCATCCCACAGCACAAGGGTGTGGGTTTTCAGTCGCAAATTCTATAAAAACCGGAGGAGAAGTACTTGGACGATCAATTCCTGCGCGAAATACTGAGCGGGTCGCGGACCGTGGCCATGGTGGGCCTTTCCGCCAAGCCGGAGCGCGACAGTTACCAGGTGGCGGCCTACTTGAAGGAGCATGGCTACCGGGTCATTCCCGTCAATCCCGGAGTGGGTGAAGTGCTCGGGGAGCGAGCCTATGCCTCTCTGGCAGACATACCGGAGCCGGTGGATATCGTGGATATTTTCCGCCGGCCGGAGGATGCTCCAGCCGTGGTGGCACAGGCCCTGGTCCTGAAACCCAGGGCCGTATGGCTGCAGTTGGGAGTGGGAAGCCGGGAGGCGGCCCAAGTGGCCGGGAGGGCCGGCATTCCGGTCGTCATGGACCGTTGCCTGAAGATGGAGCACATCCGGCTTGGCCTCTGATCAGGAGCGGGCGGTCAGGATCGTCGCGGTGCTCGAAAGCGCCTATCCCAGGGCCGTGACGGCGCTGTCCCACCGGGGAGCGTTTCAATTGCTGGTGGCGGTCGTGCTCTCCGCACGCACTACCGACGCCCAGGTCAACAAGGTCACGCCGGACCTGTTCCGGCTCTACCCAACGGCGCAAGCGATGGCCCAGGCCGATCCGGCGGACCTGGAGAAATTGGTGCGGCACCTGGGCCTTTTCCGGGTCAAGGCCCGCCACCTGGTTGAAATGAGCAGGGAACTGGTCCGCCGGTACGGGGGAGAGGTGCCGGGTGAGCGGGCCGCCCTGGAAAGTCTGCCCGGGGTGGGACACAAGACGGCCGGCGTGGTCCTGGGAGTTTTTTTCGGTAAGCCTACTCTGCCTGTGGATACGCACGTTTTCCGGGTGATCCACCGTTTGGGCCTGTCCCGGGCCGCCGACCCGGCCAGGGTGGAGGAGGAACTGTGCCGGATCGTTCCGCCGGAAAGCCGCATGGCTCTCCACCACCGCCTGATCGATCACGGGCGGACGGTATGCCTGGGCCGCTCGCCCCGTTGCGGCGATTGCCGGCTCGCGCGGTTGTGCGCTTACCCGGCGGGGAACCGGGAGGGATCCGGCGGATGATGCACGTGGTCCTGTACCAGCCGGAGATTCCTGCCAACACGGGCAATATAGCCCGTACCTGCGCGGTGACCGGGAGTTTCCTGCACCTGGTCCGGCCCCTGGGCTTTTCCACGTCGGACCGGTATCTGAAGAGGGCCGGGCTCGATTACTGGCCGCTGGTCAAGCTGAGTTATCACGACGGCATGGAGGAAATCTTCTCCGCCTTTCCCGGGAACCGCTTCTTCTTTCTTACCACCCGGGGCGCTTTGTTCTACCACCAGGTGGCTTACCGGCCAGGCGATTTCCTGGTTTTCGGCCGGGAGACGGCCGGATTGCCGCCGGAGTTGCTGGCTGAAAAAAAGGATCGGTGCCTGCGCATCCCCATGGCGGGGGAGGTCCGGTCCCTGAACCTGGCCAATTCCGTAGCAGTGGTGCTGTATGAAGCCCTACGCCGGCAGGACTTTCCCGGGCTTGTCTAACGCAAAGACCAGAGGGGATTTTTTGATGGCGAAGAACACGGGGAAATTTGAAGACAATGCCATGCTGAACGCCATCCACAACGTCGTGGTGGCCGTCGACATCCAGGGCCGTATCATCGTCTACAACGAGGCCTGCGAACGCCTTTTCGGCGTTCCCGCCCGCCTGGCCCTGGGCCGGCCGGTGGACGATGTCATTCCGTACAGCGGCCTCATGAAGGTGCTGAGAACCGGCAATAGTCACATCGGCCGCAAGTTTGTTTCGGGCAATTCCCTGTTCGTGGTCAACCGCACCCCCATTTTACAGGATGGTGTTGTCGCGGGCGCGGTGGGCGTGGCCCAGGAAATCACCGAACTCGCCCACGTCGCCCACGAACTGGAATCGGTGAAGCAGCTCAAGGGCACCCTGGAAACCATCCTGGATGCCGGACCGGACGGCTACCTGGTCATCGACACCGAGGGACGGATTACGCACCTGAACCGTACCTTCGCCGAGTTGGCCGGGGTGAGCATGGAGGGGACGGTGGGCCGGCACGTACGCGAAGTGATCAAGGACGGCGAACTCTACCTGGTGCCCCTCTCGGGGCGGTCCTTTCCAGGCGAGATCGTCCGTTTCAAGGGCCGTGAGGCGGTGGTGACGCGCTACCCCGTCGAAAGGGACGGGCGGATCGTGGGAGCGGTCAGCCGGGTGATGTTCAAGGATGTCGGCGACCTGCTGAAACTGGCCGACCGGGTCAATTCCCTGTCCCGCGAGGTCGGTTATTACCGCAAGGAACTTGAGCTGGCACAGGGGGCGCGCTACTCCTTCGACAGCATCATCGGCCAGAGCCCGGCCATGCGGGAGCTGAAGGAGACGGCCCGGCGGGTGGCCAGGGGGCCGTCGACGGTCCTCGTCCACGGTGAAAGCGGCACCGGGAAGGAACTTCTGGCCCACGCCATCCACGCCGCATCACCGCGTCAGCATGGTCCTTTTGTCAGGGTCAACTGCGCGGCCGTACCGGAAAACCTCCTGGAATCCGAACTCTTCGGGTACCACCAGGGGGCCTTTACCGGGGCTCGCAAAGGCGGGCAGGCCGGCAAGTTCGAACTGGCCGACGGCGGTACGATCTTCCTGGACGAGGTCGGTGACATGCCCCTGGTGATGCAGGCCAAGCTCTTGCGGGTTTTGCAGGAGAAGGAGATTGAGCGCCTGGGCGAGGGACGGACCCGCCGGGTGGATGTGCGGGTGCTGGCGGCCACCAACCAGGACCTGGAATCCTTGTTGCGGGAGGGACGCTTTAGGGAGGACCTCTACTACCGACTCAACGTGGTGACCATCGCCATTCCGCCGCTCAGGGATCGCGTCGGGGACGTCCAACCGCTGGTGCGGCACTTCATCGCCCGCTTCAACCGGGAATTCGGCGTCCAGGTCCTGGACCTGGCCCCCGAGGTGTGGACGCTCCTGCAAAACTACCCCTGGCCTGGGAACATCAGGGAAATGGAGAACGTCATCGAGCGGGCCTTCAACCTTCTGGACGGCCAGGTGATCGAGGTGGAGGACCTGCCGCTGTACCTGCGGCAATACGGGAACAAGCGTACGCCGGGCGGCGCGGCCCTGCCCAGGCTCCTGGAGCAGGTGGAGCGGGAGGCCCTGCTGGAAGCCCTGGCCGCCTGCGGCGGCAACAAGGTCAAGGCGGCCGGCCTCCTGGGCATATCCCGGGCCTGGCTGTATAAGAAAATGAAGCATTACGCCATCATGGGGTAATGGTTGCGCAATCGTTGCTCTCCCGGGCTCGGGAGTGGAGAGTTCCACCCTGGTCGGGGAAAGACGAGGATCTTTCCTGATAGCTAACTATCCGCCCATTCAGTAATGGTGTTCAGCTCTTCGAGAAAAATTTCCATGATCTTAGAAGGAAAGAATTCCTTATGCCGTAAAATGAAAAATTGACGGGATAAGTTGGCCTTTTCACTTTCTATTTTAATACATACCAGTTACCCTGCGGTTAACTTCCTTTGTACGATCAGACGAGAAACAATGGCCACACCCAAACCGCAGTTTACCGCTTCCTTAACCCCTTGGTGGCTGCTGAAAACGTAAGTTTTTTTAACTGCAAGGCCAAGGCTCTTGATAAATTGATCGGTGAAAGCCCGCGTACCTGAGCCGATCTCCCGCAGAATCCAGACCAAATCTTGCAAGTCTTGCGGTTTAACCGTAGTCTTTTTCCCTTTGTTACCAAGGCGTTCTTGGGTACTTGGAGTAGTGGCTTTTATGCCATTGGAATAGTTTTTGCCATTGCAATGTGGGGTGTCGGTATCTGGTGGATTATTATAGCCAGCATTTACTCCTTGCCGCACATAACCGATAAGGATAGCGGGATTCCCTGTAGTCTTGGCTGGTGGAGCTATGTTTTCCCCTTGGTAGTTTTACCACTGGCACCTACGCGTTAAATCGTCTGTTTGGGCACACAGTTTTTGCCATAGGCGGACTTATTCAGTTCACCATCCTTTGCATGTTTTTTAGCATGGTTTCAGTCCGAACGGTTTTAGGTATATGGAGTGGCTCCTTGCTTCGTTGGAGACCTGTTCATTTCTATTCTTCCGAAGTGCATGCCGCTGGTAAGAGATGAATTCTTTCTGTCCGGATCAGGGGTTATCGGGGATTTATTTAGCGGAGAGAGGATTTGACACGCATGCTGAAAGTGGTTCTGCACATAGATGAAACGGAGAAATGGCCTGTAGGTTTTGGTGCATTTCCAGAAGCCTGCTTCAAATGTCCGAATAAATGTTTCAAACGACGAAATCGTATTGCCCGCTTGCCCGAAACCGTCAAGGACGTCTTTCTTTTCCCCATGGTCAGGAATTTCCGCAAGATCCTTACTGCTGGCAACAACTTAGTCTCCAAGTATTTACCCATGATCAACCGCGACCGATCCTGGTAATCGTTTGAATGCAAATTTAAGGGCGTGCTCTGCCATCCCGACGGTCGGCGGTGGAAGTGAACAACTCCAGAGGGTATTCCGTTTCCCCCTCCAGAAAAACTCCGTAAAATCCTGCCTGTCTATGCGTAGTTCACCGGATACTTGCGATTCGCAAGCATAATTTGGGCTACGCATATATTAAAACTCATAGGATGCCAATGACGATGAGCGGTTTTTCCATTCTTACCGATGACGCCGGTAATATTACAGACATAGTAAGTAATCGGTGAGTCCATTCGATTCCCCATACGTTCCCCGGCACGGTTTGGCATGGACGCCGAAGTTCCAGTCGGATTCGTTGGTTGCCATCTTTGCGACTGGCTCCATCCGCGGCGGTTCCCTCCCCTTCCGGCAAGGCCTGTTGTAACGGTCCGGGCTGTGCGCAAGATCACCTGGAAAACTTGCGCCCCGCTACATCGCGGCGGCGCCGGACCGGTAAAATATAGGGCAGGGGGGGTTGAAAATGGCCAAACGCAAAATAGTTCGTATCGATGAGGAGACATGTACCGGTTGTGGCCTGTGCGTTACGCCGTGCGCCGAGGGGGCCATCCAGATAATCGACGGAAAGGCCATGGTGATGAGGGAGGAACTCTGCGACGGGGCGGGCTTCTGCCTGGGGGTGTGTCCCGTGGGGGCCCTGACCATAGAGGACAGGGAAGCGCCGGTCTTCTCGGAAGAGGCGGTGCATGAGCACATGAAG
>JAJYZD010000177.1 GCA_021800315.1 Bacillota bacterium | reverse complement strand
TGGCTGCGCAGTCGGCCCGTTGACGACGGGACGTCCGCGTTGCCCCGGCTGGTGGCTAAACGGCAACTCTCCTTCCCGGTGAGCCTGCTGTTGGCCCTCCTGCGCAAGAAACTGGCCGAGTTCGATGCCACGGGCGGCGATACCCGCCTGATCCTCTCCCGGGACCAGGTGATGGAGATGGTCCGCGTGTTTCTGCCCTCCGGCGCCAACGAGGCCCGGATGATGGACCAAGTGGGCGCCCATTTGAACAAGATCTGCGATATCGGCTTCCTGCGCCGCCTGCGCGGACAGGAGAATCTCTTTGAAGTGCGCCGCATCCTGAAGGCCTTCGTTGACGCCCAATGGCTGAGTGAGTTTGAAAGCCGCCTGGTTGAATATCGCAGTTACATGGGCAGCGAAAGGGGGGATCCGGAATAAGCATAGTCCGGGAGATGAAGAATATCAGCTTCGATTTCGCCGAGCACGACGCCCTGGCCGGCTACCGTCTGCACCGGCTGGAGGTCTACAATTGGGGCACCTTCGACGGCAGGGTCTGGACGCTCAAGCTCGACGGCAACAACGCTCTGCTCACCGGAGACATCGGTTCCGGGAAGTCCACCCTGGTGGACGCCGTCACCACCCTCCTGATTCCCCCTCAGCGCATCACGTACAACAAGGCGGCGGGGGCGGAGACCAGGGAGCGTAGCCTGCGCTCCTACGTGCTGGGTTTTTACAAGACCGAGCGCAACGAAGCGGGGCCCTCCGCCAAGCCGGTTGCCCTGCGGAACCATAACAACTATTCAGTGATTCTGGGCGCCTTTCACAACGAAGGGTACAGGCAGGACGTTACCCTGGCCCAGGTATTCTGGATCAAGGACAACCAGGGGCAGCCGGCCCGCTTCTACGTGGTGGCCGACAGAGCCCTTTCCATCGTTGGCGATTTCGCCGGTTTCGGGACGAACATCAATGATCTGAAGAAACGGTTGCGACTTGTACCAGGCGTTGAGTTGTTCGAGAACTTCCTGCCCTACGGCGCCGCGTTCCGTCGCCGGTTGGGCATCAAGGACGAGCAGGCTCTGGAACTCTTCAATCAGACGGTATCCATGAAATCCGTAGGCAACCTTACCGATTTCGTACGGGAGCACATGCTGGAACCCTATGATGTGCAAACCCGTGTCCGCGCCCTTATTGAGCATTTCGACGATCTCAACGGCGCTCATGCGGCCATCCTCAAGGCCAAGGAGCAGATCGGCCGCCTAACCCCGCTGGTGGCTGATTGCGACGGCCACGCCGCCTTGTTGGAGGATCTCCGGTCCTGGCGAACCTGCCGGGACACCTTACAGCCGTACTTTTCCTTCCTCAAAGCGGAACTGCTGGAAAAATGGTTGAGCCGGCTGCGGGAGGGCGGTGAGCGACTGGAGGCCAGGGTGCGTGAACTGACCGGCCTCCTGGACGAAGGCCGGGAGGAACAGGTCCGGATAAGACTCGCCATTGCCCAAAACGGCGGGGACCGCATCGAGCAAATCGCCGCCGAAATCCAGGCCAAACAAAAGGAACAGGAAAAACGGAAAAACCAGGCCGACCAGTACGCCGGCTTGGCCCGGGACCTGGAGTTGCCGGCCGCCCGGAACACCGGCGCCTTTGTGGCCAACCAGCAGCGCCTGGCGGAAATGCAAAACGCCTTCGACAACCGCAAAGCCACCCTGCAAAACCTGCTGACCGAGGCGGGGGTGGCGTTGCACCAACTCAAGCGGGAGCGGGAAGCTATCGAAGCGGAGTTGGCCTCCCTGCGTCAGCGTCGTAGCAACATTCCCCAGGCGCAGATCACCGTCCGAACAGACATGTGCTGCGCATTGGGTCTGCCGGAGGAGGACATGCCGTTTGCCGGCGAACTGCTGCAGGTGGACGAGGCCCAGGCCGACTGGGAAGGCGCCGCCGAGCGACTGTTACATAACTTCGGTTTGTCCCTCCTGGTGCCGGACCGCCATTACGCCCTGGTTGCCGCCTGGGTCGATCGCACCCGGCTCCAGGGCCGGCTGGTTTATTTCCGGGTGTGGGACGGAGCGGGGCAGGTTCCGGACACGTTGCATCCCGTTTCCCTGGTCCGGAAGATCCTCATCAAGCCCGACTCTCCCTTCTTCGCATGGCTGGCGGGCGAGTTGGGCCGTCGTTTCGACTACGCCTGCTGCGACACGCTTGAGGAGTTCCGCCGGGAGAAGCGGGCGTTGACCCGGGCAGGACAGGTCAAAGGGGGCGGCGAACGCCACGAAAAGGACGATCGCCACCGTCTGGAAGATCGTAGTCGCTACGTTTTGGGCTGGACCAACGAAGGGAAGATATCCGCCCTGGAGCAGCAAAGCCAAGCGCTCGAGAGTCGAATCCGCTCTCTCTCCGACAGGATAGGCGCCGCCAAAACGGAACAGAAAGACCTCGACCGGCACCTCCAGGACCTTGCTAAAATCGGCATGTACTCGGACTTTGCGGATCTGGACTGGAAGTCGGTGGCTATTGCCATCGCCAGGCTGCAGGACGAAAAAAACACTCTGGAGGCAGCCTCCGACTTGTTGCAGACCCTGACCCGCAAACTTCGTGACCTTGAGACCAAACTGAAGGATACCGAGGAGAAGAAAAAAGAAGCGGAGAATAAACTGGCCGTCAACGGCGTGCACCGGGATCAGGCCGACAAGGAATTGGCGGCCTGTCGCGACGCCGTGGCTGTCTTGGATCCGGCCCAGAAGGAAGAGCGTTTCGCCCGGCTGGCGGAGTTATGGGCCCTGGCAATGGGCGGGCAGACCCTGACGGTGGAGTCATGCGACAACCGCGAGAGGGAGATGCGCACGTGGCTGCAGGATAAGATCGATGCCCAGAACAAGCGGATCAGCACCGTGCGGGACAGGATAATCCAGGCCATGGGCGCTTACAACGCCGCCTATCCGTTGGACACCCAGGAGGTGGACGCCGACATCGAGGCGGCCCAGGAATATCGTTTAATGCTGGAGAAGCTTGAGGCCGACGACCTGCCGCGCTTTGATGCGCGTTTCAAAGAATTGCTGAACGAGAACACCATCCGGGAAGTAGCCGGCTTCCAGTCCCAACTGTTCAAGGAACAGCAGACTATACATGAACGGATCGAACAGATCAATACCTCCCTGATCCAGATCGACTACAATCCCGGGCGCTATATCGTGTTGGAGGCCCAGATCACCACCGACGCCGAGGTTCGCGACTTCCAGCAGGAACTGCGGGCCTGCACCCAGGGGACACTCACGGGCTCCGTGGACGATCAGTATTCCGAGGAGAAATTCCTCCAAGTCAAAAGTGTCATCGAACGATTCCGCGGCCGCGAAGGCCGGGCGGATTTGGACCAGCGTTGGACGCGCAAGGTGACCGACGTGCGCAACTGGTTCACCTTCTCCGCCTCGGAGTGTTGGCGGGAGGGTAACGCGGAATACGAACATTATACTGATGCCGGGGGTAAGTCCGGAGGCCAGAAGGAAAAACTGGCGTACACCGTCTTGGCCGCCAGCCTGGCCTATCAGTTCGGCCTGGAATGGGGCGCCGTGCGCTCCCGCAGTTTCCGTTTCGCCGTCATCGACGAGGCCTTCGGCCGTGGTTCGGACGAATCCACGCGGTTCGCTCTGAAGCTCTTCAGGCATCTCAACCTGCAACTTTTGATCGTCACTCCCCTGCAAAAGATCCACATCATAGAGCCCCATGTGGCCGCCGTGGGCTTTGTCCACAACGAGGACGGCGGCAACTCTCAGCTGCGGAATCTGACCATTGAGGAGTACCGCGCCCAAAGGGCGGCTCGACAGTCATGACTAACTGGACCAAACCGGAAGATATCCGCCTGAGATTGCAGCGCGACTGGGACAAGGGGCGCATCCAGGCGGCCGTCCTGGGAGGCGTAGCGGTCTTCCCCCTGCGGATTCCCTTGCGGCGTCCTGGAGGACAAGATCTCTCCACGCAATTTTCGGCAGCCAGGCAGTGGATTGCCTCCCTCGTAGCGGCAGGCAAGGAGAAGACCGGCTCCGGCTACACTCTGGAATGGGATGAGATCCGGCACCGCCAGTTGGGCAAAAACCACATTCCCGTGGCGGCCCTGATCGAGACGGAGGAGGACGGCCTCGCCCTTATCGGGAAAAAAGGAGAAGCGGCCCGTCTCCGGCAGCTTGCCGCAGACATCCGGGATAGATTTCCGGACCTTGACCCCTGGATAATTAAGAATCCTCGTGAGGTCCTGGAGGCGGCGGAGCTGTGGCCGAGACTGTTGAATGTTTTGGAGTGGGTAGCCCGGAATCCCTGTCCCGGAATCTACCTGCGCTCCGTGGACCTGCCCGGCATCGATACCAAATTCATTGAGCGTAACCGCGGACTCCTGGGCGAGTTGCTGGACATCGTCCTCCAGCCGGACGCCATAGACCTAAGCCATATCGGTAAGGGATCCTTCGAGCGTCGTTACGGTTTTAAGACCAAACCGACCCTGGTCAGCTTCAGGATTTTGGACCCCAACCTGCGTATCCACGGCCTGTCGTATCTTACCGTAGCCGACGAGGAGTTCGCCGGATTGTCGATTCCGGTTCGACGGGTGTTCGTCACGGAGAACGAGGTTAATCTCCTGGCTTTCCCTGAGTGTGCGGAAAGCATGGTCCTTTTCGGTTCCGGTTACGGCTTCAGCCACCTGGCGCCGGCCGAGTGGCTCCGGGATAAAGAGATGTTCTACTGGGGTGATATCGACACCCATGGCTTCAACATCCTTGATCAATGGCGCAGCCACTTCCCGGCCACCCGGTCTTTGCTGATGGACCGCGCAACCCTGCTGGCACACCGGGATTTTTGGGGCAAGGAGGATCGACCCACCGCCAGGGACCTGGAACGCCTGCGGCCAGAGGAGAAAAGCCTGTATGACGACTTGCGCTACGATCGCCTCGCACCGGCCCTGCGCCTTGAGCAGGAACAGGTAGGGTTCGCCTGGGTGAAGGCGGAAATCCTTCGGAAGATCTAGCAGAACTAGACCGGCATGGCGCCTGCAGCGGATCTTATATCCGCCTTTGCTCTTATCTCAGCTGAAGAAGGCAGCGGCAACCGCGGGAGTATACACCGCGTAGGGGGCCGGCTTATGCCGGGTGGCCCGCGTAGTCACCGAACTGCCGCGCGGATGCCCCTGGCTTTAGACATGGGGAGGAATCGCGGCACCGGGGCCAGCCGGCAATTGTTCCCGCTCGTACTGCCAGCCATTAGCTCTCTGCAGGAGACGACAGTAGGTCAATCGGGGGAATCGCCATTGCTCTTTCCCGTTGATTCCCATGGTAACTTCAAAGGAACCGTTGTGGTACCCACGATTGGTGGAGCCGGCAACGGAGCAGAAGTTTACCAAATTATTCCGGGAATGTATAAGTTCGCTTTGAATTATGCGTATGCGGCAAAGCCATTTGTTTCTGCTCGGTTTCAGGTTGTCAAGTTAGCTGTGTTTCGTCATGCTTGGTCCTATGTTTGCACAGGCAGGGTTTACCTCAGGACCAACTAAAGGAAGATATAGTATGAAATGGTGGGCTAAAAGCCAAACGGGGCGGGGACCTGCCCGCCTGGTTGACCGGGCAAGTCCTCCTGCAAAGTTGGCTAAGGCCGGTCCGGGGTTCCGGCAGGGCGCAATGAAGGCGTCGACGCTTCCCAATGGTGGTCGTAACGAAATCAGTTCGCCAGCCGGAATGAAGCCCGCACCACCGCCGTCAGGGTTTTCCGGATGGTGGTGGTATCGTAGGTGCCCATATTGGAAACCTCGGTGGAGTTAACGGGAGTGAGTTGCAACACCCCGGTGTTCACCGATACCAGGGGCCCCAGGTTGACTCCTGTGGCGGCCGCAATCTTTTCGGCCCTGGTCTGGGCGTCGGTGACCGCCTTTGCGATCATTTGACTGCGCAACCCCGGCAGCTTGGTATAATAATACTCCAGCCTCTGGGTGGAGAAATTGACTCCCTCGTTAATCATGGATCCCACCTGCTGAGTCAGACCCGTAATCTTGTTCACATTACCCGACTGAACGACCACCGTCTGACGCAGGGTGTAATCCGAAAGAGCAGCTTTCCCTAAAGCCTGGGCGGCCTGGGGATTGTACTTCACGCTGGGAAAGGTTTCGCTCATCACCACCGGAGACACCGTCACGTCCTGGGAGGATATGCCGTTCTTTTGCAAAAAACCGGTCACCAGCGCCTTGTCTTTGTCCATTTGAGCGTAACCGGTCTTTAAATCGGTCAGGTTGGTATCCACGGAAAACTGGCCCGTCCACTTGACTTCGTTGGAGGTTACGTTCTGTTCGGCCGTCCCGGTGACCGCCAACTGGGAAGCGTCAAAAGTCTTTACGTAAGTCACCATGCGGGCAACAATCACTGTCCCGACGATCACGCTTATACCCAGTATCACCGCCGCAAGAACTGTGGACCATTCTTTAAAATACTGCTTAAAGAAATCTTTCAATGCGCATGTCCCCTTTTCGCTGAATAACCCTTTGACAACTCCTACGGAACAGTCTGCGCCGTTATAGGCTCCCTCCTATCCGGCCGTCATCCGGCACGGGGCCGGCCGTTATCAAGCCTCGGGATTCCTTCCTTGACGTAATTATCAGCTAATTCTAACACCCGGCCATAGGGGCGGCAAGGCTTGTGGAGACGTTGGGCGGCGGAGACGGTTAAATAGGTCTCACATACTCCCGTAAACATTCTGTTTCTTGGAAAGGTCATACCGGTACAACCACCCGGCCGGTCCCGGCAGACCCGACGCCAGGCAACGAAGAGTCGGGCATAGCCCCAAGGCGCTGAGATTTTGCAATTCTACTTTCCACAGCATTGTCCGTGAGCCATTACTTCCTCCACCATCTGCAACTATTAGTAATTCCGTGGCATTTGGATAAACAACTGAACCCATATCCCTCCACCACTGTAAAGCTCGGCCCGGCTATTGCAGGCCGCCGTTGCCCAAGGCGGCGTTCGCCCTTGCCCGCGCGGCGTCCATCCGGCCCTTGGTCAGGAAAAAGACCGTGGGAATCGCCAGCCCGACCATGACCGCGCCACCACGAAGGCGTCATCGAACCCCAGGGCCGTAGCCTGGCGCAGGACCAGGCCGGAAAAGGTGGTAATAGCGGCGTTCCGGCCCAGCAAAGCCGAAAGGTGGGTCAGGACGGAGGCCGCCGGGGACGAAGGGGTTACGGTGCTGGCCAGCCAGTTATAATGGTAAACCGCCTGGCTCGACATCACGTAGACCAAATAGGCGATGCCCAGGGAACCGGAAATATTTCGCACCGTGTAGCTCAGGGCCGAGGCCCGGCTCACCAGGGAAGGCGGTATGGTATACATGCCGGCTGTTATTATCGGCATCATGGACAGACCTACCCCCAGGACCCAATACACCATGGTGATCTCGATACCTTGGTAACTGGACAAAAGGCCCACGGTATGCAACCGGTAGGTAATAAAGGTCGCCAGCGTCAAACCGACGAAGGCGGGCCAGAACGCTCCCACCCGGTCGAACAGGCGCCCGCTGACCGGCATCAGAAGCCCCATGGTAAGGCCCATGGGCATCAACAGAAGACCGGCCTGCAACGCGGTGTAACCCGGGAGGTTCTCAACCAGGTTCGGAATTAAGAACATTGTGGCCTGGAGACCGGCGAAGACTAGTGCCGAAGCGATGAGACTCGCGCTGAAAACGCTGTTTTTCAAAAGGCGGATATCGATCATCGGCTCCCGCTGGCGCAGTTCCCAGAGAACGAAGAGCAGCAGGGCAAAGCCGCCGGTAACCATGAGGGTCAGTATGTACAGGGAGGTAGCCGGTAGTAACCTTAGCATTACCCATAAGTCCCTGCCTGGAATATCATGGCAGATATGAAAAATGCTGATGGGCAGCTCTCTCTTATTGCAATGGCATGTCCGGTGGCGATTTCT
>JAJYZD010000005.1 GCA_021800315.1 Bacillota bacterium | reverse complement strand
CAATGGGTGGCCGATGGATGCACCGGGAATCGGTTCTTACCTTGTAAGCGATTGACCCCTTGCCTTTGTGGCCGGGCCGCGCCAAGTCGAGGCGCGTGCTGCGTGGCGGACGCGGCACGTAGAAATCTTCGGGGCACCTAACGATGGACCCCGGCTCCCGATGCTCGGCATCCGGATGCCCCTCAATTCATTGGGGGGAGGAGGTCATCGACCTTGTTTACATTGACACCCCGGCGAAGAAGGATTGTGGCGTAGGTGTGTCGAAGTCCACATGAAACACGATCCGCTTCACGCCGACGGCTTTGACGGCGATGTTAAATAACTCCCGGCAGTTCCCGGGATTCAGCCGCCCGCCGGTCTTAACCGGAAAAACAGGGCTGACAGGCATTAACCGCATGAATGTAGGTATGGTGTGTATTGGCCCGGATTTCTCCTTCCACGGTTACCAGCCACTGGTCAAGATACTGTGCAACCGTCATGCGTTCCGCGTCCACGTGACACCCCTGACCGACATCAATCAACATCTGGGCCAGCCTGGTCTCGGCCTCCCGTTTGGTTCCGTGGATGGTCTCTGCCCTCTGCCGGCGACCGCCGGTCTGTGGATCTCGGGACAACTCAATCCGGATCAGCCATACACCTTTACCGCGCTGTGTAATGTGTCCCCGCACGATTCGCTGTCCTTCTTTCAAGGCCGGTCAGATGTTTTTTTACTCAAAAAAAAGCAACCCTTGAGCGGTGGCCAGGTCGGCAGTGCAGAACAATTTGACCGATAGCGTATTGTTATGGGTAGCGAAAATAGGGGCTCTGAGACCTCCGCCAGTTCACAACATTATACTGCCCCGAATGAACACAAGATGTAGGAGGCAAAAAAAATAGCCGGCTACGTTGCCGGGTTATCTGTCCCTATCATCAGAATATTCCCATTTCCTATCCCTTGGCACATAATATCTTCTGTGCTGCTCATCCTCTCTTGTAATGCCTAACAATGTAATAATATTTTCTCGCGTCCATTTGCTTGGCTGATCCTGCTCGTAAATTATAATGCCCTTTTCTTTGGTCTTTTCGGCAATTAAGACCGGGTTCTTAAACGAATTATTGAAAATATATGCTTTATCTGCTATGTTGACTGCCTGTGGTAAATATCTCATACTTCGTTCGTACCGAGAAAAAATCTTTTCAGTTGGAACATTATGGCCACCATCTTGGTATCGTTGTCTAACGCGGCGGACATTGATATTAGGATCCTGTGTGGTAACGAAGACTAGCCTTACCTCATAACCTAAACTCTTGGCACGATACATAATGTCAATTTTATCTGGCATAGACAAGACAGTTTCCATGGCAAATGATTTCCGAGCCAATAAAGCGGCTTCACGCTGGGTTTGAGCTATATTCGCCGCTTCCAGGTTGCTTATATTGCGTTCTTTCGCTATCACGTCGGCGTTTATGTAGTTATTTTGAATATCTGGATCGCTCGCATGAAAGTTATTAGTAATAAAACTCTTACCGGAACCATTTGGTCCGCCAAATGTCCATAGTACCGGTTGCTGCTCGGCACTCATTGCTTATACCCTGTCTAATTCTTCATAGTGACCAACACGAACTCGTTTTACAACTCTGGGCACATTGTACAGTTTGACATATTCTTTTGTGCCGTCCGGATGGAGCAAGAATACGCCTTTGTCATCACCATGTGCGGTCGGTCGGCCCGCCGCGTGGTGCCTGGCAATCTCTCTTTGGGCAGCGGTAGCCAACATGGCTTCCAGTTCCTCCTTGGTCATATCCCAAACACTCTTATTCATTACGAACACCCCTTCCGATGTCCAATGGGTACTGCCCTTTCCCTACAGTATAACTACAGTATAACGCCCCGCCCATTAATCCGCAAGCCTTTTTTCTTCCAGCCCCGCCTGCTCCCCCTGGCGCGTGGGCCACGCGGCTTACGGCGCTGGCCCTGGCGCACCGGCTGGGGGCCAGCAGTGTGGCCCATCCCGCTGGCACCGGGCGGGTGGGTCTGACCGCGGGCCCCGTCCGTCTTACCGGTCCAGCCCTTGCTCCTGGCCCTGGACCGGCCCGGCCGGTTGGTAGTACCGCGGCGACCGCGGCAGCGCCGATATCCCCGACAC
This sequence comes from Bacillota bacterium, assembly GCA_021800315.1. Lineage (GTDB taxonomy): Bacteria > Bacillota > Desulfotomaculia > Desulfotomaculales > JAJYZD01 > JAJYZD01. The sequence goes on along the minus strand of JAJYZD010000005.1, from coordinate 29,705 downwards.
TCTCGTGTGCCGCTCTATCCACCGCTGTTGGTCCTGGTTCGGCTGGAACCACCTGGCCAGTTTGAACCAGTCGTAAGAAAGCCCTGGGATGGTCTTTTCCGGCTCGACCAGGGCGGCCTTCGGGAACCAGCAGGACCGGCCGTCGTCGCCGATGATCTTGACGACCTTCTCCGTCACGGATTCCACCCGTCCATGAACCATCTCACTGACCACGGCGGAATGGCTGGCGGCGCCGCCAACGGCGATGCTGATGTCCTGTCCGGGGACGAATCGGTTAATAGGAAATTTACACACCTCCTCCAATGTTTGGCCTACGGGCTCCGTCCACACCCGCCCGTCCCGGGACACCGGGCGGGTCCAGTCATAAACCAACTCCTTTCCTTCCCAGTGGCCCAGTCTGAGGTGAAGGGCCTTGGTGTAGTGCCGTATGACCTTCCCGGCAAATAACCTGTCGGGGGGTCCATCCGGCAGCCCAGTCCCTCCAGGATGACGTACCAGGCGGCTGTCGTCTCCAAGGAGAGGGCGCACCCTTCTTTTTCGGTCCCCTCTTCTTCTCTCCTTCCTCCCTCTCTCTTCTCCTATGCGTTTATACGAACGTTTGGTGGGCGCGATAATTTCCAGGTCGGAATGTCTTGATTTTATTGGGCTTGCGGGTCAGAGTAGGTTTCTGTCAGTTCAAAGCAGCCTCCAGCATTGCTTTTAAGGGGCCATGATAGGGCTGGCAATCGGAAAAGCCTGTATTGGCGCGGCTTAACGGACTGGAAATTGAGTCGCGGGTTTGCCGGAGGTGCTGTGGGATGCCTACCTTGGGAGTTTGGATCCAAAAGGTCCTATCTACGTCCATGTTTCAGGCCGTGGAAGCGAGTCTATGAGCAGGGGTGGATTTTCCTCACCCCGCCCGCCTGGCTCCCCTGCTTTTCCTGGTCCTGCCGGGTTGCCTGGTCTTCGCCGGTCTGGCCTGCTGCCCGGGTACCGTCCGCTGCGGCTGCTGCTTCAGGGCCTCGACGATTTCCCGGGTCATGCTTACAATGCCCGACCAGAAACCAGTCGGCCTGGCGCCCTGCTCAATCTCCAGGAGCCGATGTTCCCATTGGGCCGTCAGTTCCGCCGACTTCAACCGCTCGTCCACCAGGTCAATGATGGCTTCTCCTTTCTGGCTGGGCACCAGGTCCTTTTTCTGACGGACGATATACCCCACTTGGATCAGCCGCTCAATGATGGCCGCCCGGGTGGCCGGGGTGCCGATCCCTCCCTTTGCCTTCAACATCTCGGCCAGGATCTCGTCCTTGATCTGCCGGCCGGCGTTCTCCATGGTGCCCAGGAGAGAGGCTTCGGAGAAGCGTTTCGGTGGCTTCGTGGTCTTCTCCTGGACCTCAACGCCGTCCAGGTTGACCGTCTGCCCCTCGGCCAGGGCCGGGAGGGCGGGCTCCGCTTCCTCCTCCTCGTCCCGTCCGTACAGGATCCGCCAGGTCCGTCCGGCCCTTGGAGACGAACGGTTCCTCCCGGGCCACGGTGGTGACCGTAACCTGCCGGTACCGATAGGGCGGAAAGAAGGCCGCCAGGAACCGGCGGGCCACCAGGTCATAGACGGCCCGCTCATCTTTGGTGAGAATCCCCAAGTCCGGCCGGACGGTGGTCGGGATGATAGCGTGGTGATCCGTCACCTTGCTGTCGTCCACGAACCGTTTGTCCGTCAACCTGGTGCTCGGCGGAGTGTGGGATACTCCTTGGTTGCCGTGACGGCGGCCACGCGCTCCGGCAAGGTGCCAGCCAGGGAAGAAGTCAGGTGCCGGCTGTAGGTGCGAGGATACGTGAGCAGTTTGTGCCGCTCGTACAGGGCCTGCGCGGCGTCCATGGTCTGCTTGGCCGTCAGCCCGTAGCGGCGGTTGGGCATTCACCGGGTACTTGTTCACCGTAGCCACATCCGCCGGTAGGTCTCGGCCGTGTGAAGACTCCCCGTCCTGAAGGACGGAGCTTCCGTCCTCTGCTACGGGGCACCTCCGCTCTTTTTAGAAAGCTGGAGGTGACTTTACGCTTCATGGTTGTTAGTTACGCCGCTTGGTTCCGGGCTGCCCTTTGCAGGAGCAGTTCCAGGACCTTTTGTCGGCGCAAATTGTGATTCCAGAAATACTTCGTGGCAATCACGCAACTCGGCATCGAAAAAACGTTTTTCGATATTCTTGGCCGCGTTGATGTCGGCATCCTCCTTGTGACCGCAACGAGTACACTTGAAAGTCTTGCCGTTCCGGTTTTCCGGATCGACATGGTCGCATACCGTACACTCCTGGCTGGTGTATTCCGGTACCACATAATCCACGTTGGCGGCCAGCCACTCCAGATCCTCTTTCAGGTGGTCCTGCAACTCGCCCCGGGCCCAGGTTGACAGGCTTGTACGAAAAAGGAATAAAGATATCAGACGAAAGAATGGAGGCTCTGACCTTGAACAAAGACGACTTTCATGGAGAATGGAATTACACTGTGAGACCCAGTAGCTCCCAGGAAAATAGTGTTAAACGGATGGTTTAATATTTCACAGCTACTGAGTACTTCGGCTCGACCTGGACAAAACCGTCTCCAGTCAGTCGGAGCGTAATACTGACTCGCTGGCCCTGAGATTCAATGACTATAGGCCGACCGGGAGACATTTGGTGTGAAATGGCCAAAATGGTCTGCCAGGCATTTCCCAGGTAGCCCCTGGACGGGCGTCGCCAGGCGAGCTTGCTTGAGACGCTACTCGAAAAATCCAAGATCTTAGCCGAGAAGTCCTGCAGGTCCAGACCAGGCCCGTTGTCGGTCACGGTCAGGGTGGCCCCGGTCTGAATCGTTACCGCCGGGTCAACCAGGCCGTCCACGGCATCCAAGGCATTGTCCATAAATTCCTTCACGAGGATTTCTTCCCAGATATGGGAGGAGAGGCCGGTGGACATGGCTAAGCCGGCGGGCTGAAAAAACTCGGCGGACCGGGGGAAGGTGTAGATCATGCTGAATACCTCCTGTTCTGCTCTTGACTTCTATGCCAAATTTGATATAATGGGTTTGGGTGATCTGAATGAGCAACTTAACTCGCCAAGAGATTTTATCTGCCGTAGCCAATTGTGATAAAATCATTCTTACAATAGAGACTATTACATACCTTCAAAGCCACTAAACCAAAAAGGTTACAGTAAAGGTTATTCGTAACCTAAAACTGTTGAATGAATTCGGACTCAATCTGCCGGATCAGTATATTCATCGAATATGGGGAAGCAAGGAGAACTTATGTGAACTAAGAATTATTTTCGCTGGCCAACAGGAACGTGTCTTATTTTTCACTCTTGTTGAAGGCAAATTCCTTTTAACAAACGGGTTTCGAAAGACGACCGATAAAGTCCCCCAATCGGAGATTGCTAATGCCGATAGATCTTACTATGAGTACCTACGGAAAAAGAAAGAAAAAGAGGAGAAAGAAAGGGGCAATCTGACGTGACAGAATTTTATACTATGCGCGATTACGCCGAAATGATTAAAGACGACGATGAACTCCTGGACGCGCTTGCGGAAGATGAGCCGTATTACCAAATAGCGCGCTCTGTAATACAGGAGAGGCTTAATCGCGGCTGGAGTCAGGAAACTCTCGCCCACCAAGCGGGAATTACTCAGGCCCAAGTGTCTCGTTTGGAAACCGCCCAAATTGGGAACCTGGCTACGGTTATTAAGGTTCTTCGGGCTCTGGACCTAAAACTGGAGATATTGCCACGTCGCAACATTAAGGCTGGGTTGCTCACACGTTGACGCTGAGGTATGTAATCCGGGCCCGGTTGAACCACCGGGCCCTTGGGATTCCGCTTGGTTATGCCACCTCAAAAGTAAGATACTTAGCAACTATATCAGGCGATACGTTACAGTCCCGCCGGCCGATTTTTGCACCGCGCCCTCCTTCCCTCCCCCCCCAGACCGCCGAAATTGCCAGTCCAGCTTGTGCACCGTTGTGCACCGCATTGCATGGACCACTTTCCCGACCCTTGATTTCATTGGGTTTTCCTTGGACTGTTCTGGATTTCCATTTTTATGTATATACCCGTCCGGCCTTGATTTTACAGAAGTTCTATCATTGTGATATCCTATCCCCCTATTTGCGGGAACACCACACGAGCCGTTCATTGTTGGGTTGGCCTCGAAAGGGGCCGCCTGCTTTAACACAGGACTTTTGCGCTATGGACCATGGCTGTCGCCGCCACCTGCGCCGGCGGGGACCGGGCGCGAAGGGCCGGGTCCGGCTTACCCGTTAACGACCGTTGCATTGCCAGGCGTTTTCATCGTCTGCCGGCGCCCCGCGGGGACAGGTGGTCTGTTGGAAAATCTGAACCCGTTTGCATAATATGGGACGGAGGCGGGGGTGGCCTGGTTGGACAAAGAGGAACTCAAGGAGCTATTGTACCTGGAATTGGTTTTTACCCAACAGATCGAAGAGGTCATCGCCCGGGTAAAAAAAGCGGGACGTGACCTGAAGGCCATGGGCGAAGCCCTGGAGAAGGATCCCCTGCTCTCTCCCCTCTCTTCTTCCGTGAACACCTGTCAGGATAGCAAGACCGTCGTCTCCCTGCTGAAAGACGGCGGTCTTTTCAGCCTGTCCGCCATCCTCGCCGACCTGGCCGCCTTGAAGCAACAAAGGGGCACGTTGGAAGATATCCAAAAGAGACTGCAGCCGTATAGGAATCCGCGGCGAAGCTGACGAAAGCAACCCGCGGGGCCCTCCCGGGGCGCCGGCGAAACGCCGGCGTCTTATCCATAAATTCCCATCGTATAAGGCTAATCCCTTGGGGTGATACCTCCCGGGGGGCGGCCAACCATTTTTGACCCGTTTTGGTTATCCCCAATCCGTTCGAAACATTGTATAATCCAGTAGAACGGCCGGAATGCAAGTTACACCGCGCAGGTGTCAAGCCGGCCGGAGAGGGGGGTTTCGGCTTTGTATTTGCCCGACTTTGCCTACTATGCGCCCGATACAAAGGAGGAGGCCGTGGAACTTCTGGTCCGCTCCCGAGGGACGGCCAGGGTGATTGCCGGGGGCACCGACCTGATGGTGAAGATGAAACAGGGACTGCTTTCGCCCGAGGCACTTGTATCCCTGAAGAATCTGGACGGTCTCAAGGAGATCGGAACGGGCTCCGGCGGGCTGTTCATCGGATCGCGGGTTACCTTGAACGAACTGATCAACTCGCCCGTGATCCAGGCGACTTACCCGTCGATAGCCGGTGCGGCCCACCAGATGGCCAACAACCAGATCCGCCACACCGGCACCATGGGGGGGAATCTGGTGAGCGCCGTGCCCTCGGCCGACCTGCCCCCCATATTCATCGCGCTTAACGCCCGGGTCCGGGTGACCGGCCCGGCGGGTGAACGGGAATTCCCGCTTTCGGATTTGTTCCTGGGGCCCGGCCGAACGAGCCTGGCGCCCGGGGAAATCCTCACCGGGGTGGTGGTGCCGGAGCAGAAGACCACCGGCAGCACCTACCTGAAGTTCGGCCTGCGCCGTTCGGGAGCCTTGGCGGTCGTGGGCGTGGCGGCGGCCGTGACCATGGAGGGCCCGACGGTGAAAGACGCGCGCATCGTCCTGGGGGCGGTGGCACCGGTGCCGTTTTTGGCGGGCGAGGCCGCCAAAACGCTTTACGGCCGGGAATTCACCACCGAACTGGCGGAGGAGGCCGGGCGGGTGGCGGCTTCCGAGTGCCGCCCTATTTCCGACATCCGCGGCTCCGCGGAGTACCGGCGGGACCTGGTGCGGGTGTTCACCCGGCGGTCCCTGGAGAAGGCCGTCCGGGAAGGACACGTGTGAAAAAAAGGGGCCCCCGGTCCGCCGCACCGGATACCAGCCGCAGGTGGGTGTGGGCACCCAGCCGGAGGTTGGGTCACGGTGGGTCGGGGCGGGAACGGTAAAAAAGGGGGATGACCATGCAAGGCCTGGTGGATAAGGGAGGACGCCCCCGTTACCTGGTCAACCTGCGGGTAAACGGGGATGAATACACGGTGGTGGTGAAAGCCAACACCCTTTTGGTCAACCTACTGCGCGAGGAACTGGATCTCACCGGCACCAAGAAGGGGTGCGAGTTGGGCGACTGCGGTTCCTGCACCGTGCTCGTCGACGGCCGACCGGTGAACGCCTGCCTCATGCTGGCCGTGGAGGCCGACGGGCACGACGTCATCACCATCGAGGGCGTGGCGGCGAACCAGAAGTTGGACGCGATCCAGGAAGCCTTCATCGATAACGCGGCCAGTCAGTGCGGCTACTGCACGCCGGGGATGATCCTCTCGGCCAGGGCCCTCCTGACGGCCAATCCGCACCCCACCGAGGAAGAGGTGCGGTACGCGATCGCCGGCAACCTGTGCCGCTGCACGGGGTACGTCAACATCGTCAAGGCCGTCCTGGCCGCGGCGGAAAAATCGTGAGGAGGTGAGGACGGTGCCTGATTTTGACGTCATCGGACGGAGCAAACCCAAGATCGACGGTCGGGCCAAGGTTACCGGGGAGGCCAAATACGCGGGGGACCTGAAGTTTCCCAACATGCTGGTGGGCAAGATCCTCACCAGTCCGCACGCCCACGCCCGCATCCTGGGCATCGACACCAGCGAGGCCGGGAAGCTGCCCGGGGTGAAGGCGGTCATCACGCACGCGGATGTACCGGAGCTGAAATACGGGATCAGTCCGGCCCGCTGGGACGAGAACATCTTCTGCCGGGACAAGGTCCGCTTCGTCGGCGACAAGGTGGCGGCGGTGGCCGCCCTGGACGAGGAAACCGTCTACAAGGCCCTCCGGCTGATCCGGGTGGAATACGAGGAACTGCCGGCCGTCCTGGACCCGCTGACGGCCATGAACGATGGCCAGCCCCAGGTTCACGACGAGTACCCGCGCAATATCAACACCGAGATCCACCAGCACTTCGGCGACGTGGACCAGGCCTTCAAAGACGCCTACCACGTGCGCACCGACCGTTTCGTGGGGCAGAGGACCTACCAGTGCCCCATCGAACCGCATTCCGCCGTCTCCATGTGGGCCGACGGCAAGCTCACGGTCTATTCCAGCACCCAGTCGCCCCACTACTTCCAGTACTACCTGGCCCGGGAGTTCGGCCTGGCCATGGGCGACGTCCGGGTGATCAAGCCGTTCGTCGGCGGAGGGTTCGGCGGCAAGCTGGAGCCGACCGGTCTGGAGTTCGCCGGGGCGGTTCTTTCCCGGCTCACGGGGCGGCCGGTCCGGATGTTTTACGACCGCCACGAGATGTTCGCCCACAACCGGGGCCGGCACCGCCAGTACATGGAGCTGACCAGCGGGGTGGACCGGGACGGGCGCATCCTGGGCCTGTACGCCAACTTCATCATGGACGGGGGAGCGTACACCAGCCTGGGCGTGGCCTCCGCCTATTACGCCGGGGCCATGCTGCCCCTGACCTACGGGTTTGAGAACTTCAAGTTCGACATGTACCGGGTGTACACCAACCTGCCGGCCTGCGGCGCCCAGCGCGGCCACGGGGCTCCCCAGCCGCGCTACGCCCTGGAGTGCCACCTGGACATGGTGGCCAAGGACCTGGGGATGGACCCGATCCAGATACGCCTGGTCAACGCCCGGCGGCCCAATACCGTGACCCCGAACGAATTCCGGGTGAATTCCTGCGAACTGACGGCCTGCCTGGAAAAGGCGCGCGAAATGTCCGGATGGGATGAAAAGAAGGGCAACCTGCCGCCGGGCCGGGGCATCGGCGTCGCGGTGGGCAGCTTCGTATCCGGGGCGGGCTACCCCATCTACCGCACCGACCTGCCCCACGCCGCAGCCGTGGTCAGGGTCAACGAGGACGGTACTTCGGCCACCCTGTACACCGGGGCGGTGGACATCGGCCAGGGCAGCGACACCGTGCTCTGCCAGATGGCGGCCGAGGCCATGGGCTTCACCTACGAGAGCATGAAGATCGTGGCGGCCGACACCGAAACCACCCCCCACGATTTCGGCGCCTATGCCAGCCGCCAGACCCTGATGTCCGGCTGGGCGGTCAAAAGAGCGGGCGAAGAGGTGAAGGCCCAACTGCTTTCCATGGCGGCGGAACTGCTGGACGTGGACGCGTCGACGCTGGACTGCCGGCTGGGTGTCATCTTCGACGTGGCAAGCGGCACGGCCAGGCTGAATTTCACCGAGGTGGCCCGCACCTTCTTTGTCAAGCGCGGTCCGCTGGTGGGGAAGGGTTCCTACGCGCCGCCGAAGCTGGGCGGCAAGTTCAAGGGGGCGGCGGTGGGCACCTCGCCGGCCTACAGCTTCGCCACCCAGGTCAGCGAGGTGGAGATCGACGCCGAGACCGGGGAGATCAAGGTGGCCGGGGTTTGGGACGTGCACGACTGCGGCACGGTGATCAACCCGTCGCTTTTGTCCGCCCAGGTGCACGGGGCCCTTTTCATGGGCATGGGCGAGTCGGTCTGGGAGCAGGTGGTCTTCGACGACAAGGGTAAGATCATGAACGGAAACCTGGGCGAGTATCGCCTGCCCACGGCTCTGGACATGCCGAAGGTGACCTCGGCCCTGGTCCACGGCGAGGAGCCGGAGCCGGCCGGGCCCTGGGGGGTCAAGGAGGTGGGCGAGGGAGCCACGATTCCCACCATGGGCTGCTACGCCAACGCCATATACGACGCCATGGGCATCCGCCTGGACAGCCTGCCCCTGTCCTACGAGAAAGTCTGGAAGGCCCTGAAGGAGAAAAGGGAACAGGAACGGTAACAACCCCGCCGGAGCGCCGGACTTCCGTTCCTTTGTCTTCCGCCGTCCCGTCCGGGGACCCCGCGTGTAGCGGGTGCCCCCCTGACCGGGGCGGTTTTTCTTTTCCGTCAAGCCCGCGGGAAGGAACCGGCCGCGGTGAATACGGATATGGCCAAACTGACCAAAACAGTTACCAGAATATTGACACATTTTCGACCTATACAAGTTCCTCATTTCTTGTTAAAGTATTAACATCCGGAGATTCCTTGCTATCCTTGTTGCAGGAAATTATGCTATATCTTTTTTCCGGTAAAAAAGGCGGCAAATCATCGCATTATTCTGCCGCTTTCCAGCGGCAACAAACGGGAGGTGGCTCACATGGACGGACAGGCAATGGTTCTGCCGGGTCATGGCAGGGGACGCGTCATCCAGGCCGAAGGGCATTTCCTGGCCCGGTGGCGTTCCCTGTACCTGGCCGTCATGGATATCCACGGTACCCTGGCGATCACCGAACTTCCCGGAAAATCGGTCCGGTACGCCCGCGCCCTGCTCGGCGCCGAACGGGCCTACCTGGCCGCGGCGACCGGGCCGGGGCCGGAATTGTCGCTCTACGAATGCCTCCCGGACGGTTCCGTCGAAAGATATGCCGGCACCGTTTCCGGGGGAGTCCTGGGCGACATTATACGGCTGAACACACCCTTTTGGCTGAATGAAACCCCGGCTTTCCAGGTAAGCGACGTCAATGGATTCCGGGTCAGAAATCTCTGCGGTATCCCGCTTTCCTTCGCCGGTCAAAATACCGGCGCCCTTGTCGCCGTAAACAAACTGGGCGGCAAGCCGTTTACCAGGCACGACCGGGAATTCCTGGACATCCTGGGCTGCCAGGCGGCCACGGCCCTCGGTAACGCCAGGGAAGCCGGGCTGAGCAACCTGAAAGTACAGGAAAACCTGGCCGAATTGCGCAAACTGAACGATGCGCTGTCCGCCCAGCATGCCCGTCTGCAAAAGTCCATGACCATCCATAACCTTTTAACCAGCCTCGTCCTCGAAGGACAGGGACTAGACGCCATCACCGGAAGCCTGGCCGAAATAATCGGCAGTTCCGTTGTCGTCACGGACCAGTTTCTTTCCCCCCTGTCGGTCAGGTCCGGGCCGGACGCCGCCGACCCCCGGCAAATCTGGCAAAGGGCCGTCGCCGATCCGGCTCGCAAGGAAGAAATTTTGTCCCTGTTCAAGGGCAAAGGTCTCATTCAGTTAAACGAACCGGAAGGCAGCGGAGTGGAACTGACGGTTCTTCCGGTCGTCGCCGGCCAGGACCGTCTGGGCTTTGTAGTCACCCTGCAAGATCCTCACAAGTTAAACGAGCTCGATTACATTGCCCTGGAACACGGAAGCACGGTGGTCGCTCTTGATTTGTTAAAGCAAAAGGCCGCCTTTCAGACCGAACTGAGGCTGAGGAAGAATTTTTTGAAAGAATTGATGGAAGGTACTTACGAGTTTGAGGAAGGGGTGGTTTGGAAGGCAAGACAGCTCGGGGTGGATCTGGGACAGGTTCACCGGGTGGTGGTTTTGGAGACCAAGTCGCCGGAGGCCCGGGACGCCACGGGTCTTTCCTGCCGGAACCTGCTGCCGATGGTGGACGGAATGATAAAGGGCGCTCATTTATCCGCTCTTCTGGCCGAATACAACAACGATGTGATTATGCTGATTCCGGATGAGGGTGCGCCGCAAGACAAAGCGAATAACCAGTCAGTGAATGTTCTCCACAAACTGGCCGACCAATTCTCCGTCCACATGGGCCACCATACCTGGTGGCTGGGCATAGGCACACCCTGTTTCAAGGTGACCGATTTTTCCCGTTCCTATCGCGAAGCGCGGGCGTGCCTCGAAATCGCCAGGTCCCTGGGGCGGCGGAACTGCTCTTTCGCCTACGAGCAACTCGGTGTCTTCAGCCTGCTGGATATCAACCGGGACGCCTTCAAGGAGTTCGCCGGCCGGGTTATCGGTCCGCTCCTGGCTTACGAGGAAAAATACGGAACCCGGTTTCTGCCCACCCTGGATCTCTACTATAAAAACAACTGCAATATTTTGAAAACGGCCCGCAACGGTTTCCTGAGCCCGAGCACCTTGCGCTACCGGCTCAAGCGAATCGGCGAAATAGCCCAAATCGATTTGAGCGATCCGGAGACCAATCTGCAGGTGCAACTGGCACTGAAGCTGATAACCAGTATAAGGGGCGGATAGCCGCTTGTGGCCGGCGGCAGCGAAACACGGGGCGGGACCGGCGGGATGGCGGACCGGTCGGGAACGATCCGGAAGGAGTGATAAAGCTGCCGCAAAGAGGCTGGCGACCATGAACCGGCGGCGTGTTTCCACAGATCATGACAAGGGGGAAGTTCTGATGGCCGGACAGCGGGCGTTTACCATGCCCAGCGAAGTTAAGACCATTCCCGGCACCGAGGGCTGGGAAAGGATGTACCCGTACTTTTACCGGTTCAGCAAGGATGACGCGGCGAGAAAGGCCTACGAGGAAAGCGTGCTGTGGTATTACGACGGACTGCACTATCCCGAACCCATGTATCCCTTCGACCTCATCTGGGACGAGGCCTGGTTCCTGGCCCTCTCCCAGTACAACAGCCGGATCTTCATGATCCCGCCGGCTTTGGGCATCGATCACCGGATCGTCAACGGGTACATTTACATCAGCCCGGTGCCGGTAGCCGATCCGGCCGAAATTGAAAAAAGGGTGCCTCTCTTCATGGAGCGCGCCGGCTATTACTACGAACACTGGGACGAGTTGTACGCCAAGTGGCAGACGAAAATGGAGGATCTCATCAAGGAGTTGGAAGGGATCGGGATCAAGGATCTGCCCGGGATGGAAGACAGTTCCCTGGTTTTCGAGGGCGTCGGCTTGAGCAGCGGTTACCAGTTGGCCAAAACATACAACCATCTGATTGATTGCGCCCTGCGGGCCTGGCAGTACCATTTCGAATTCTTAAACCTCGGCTACGCGGCCTACCTTCCCCTGACCGAGTTTTGTCACAAGGCCTTCCCCGGCATCGAGGACCGGACGGTCACCAAGATGGTGGCCGGAATCGACGTCATCCTGTTCCAGCCGGACGAAAGGCTCAAGGAACTGGCGAGCGCGGCCGTCGACCTCGGCGTGGCCGACATCGTCAAGTCCTCGCCCGAACCCGGGGAGGTCATCGACCGGCTGGGCGCCTCCGCGGCGGGGCGCGAGTGGCTGGAGCGGCTGGAGAAGGCCAAATACCCGTGGTTCTACCTGTCTTCCGGGACCGGGTGGTACCATGACCACTATTCCTGGCTCGACCGGATGGAAATACCGTTTATGTCCATCCGCAGCTACATCGAGAAACTGGAGCAGGGGCACAGCCTGGCCCGTCCCCTGGAGGAGGTGCGCGCCGAGCGGGACCGGATCATCGCCGAGTATACCGAACTGTTGCCCTCGGTCGACGACGAAAACACCTTCAAACAATTGATTGCGGTGGCCCAGAAGGTTTTCCCCTATGTCGAAAACCACAACTTCTACGTTGAGCACTGGTTCCACGGGGTATTCTGGAACAAAATCCGCGAATTGTCCCGGATCTTCGTCAACCACGGTTTCTTCGCCGACGTGGAGGACATCTGGTACCTCAACCGTTACGAGATCCAGGAAGCGTTGTACGACCTCCTGACCGGCTGGGCCACCGGGGTCAAAGCCCGCGGGCCGTCCTACTGGCCGCCGGAAATCGCCTGGCGCAAGGGGGTTATCCAGAAGTTCAGGGAGTTCATGCCGCCGCCGGCCCTGGGACTGGCGCCGGAGACGGTGAGCGAACCCTTTACGATTATGCTCTGGGGGATTACCAACAAAACGATGGACTCCTGGCTGTCCGCGGACGGTACCACGGATCTCAGGGAATTAAACGGGTTCGCCGGGTCGGCGGGGTTGGTGGAAGGGAAGGCCAGGGTGGTCCGGAGCCTGGGCGACCTCAAAACCCTTCAGGAGGGGGAGATCCTCGTCGCCGCCACCACTTCTCCCAGTTGGGCGCCGATCTTCACCAGGATCAGGGCGTGCGTGACGGACGTCGGCGGGATCATGTCCCACGCGGCCATCGTCTGCCGGGAGTACGGTTTGCCGGCCGTGGTGGGGACCGGGTTCGCCACGGCGACCATCAAAACCGGACAGATGATCCGGGTGGACGGGAACCAGGGCGTCATCACCATACTCTAGCCGGAACCCTGGAGGAGCAGTGAAAAATACCTGAGCGGCAAGAGTAGTCCAACCAGACACCCCGGACCGGCAACGCCGCCTGCCCCAGCCGCCGGCCGGTATCAGCCTCTGTAAAAGAAGGGGGATACTGCCGGGTACCATGTCCGGGGTGGGGAGTTAACGGGCAAGATAATATCTTGAAACGCGCCCGGACCCCTTTGGCTTACATGCGCTCTCACAATCGCTCCCGTAAACAAAGGGGTTCCGCCGGTCTGTAGAAAGCGGTCCGGGAGGCCGCCGGGACTTCGCCGGGTTCGCCACCTTTCAGGAGGGAGAGAGACTTTTTTCCCGGGTCCGCCCGGCGCCAGGAAGATTGGGGAGGATGGTCCTATGAGCAGTAAGCAGTACGTGAGTTGGCTGGAGCACCTTGCCCGGGACAACTACCAAACGGCCGGCAAGAAATGTGTCAACCTGGGCGAGATGATTCGGGCCGGCATGCCCGTTCCTCCCGGTTACGCCGTCACCCTGGACGCGTACGAGCACTTCATCAAGACGACCGGGTTGGACCGGATGATCCTGGAGTACCTCGATCCCATGATGGAGCGGCTGAGAGAGGACATCGACGCCTTCGAGGAAGCCAGCGGCTACATCCGGAACCTGGTGGAAAGTACCATCATGCCGGAGGAACTGCAAAAACCCGTTTGCGAGTACTACCGCGGGTTGTGCGGCAAGTGCAACCTGGGCGAAGCCGATGTCGCCGTGCGTTCCAGCGGACCCGTCAGCATGCCCGGACAGTTCGATACCTTTCTCAATATCAAGGGTGAAAAAGAGGTGATAAACCACGTCGTGAAGGTCTGGGCCAGTTCCTTTACCGGACGGGCCATGGCCTACCGTCTGCAGCGCGGCATGCGCGTGGAGAGTTCGCCCATCGGCGTGGCGGTGCTCAAGATGGTCAAGTCGAGGTCCTCGGGGGTGATGTTCACCCTGGATCCCGTTAACGGCGACCGGTCCAGGATCTTCATCGAGGGCAGTTGGGGGCTTGGGGAGAGCCTGGTCAGCGGGCAGGTCACGCCCGACAAGTACATCGTGGACAAGGTCACCCTGGAGGTATCCAAACGGATAATCTGCGACAAGGCCGTCGAACTGGTCTATGACGAGGCCGGCAACGTGAGGTCACAGGAGGTGGACCCCGGGAGGCGGGAGGCGCCCTGTCTGTCCGACGCCGAGATAGTCCACCTGGCCCGCCTGGGTAAGAAGGTGGAAAAACACTGGGGTATGCCCCAGGATATGGAGTGGGCCGTCGATTCCGACCTGCCTTTTCCGGACAACATCCTCCTGGTCCAGACCAGGCCGGAAACGGTTTGGACGCAAAAAGCGATCCCCCCGGTGACCAAGTCGCAATCCAGCGCCATGGACCTGATCACGGCAAACCTGCTGACAGGGAGAAAATTATTTTGATACTACCGTAACAACGTTCGCTAATCAATCATCCAACATAATGCTTAAGGGGGATTACCATGAAAAGCATGCAGGACTGGATCGACAGGTGCGAAGAGGAAGGGGAACTCAAAAGAATCACGGCCGAAGTCGACTGGAACCTCGAACTGGCCCATATCGCCAAGCTCAACGAGGAGAAAAAAGGTCCGGCCCTTCTGTTCGAGAATGTCAAGGGCTATGATATACCCGTGCTGACGTCCTCCATGACCACGGACAAGAGGCTGGCCATCACCCTGGGCATGCCCACGGATTACTCCATGTGCGATATGGCCAAAAAGTGGGTCGAGACCACGCGGAAAGGGTTGGTCAAGCCCGTGGCCGTGGATTCGGGTCCGGTCGGCGAGAAGGTGGTGGACGGCCAAAACGTCGATTTGCTCAGGGACTTTCCCGTGCCGTGGTTTTACCCGCAAGACGGCGGCCGGTTTATCGGCACGGCGGTCTACCTGGTCACCCGCGACCCGGAAACAGGCTGGGTCAACCTGGGAACCTACCGGATGATGGTCCACGATCGTAACCACGTGGGGGTCCAGATCATCAAGGGTAAGCATGCCGACTTCCATTTCAAACAATACCAGAAGGCCGGCAAGCTGATGCCCGCCGCGGCCGTCATCGGCTGCGACCCCGTGCACTTCCTGGTGTCCAGCACCTTAATCCAGACGCAGGTCGACGAGTACGACGTCATCGGCGCCCTACGGGGTGAGCCCGTGGAGGTGTTCCAGAGCGACGTCAGCGGGCTGCCCCTGCCCGCCCACGCCGAAATCATCCTGGACGGTTACATCGATCCCAACGATCTGCGGGAGGAGGGGCCCTTCGGCGAGTACACCGGCTACTATTCCGGCAAGACCGGCGAAGAATGGCCCAAGCAGGTTTTGCACGTACAGCGGGTGTGGCAGAGGAAAAAACCGGTATTCTGGTCGACCACGGTGGGCAAGCCCATAACCGATACCCACATGATCCAGTCGCTGAACCGGACGGCCACCCTCTGGACCGACCTGCTGGCGGCGGGTGTTCCGGGGATCAAGTCGGTCTACCTGCCTCCCCAGGCCGGCGGACGCTTCTGGGGGATCGTATCGGTCAAGACCATGTATCCTGGTCACTCCATGCACGTGGGCATGGCGGCGCACTCCAGCACCACGGGCCACTACGGGATGAAAGGCCTGATCGTCGTCGACGAGGACATTCCGGCCGACGACATCGACCGGGTTCTGTGGGCGCTGGCCGTACGCTACGATCCCTACCGGAGCACGGAGATCATCAAGCGGGCCCGTTCGACCCCGCTCGATCCCGCCCTGCCCATCACGGCCCGGGACATCGGCTCCAAGATCATCATGGACGCGACCATTCCGTACGAGTGGGACCGCAAACCGGAGGAAATCTTCCTGGATGAGGAAACGGTTAAAAAAGTGAGGGCCCGCTGGACGGAGTTCGGACTGGACTGAAACGGCCGGCGAAGACCGCCGGTTCTTCGGACCAGGCATGGTAATCAGCATGAGGATGGTGGAACGAGA
Organism: Bacillota bacterium; assembly: GCA_021800315.1. Classification (GTDB taxonomy): domain Bacteria; phylum Bacillota; class Desulfotomaculia; order Desulfotomaculales; family JAJYZD01; genus JAJYZD01. Next base: position 13,774 of record JAJYZD010000005.1, on the reverse strand, counting down.
TGCGGGTGATCCGGTATACGGAAGAAGTCATCACCGAATTCCGGGACGCGGGGTATTGGAAGGACGAGACGTTTTACGACTATTGGGCCAGGAACGCCCGGGAAATGCCGGATAAGGAAGCCGTGGTGGACTCGCGCTACCGGGTGACCTGGTCCCAGGCCAGGGACCTCGTGGACCGGATGGCCTATCGCTGGGTGGAGATGGGGCTTTCTAAAGGCGACCGTATCCTGATCCAGGCTCCCAACGAGGTGTACGCCTTCCTGGCGCGGATAGCGGCGGAAAGGGCGGGACTCGTTTCCCTCCTCGTTTACGCCTACATGCGGGAGAAAGAACTCTCCTACATGGTGGAAAAGATGGCCGTGGCGGCGGTTGTCATTCCCCACGTCTACCGCGGTTTCGATTACCTGGCCATGCACCGGGATCTGAGGAAGCTCTCGCCCAACTTCCGGTACATTTTTCTCCTCAGCGAGGAGGTGCCGGCCGGTGCGCCGCCGGATACCTATTCCCTGGTGCGGCTCACCGCGGGGAAGACGACGGAGAATCCGGCGGTTTTGGAGGAGCGCCGCTTCGATCCCTTCCGGGAGGTGGCCTTCCTGACCAGCACCACCGGTACGACGGGTCTGCCCAAACTGGTGGAGTGGAACATCGCCCCCCGGCTCTGCACCTCCAAGGCCCGGAACGACATCTGGAACCTGGGACCGCAGGACACGGCGGCGGCCATCGCCCCCTTCGCCGGCGGGGCGGCCGGCACCCTCACCTATTTCGCCGCCCCCCTGGTAGGGGCGAAGACCGTGCTGCTGGAGGAGTTCACGCCCGGCAAAGCCTTGGAGCTTATCCAGAAGGAAAAGGCGACGTGCATCGGTGTGGTTCCCACCCATCTGATCCGCATGCTGGAGCAACCGGTCGAGGAATACGACCCGGGCTTGCGCTTCATCCGTTCGGCCGGCGGGTACCTGCCCCCGGATGTGGCGCAGGAGGCGGAAAGAAGGCTCTCGGCCGTGATAACGAGCGATCTCGGTACCCAGGACGTCGGCTCCGTCTCCGGCTGCCGGGTCACCGATGCGGCCGACCTGAGAAGGCGGACCGTGGGGAGGCCGCTTTCCGGCAACGTGGTCCGGCTTCTGGATGAGGGAGGAAACACGGTGCCGGAGGGCGAACCCGGTCAGCTATGGTTCCGCGGACCCCACTCCCCGGCCGGTTACTACCGGGAACCGGAGAGCACGGTGTTCGACCCTCAGGGCTGGACAACCACCGGCGACATGGTGAAATGGGATGCGGGCTGTCTTTGGATCATGGGCCGGGCCAAGGATATGATCATCCGGGGTGGACAGAACATCTACCCGGCCGAGATCGAGGGCCTTTTGCAGGAGCACCCGAAGATAAAGGTGGTTGCCGTGGTCGGCTATCCGGATCGCGAATTCGGGGAGCGAACCTGCGCCTTTGTGGTGGCAAAGCCGGGGGAAACCGTCACCATGGAGGAAATCAGCGGTTTCCTGAGGGGAAAGAGGCTGGCCTCATTCAAGCTGCCGGAGCGGTTGGAGATTGTCGACAACCTGCCGGTGGTGGGTGATTCCGGCAAAGTGGACAAGAAGGTGCTCAAGGAGCGGATGGCCCGGAACGCGGGCTGAGGAGGCGGGGGCGGGCCGGTCGCCCTGGAGGGCGCGGCCCCCTTGCCTGCTGGTCGGGTCTGAAGTTCGGGAGAACGTATCCCATTGGACGGCGAACCGATTTCCGGTTGGGAAGGCGTGGGGATGACGGATGATCGAGGAAAGCCTATGGCCGCGGCTTATGGAACTGGCCCTACCCTATCTCGCCACCCGGGGCAACCGCCGGCACACCGGAATAGCCCTGGAATTCGCCCGTACCCTGTTGCTCTCGGAAGGGGGACGCCCGGAAGTGGTAATACCCGCCGTCACCCTGCACGACGTGGGTTGGTCGGCCGTACCCGAAGAACTTCAGATGAAGGCCATCGGACGGGATGCCGACCGGGATGTCAACCGCGTCCATGAAGTCGAGGGGGTGCGTTTGGCGGGAGAAATCCTGCGGGAGAGCGGTTACCCGGAGTCCTGGCACGAAGAGATCCTGGCTATCATCGAACGGCATGATTCCTTGAGCACGGCCGCCTCGCTCAACGACGCCCTGGTCAAGGACGCGGATAAACTTTGGCGGTTTTCGGAGGACGGTTTTGCCTTCGCGGCCGCCCGATTAGGTGTTGACAGTGCTAAAAACCGGCGTTTCCTGAACTCCCGGGTGGACACCTGGTTGCTCACCGCCACCGGCCGGCGCCTGGCCAGGGAACAACTCCTACTGCTGAGGGCGGCGGCCGGCGAGGAGGACGCCGGAACCCGGGGAGAGGACCCCGGAGAGCACAGGGAAGCACCGGCCGTAAAAGCGGTCGTCTTCGATTTGGAGGGCACCCTGGTTGACTTTCAATGGAATCTATTGGAGGGAGAGCGGGAACTCAGGCAGGTGATCGCCCAATCGGATTTGCCGCTATCCCTGTTTTCGGGGGCCGATTACGCCGGCATCTGGAACGGCGCCGTAACATGCGCCCCGGCCGGCACGCGGCCGGAACTGCAAAGACGCCTCGGCCTTGTCTTCGATCGTTGGGACGAAGACGCCTTGAGCCGGTGGTCCCTGATGCCGGGGGCCGTGCCGGCGCTGGCGTTTCTGCGGGCAAGAGGCGTGGCTGCGGGTTTGGTGACCAACATCGGCGCCCGCGCGGTCACCAGGGTTTTCGAGCGCTTTGCTTTGGGCGGTTTCTTTAACCGGATCGTCACCCGGAACGATGTAACCTGCCTGAAACCCCGGGGTGAGGGTTTGCTCAAATGTCTCGCGGGTCTGGGGGTAAAAGAGGACGACGCCTTTTTCGTGGGCGACAGCGTCACCGATATCGGCGCGGCGCGGGAAGCCGGGGTCAGGGTGGCGGTTGTCCGGGGCGGGCAAAGCCAGCCGGAAGACCTGGCAGGCGCAGGGTGCTTCCGCTTGCTTTCCTCCCTGGCGGAGGTCCGGACCCTGGTAGGGACCACGACGAGGTGAAGCGTCGACGGCTCCGTACGGCCCGTCCGGAAGGGGAAGGAACGGTATCCGCTCGGGGGCCGGGCATCGGGAGGACAAAAAAGCGCGGAGGTAATTGCACATGGCCAGGATCGTTGTCGGGATATCCGGTGCCTCGGGGGCCGTTTACGGAATCAGGCTTCTAGAGATACTTGCCTCCCACCCGGAAATCGAAACCCACCTCGTGGTCTCCGCGGCCGCGCAGAGAACCATCGGGCTGGAAACCACTTATTCCGTAGACCAGGTCTTGAGACTGGGCGACCGCGTTTACGACAACGCGGACGTCGGGGCGGCGCCCGCCAGCGGATCGTTTAGGACGGACGGGATGGTCGTGGTCCCGTGTTCGATGAAGACCGCTTCGGGTATCGCCAACTGCTACAACGACAACCTCCTGGTCCGGGCGGCCGATGTCACCCTGAAGGAAAAAAGGAAACTGGTCGTCGTTCCGCGCGAGACTCCTTTGCATCTCGGCCACCTCCGGCTCCTGGCCGCCCTGGCCGAAACCGGGGCCGTCATCCTGCCGCCGATGCCGGCCTTTTACCACCACCCCCGGAACATCGACGACGTGATCAACCAGACGGTGGGCAAGATCCTGGACCAGTTCAACATCGAGCACCATCTCTTCCAGCGGTGGGGCGGTGCGCAATAGGGGGGGCTTTGCGGCGGTTGCGGCCGGGTGGGATGACGGCCGATTGTGGGCAGGGGGCTGAGGCGTATGGAAGAAGGTCTATGGCCGAAAATCACGGAACTGGCAAGGCCATATCTAAGCACCCGCCATAATGAGCGGCACACCGAAATAGCGCTGGACTTCGCCCGGACCCTGCTGGCGGCCGAACCGGGGCAATGGGAAGTGGTGATCCCGGCCGTCACCCTGCACGACGTGGGGTGGTCCTGTGTGCCCGAAGAGCTCCAGGTGAAGGCCTTCAGGCCGGATGGCAGTGATCGGGCCATCAACCGCGTCCATGAAACGGCAGGGGTGCGCCTGGCCGCGGAGATCCTTCGGGCGAGCGGCTATCCCGAACGCTGGCGGCCCGAGATCCTGGCCATCATCGACCACCACGATTCGCTGTCCACGGCTGTTTCCTTAAACGACGCCCTGGTCAAGGACGCCGACAAACTGTGGCGCTTTTCCGCGGCGGGCTTCGCTGTCGACTGCGCGCGCTTCGGTTTCGACCGGGATTCTTATTGGCAGCTGTTGGCTTCGAGGGCGGACGGCTGGATGCTCACCGGGACCGGCCGGCGCCTGGCCGGGGAGCATCTGGCTTTCTTGCGCGCCAGGCTGTAGGGGTGGTGGGCGAAAGCGGCATCCGCGCGGCAATGTTGGTGATTCAGGGTTGAACCAAGCGGTGGTTGGGCTGGCGGGGGATGGATATGGTCGGTATGCTGAATTCCGCCCCGTGAGCGGCGGTACATGTCTGGTTGTCATGCGGAAGGGGTCAGGCTCATGAATCCGGAGCAATTTAAACTGCCCGACGTCCTGAGATTCGAACCCGAGGAAGGCCGGATCCACCTCCTCAGCTCGCGCAAACTGCTCTTGCAGGCCGACGCCGTGGGCGAGTTGCGTAGAGAGCTGATCAACTCCCTGGGGACGGAAATCTCCCGAGGTGTTCTCACCCGTTTCGGGTACCAGTGCGGGTACAACGACGCCGAACTTCTGAAGACCATCTTTCCGGGCAAAGGGGAATGGATCCTGGCCGGACCCCTCCTGCACAGTTGGCAGGGAGTGGTCAAGGCTCAAAACGAAGACCTCCAGTTCGATTCCCAGGGTAACCTGGTGGTCATGCGGGGAAGTTGGAGCCATTCCTACGAGGCCGAGCAACACATCCGCACCTACGGCCCGTCCGGCGAAGCGGCCTGCTGGACCCTGGTGGGGTACGCCACCGGGTACGCCACCAGCGTCCTCGGTTGCCAGGTCCTTTGTGTGGAGACATCCTGCGTGGCCCAGGGCAACCCTTGCTGTACCTATGAAATAAGGCCCGCCTGCGACTGGGGGGAAGAGACCAACCGGCAACTGGACTATTACCGGTTGAATCCCTTGAATAAAAACCTGGGCACGTTTTTGCTCGAGGAAAGTAGGGGGCGGAGCAGGCGCCGCAACCTGGCGGAGGCTTTGCCCGTCATCGGTTACGAGCGGGACGCGGACGGACTCCTCCAAAAACTGGCGGCATCCGCTCACCGGCTGACCGAAGCCGATGGGGTCTTCGTCGTGGTGCCCGGCGGTCAGGGAAGCATCGCCAAAGCGGCCGGGTACGGTACCGGGTGGGAAAAAATCCTCGCCTGCCGGGGCGACTGGCTCGATACCGTGCTCACCTGCGGCGAAATGGTGCGTGCGCGCGAATTCGCCGGGTTTCCGCTGGTGATTCACGACACGCTTCCCGGGTCCCTGGTAGTGGTTGAAAAGCCAGGTCACGCCATCGGTCCGGACGAGGAGGAATGCCTGAGAATACTCACCGTGGGCGCAACGGTGGCGCTCCGGAACCTCCGGTTGCAGGAACGGCTCCGCCAGCAAGGCGCCGTCTTCGCGGAAGTACGGAAAGAGTGCGAGCGACTGGAGGAACGCGGCCGCTCCCTTCAGAACATGCTCAGCGCCCAAAACGAGTTGGCCAGGGCGGTTTTGGTCAAACCGGGCCTTCCAAGCCTGGTGGGCACATTGATCCGCCAAACCGGAGCGGCGGTGGCCGTCCTCGACACCGAAGGCCGGGTTTTGGCCGGTTGCGGGGAACTCGGGGAAATAGACGCGGTGGTGCGCGTCTATAAATGGTGCCGCCGCCCGGGCGAAAACGGACCGGAGGACCTTACCTGTGAGTCGGCCGACCCGGTGTTGGAGGATGTCGCTCCCGGCGTCATGATATTTCCCCTGGATGCCGGAGGAAGACGCCTGGGTCACCTGGTGCTGGTGGAAAGGGAACGTCCCCTGGCGGTCGAAGAGCGTCTCCTCGCGGTGCAGTCGGTACCGCTTATAGCCCGGGAGTTGTCGATCGACCTCGAACTGGAGTTGACCAACCGGGTTGGTTTCCTCGAGAGGCTGCTTACGGGCCGATTCGAGCGCTCCGATGTAATGGTCTCGTATGCCGGCCGCCTGGGCATCGACCCGAAGGAAAGATTTGCGGTAATTGTCGTCCAGGTGGCCGGTTCGGAGGGGGACGCGGCACCCTCGCCGGTCAAGATCCTTCAGATATGGGAAATGATCCTGGCGAGCCGCGACAACAATGGTCTGGCCGTAAGCATCGATGGAACGGTAAGCGTGCTGATCCGCCTGGCCAAAACGAACAATCAGGACCTGTACATCCGCGAACTGGTGGAAAGTTTCCTGGCCGTCGTAAAGAATATTTTTCCCCGCAGTTTCCGTCGGATAGCGGTCAGCCGGGTGGGCGACGATTTGTCGCGCGTCCCTCCCTTCTACCGGGAAGCCCAGGCCGCGGTGCGACTGATGTCCAGACTGGGTCTGCCGGACAATACGGTCTATTGCGACCGGCTGGGAGTGTTGGCGCTCCTGCTGGAGGTAAAGGAAGACAAGCTGGCTGAATTCACCCATCAAACCATGGGCCGGCTCCTGACCTACGAGCACGGCGCCGGCGGTCCGCTCCTGGCCACCCTGAAAGCCTTTGTGCGTCAGAATTACAACATCCAAAAAACAGCCAAGAGCGAATTCCTGGGACTGAGCACCCTGAAATACCGGGTACGGCGAATCCAGGAAGTGACCGGTCTCAATCTCAAAGATCCGGGCCACCGCCTACAGGTGGCCCTGGCGTTGCACATCATGGAACATTTTGACCACCGTCCGCAGCCCGGTCCCGCCGGAAGCCCTTGATCAAGGGCTTCTTTCCATGTCCGGGCCGCGTATCCCCTTCCGCACCGTTCGCCTGTTCCGGCCAAACCGGTGCCGGTCATTTCGCCTGTTCCGGGCATTGCCGTCTTCAGGAAAACCGGCTAGGATAATAATTGTCCAAGATTTCTGAATTGTCATAATTTAACGGCCGTCTGCTGAAGCAGGTGGATCCGGTTTCGGCTGAGAGCCGGCTAAAGCCGGAGGGTCGTGTTGTGGTGTATTCACCAGGGAGGAGGAGGAAAATGGTCCAGAGTTACGACGGGATTATTATTGGTTCGGGACCGAATGGTTTAACTCTTGGCGCGTATTTGGCAAAAGCCGGGTTGAAAATTCTGATTCTCGAAAAAAGGTTTGAAATCGGAGGTGGACTGGCCACCGAGCAGGTGACGCTCCCCGGATTCCTGATTAACACCCACGCCGTTTACATGCCTATGGTGGATTATGCGCCCGTGTTTCAGGACCTTCAGCTGGAGAGAACGTATGATCTGGAGTTCATCTACCCGCCGGTGATCATGTCCATGCCCCTGGCCGACGGTCGTTCCTTATGCCTGTATGCCGACCCGGAACGGACCGCCCGGTCCATTGCCCGGTTTTCGGAAAAGGATGCCGGAACCTACATCGAGATGCATCAGCGGTTTAAGTGGATGATGGACGATTTCTTGGCTCCGGCGACCTACATGCCGCCCAAGCCGGCCCTGGATGCCGTGGTCGAGCTGGAGCGGAGCGAGGTCGGCCGGGCCATTGACGAATTAAGATTGAAGACACCCCGGGATATAGTTGACGACCTGTTTGAAAATGATGTTGTGAGGACCCTTTTCCTGTATGCGGCCACGATGTGGGGTCTGGATTACGACCTTGACGGAATCAGTTTCCTTGTTCCCCTGCTGATAAACCGGGCGACAAACTATCGCCTTTGTGCCGGCGGGTCCCATCACCTGGCCCACGTGCTGTATAAGACCGTGGTGGAGAACGGCGGCCGGGCCCTGTCGTGCGCCACGGTTGAGAAGATCATCATTGAAAACGGGAGGGCGACCGGTGTCCGGGTGGAAGACGGCACCGTCTACGAAGCGAAAAAGTTTGTCGCGAGCAGCCTGGATCCGCATCAAACGTTCCTGCGACTGGCGGGGGAAGAAAACCTGGACCCCGAATTAGCCCGTCGGGTGAGGGACTGGGCATGGGAAAAATACAGTCTTTTCGACGTTCACCTGGCTTTGAGCGAGGCTCCGCGTTTCAAAGCCGCCGAATTGAACCCCGATCTGAATAACTCGCTAATGTACGTGGTGGGCTACGAAAGCCAAGAACAGTTGATCGATCACCTCGACGCTACGCGCCGGGGAAAATTGCTTACAGACGGGGGCTTTAATTGCTGTTTCCCCAGCATCCACGACCGCAGGCAGGCGCCGCCGGGGAAGCATACCGGCAGGCTGTCCCAGCACGCTCCCTACCGGTTACAGGACGGCGGGCCGGAAGCATGGTACCGGATCCGCGAGGAACACGCCCTGCGGGTCATCAATACGCTCACCAGGTATGCGCCGAACATCACCGAAGACGTTATTATGTGGCATAATATGAGTACTCCGTTGGATATACAGAATAAGTTTCCCAATATGGTTGAGGGCTCAATAAAGCAAGGTGCTTACCTGCCTTTTCAGATGGGATATACGCGGCCAAATGAATACTGTTCGCAATGTAACACTCCGATCCCCGGTCTCTACGTGTGCGGGGCGAGCGTTTATCCGGGCGGGCTTTGCCTGATGGGTCCGGGTTACCTGTGCGCCGAAGCCATAGTTAAAGACCTCGAAATCAAGAAATGGTGGCAGCAACCGGGAAGCATCAGCCGCGCCATTGAAAAAGGCGTCCTTTACTATTAGGGGGCCGGATCAGTTAGCGGCTACCCGCTAAAGCGGGTGCGTTTGTTATCGACTGAAGGCCGGATAAAGGCACCGGGGCAAGCCCCCGGCTCCAGCCGGGAGCAGTTGAATATCAACCTGGGGGAGTGAAAATGAGGCTCAACTCTACGGGTCTGGGCAAGACCACGCTGGTTGTGGAGGTTGTGGACTTCATCTGTGAACACGTGGAAGGTGAAGGGCATGTCCTCCAGATGAAAATGCGCTCTACCGCGCCGGTCAGTTGGCAGATGAGCGCCCAACTGGATAGGAATGATCTCTTTGACGGTCTAATGGCCATGCTGAGATTTCTCTGGAAACCCAAGAACTTTTTCTATGTCCTCAAAGTTTTGTTAAGGGCAGGGCCTAAGAGTGCTGCAAAAGCAAGCCAGGAGGAGAAAAAGTCCAATCATTCCTTGGCCAATGGTTGAAATCCAGCCACTTTGGTCGTTGACAGCAGAAAGAAGAGGAGGCAGATACGATGAGCGATGCCGCTTTCGATGCCGTTGTGGTGGGTGGTGGGCACCATGGCACCATTATCGGTTGTTACCTGCAAAAGGCCGGTCTTTCCACGGCAATTTTTGAGCGTCAGCATGAGCTGGGGGGAGGTGCGTGCGGCGAGGAATTGCCGCTACCCGGCTTTATCCAGAACCCGTGCGCCCACTTCACCCGTTTCTTCGGCCATCCCGCCTACAAGGACTTTAATCTGCGGGAGTTTGGCTTGAGCTACGTTTTTCCGGACCAGAACGAAGGCATGGTTTTTGATGACGGGAGTTCTTTCGTTGGTTACTCGGCCTATAAGGTCACCGATCCGTGGACCGGCAAAGAAGAATTTTCCCACGAAAACTTTCAAAAAACGTACGAGCAGATCGCCAGGTTCTCCAAAAGGGACGCCGGCATGTACGAAGAAATCGCCCGGCGGTACATGAAGAAATGGCGGGCCGCCTTCCGTGAATACCGTTACAGTCCTCCTACGCCCTGGGGTGTGCCCAACGCCCTGGAGAAGCTTTGTGACGACCCGAAAGACGGCATCGACCCCGTCTATACGGTTATGACCGGCAAGCAGGTTGCCTACGATCTTTTCGAGAGTTCCCAAATGCGTTGCCTGTTCATGCGGGCCATCGAAACTTCCACCGGCTCGTTTCCGGGTGACGTCCTCGGTCTGTACGTGTTTGTGCACACGGTCGGACTCGTGCTGTCGCTGGAATCGGCGTCCATCGTGTCCGGCGGCACGCATACCATCACCCACGCCCTGCAACGGGCCTTCAGCAGCATGGGGGGCCGGTACTTCGTCGAGAGCGAAGTGGATAAGGTCATCGTGGAAAACGGCGCGGCGGTGGGGATCAGACTGGCCGGCGGCGCGACCGTAAGAGCCGGCAAACTGGTGGTCAGCGACCTGGGCGTGCCGCAAACGGTGTTCAGGTTGCTGGGGGAGGAATACCTGACCCCCCGGATGGCGCACCGGGTCCGGAACATTGATTACGACCGCGCCCAGATTTTCTGGGGAAACATCGCCATGCACGAGTTGCCCAGGTACACGGCCGCCCAGACCAATCCCGACGTGGGTCCCCAGCCCAGGCTGTACCTCGGCCCCAACGACCCGGACTATATGGCCTACAAATACGAGGCGGAGATCCTGACGCGCGGGCGTCCAAGCAAAATGTTCCTGCTGACCGCTCCGGACAGCATCTGGGACCGGAACCGGGCGCCGGGGGATAAGCATACCATCCTGGTCGAGGAGTTTACGGTGCCTTACCGGTTCCTGTCCGAAAAAGAATGGCTCCGCCTTAAAAAGCAAATTGTGAACGAGATCCTGGAACAGTGGCGCATCTACGCTCCGAACATGACCCGGGACAATGTCATGGGTGCTTTCATTACCACGCCCCTGGATGTGACCATGCGTCACCCGGACATGAAGGAGGGGGGGTGGGTGGAGGGCTCGATGATTCCGGGGCAACTCGACCGCTTCCGGCCGACTCCGGAGTTCGCCAATTACCGTACACCGGTCAAAAACCTTTACATCTGTTCGTCCAACCTGCATTCGGGCGGTGGTATAGGGCGCGGTAGCAGCTACAATTGCTTCAAGGTGATAGCGACGGATTTCGGGCTGGAAAAGATATGGGAAAAGGAGGGGCGGCCTTACTAGGTTGACGTCAGGGTCAAAATACGCCGCAAAGGGGAGCGGAACGTGCGTTTAAGGGATAAGGTCTGCATCGTCACCGGTGCCTCCAAGGGCCTTGGCCGGGCCTTCTGTCTGAAGATGGCCGCGCAGGGGGCGAAAATCGTCGCCGCGGCCACCAGCGGCGGCGTGGACGATACGGTCGCCGCGGTGCGGGAGCGGGGGGGCGAAGGCTTAGGCCTGAGGGTGGACGTGAGCCGGGAAGAAGACTGCCTGGCCATGGTCCGCCAGGTCGTGGAGAAGTTCGGCCGCATCGATGTGCTGGTGAACAACGCCGCCGTTTATTACGGCATCGGCAGGAAGTCCTTTATGGATATCGACCCCGCCGAGTGGGACCGGGTCATGGCGGTCAACGTGCGCGGGCCCTGGCTCTGCAGCAGGGCCGTCTTTCCCTCCATGAGGGAAAAGGGACGGGGGAAAATCATCAACCTGGCTTCGGAAGTCTTTTTTACCGGTTCCAACAACCTGGCTCATTACGTGGCTTCCAAAGGGGGTGTGGTCGGTCTCACCCGGGCCCTGGCCCGGGAAGCCGGCCCGTACGGTATTTGCGTCAACGCCGTCGCTCCGGGCTTTACCGATACCGAGGCCAGCCGGACCATGGTGTCCCGGATCGAGAACTACGATGTGGCGCCCAACTGTCTGAAACGGCTGGGTACGCCGGAAGATGTGGTGGGAGCGGTGTTGTTCCTGGCTTCCGAAGAGAGCGATTTTGTTACGGGGCAAACCATCCTGGTTGACGGTGGCCGGGTTATGCACTGAGAACCGGGGCCCCACAAGCGCGGCCTGATTTCCGCGCTCCGGCGGGCTGCCGGGCGGTCGGACGATCATGATCGAGGGGGGGGATGGACGACTAAGCCCAAGGCGGGCTGATGAACCGAGTAGGCTGAATAACCAGATAAAGGGGGTTATTACGTGGGTCACGACATCACGGTCCTCGAATTCGACGAGAAATCCGACCTGGACCTTTCACCGGCCTGGTTTCTGGATGCCACTCATTCCGTTCCTCCCTGGACGCCGATGTTCGCCTGGAGTTGGATCAACTATTGCCGGCACGGAATGCAGTGGGGGGCTCAAAGGTTGCAGCTTCCCACCTGCAAGGGTTGGGACTGGCGGCTCAAGGACGGGGGAGGCTACCTTACCTTGCTGGTGGTTGAAGACGAGGAGGAAATCCGTCAGCGGGAAGCGGTCTTCCGGGAAAGACTGCTGCCGTTCATCGAAGATTACGACGGACTCTGGCGGAATTTCGTCGACGAGATGCTGGACCATTACGGGCAATTGAAAGCCTTCGACCTGGACAATGCCGATAACATCGATCTTCTGGACCACCTGGAGCAGGCCTTCCGGGTTAACAGGCGGATGTGGGAAGTTCATTTTTACATGATGTACCTGGTGTTCGGGGTATATATCCTGTTTGAAACCATTTGCAAGGAGTTATTGGACATTGACGATACCGATCCCCGCTTCCATAAACTGATGAGAGGTTTCGATAACAAGGTGTTCCAGGTCGACAAAAAACTGTGGGAGTTTGCCGGGGAAGCGCGGGATACCGGCCTTGCGGACATATTTCTAAACGAAAAGCCCCAGGCCTGGATGACGCGGTTGGGGGACCGCGAGGCGGGCCGCCGGTGGCTGGCCCGGTTCCGCTCCTTCCTGGAGGAGGACGGCTGGCGGGCCAACCGGATGTCGGAGTTTTGCGACCCCACCTGGGTGGAAGAGCCTGCCTTGGCCATGGTCAATGTCAAGCAGTTCCTGACCAAGGGGGGCGGCTTCAACCTTGAGAAGGAAAGAGAAACCCTGGTCCGGGAGCGGCGGCAGTTGGAGGAGGAGACCCTGGCCCGCATCCCCTCCGAACAGCGCGAATGGTTCGAGGCGTTGATGAAACTGGCGCAGAAGTCCAGTTCCTTCAGTGAGGAACATAACCACTACCTGGATCTTTATACCCATGCCCTGGTGCGCCGGGCCCTGCTCGGCATGGGTCGACGGCTGGCCCGGCACGGCGCCGTCGACGAGCCGGAAGACATTCTTTTCCTGGTGCCTGACGAGGTACGCAAAGCGGCCATCTGTCCGGAGTTCTTTAACCTTAGGCCGGCGGTGGCAAGGCGGCGTGCCGAGTGGGAGGGCTGGTGCCGGAAGGAAAACCCGCCCTTCATCTCCACCATTACCATGGATGAAGCCGTGAAAATCATGATGAGGTCCAAGGATCCGGTAGTCTTAAAGGTGGTGGTGGGATCCCTGCCGGTACCCAGGACGGATCTTAAGGCCGACCTGTATGGAATCTCCGGCTCGCCGGGCGTGACGGAGGGACCGGCCCGGGTGGTGATGAGCGACCAGGACCTGAACGATCTCCGGGAAGGCGAAATCATGGTGGCCCCGTCGACTTATCCCAGTTGGACGCCTGTTTTCAGCCTCCTGAAGGGCGTGGTGGTCGACCGCGGCGCCAGTCTTTCCCACGCCGCCATTGTGGGCCGCGAGTACGGCATTCCGGTGGTGATGAACGTGTTTGACGGAAGCAAGAAGATCAAAACGGGTCAACGCATTCGCGTCGACGGAGACCTGGGCCTGGTGTTCATTTTGGACGGCGGCCGGGAGAACTGACCCCGGCCGGCTCTCTGCCGGCCGGCACAGGGGTCTTGGGCTCCCAAACCTTGACCCCTGTTTGAGTCGGCTTTCAGTCAACAGCGAACCCGCCTGCCTTAGCGGGCGGTGGTTGAGTTTAGGGGGGACACGGAAATGGATACGCTGAGTGACCGATTTCTTTTCGGTCTGGCTGAGTTGGAAAAAGCGGACATTCCCCTGGTCGGCAAAAAGTGCGCCCATCTGGGG
>JAJYZD010000176.1 GCA_021800315.1 Bacillota bacterium | reverse complement strand
GTGGAGGACTCTGCGGATGGCGGGGGCGACGTGTAAGCGTCCTGCCTTATGCCATTCCGCTAAGACTCCCTCCCTCTGCGTAATTAGTGGCCTATGCTAAGGTTTGCTTACGTTGCTAGGAACGGTTCCTAGCAGGTTATCGGTCTAACCAAATTTAGGGTTGCCGGATCCGTCTACCACGGAGTATACTTATTTGTATCAAAATCAAGGGGGCACTGACATGGCAACCACGGTCAGGATCACTCATAGACCCCACGCCTAAAGGCGGGGGCTTGCGGAGGAAACTCCAATGGTCTGCGTTTTAAGGCGAGAAAGCGGTATAAGTTGCTCGCAAGGGCACAACTATGTCGCGCTATGACCCGCCACAGCCGCCGGGATCTTCGGACGAGCGGCTAGTGCAACCGCAAGTGATGCGAAAGTATCACGGGGGTCATTCTGAAATCTGTCTTGGCAAGGCAGTGGGCTCGATATGGAATTGCCCATCATCACCCGGCTTATCCGAAAGGGAAACCGGACGGAGAGTGTAGCATGCCGGGAAAGGCGTAAGTCAGCCAACCATCAGGCTGCGACTGAACGTCGAGATGAAAAGTCCTGTACGAGGATAAAGGCTGGATTGCTTGAACGATAACCGGAGGGGTTTCATCGTTGACCACAGCGGAAAGATGGTTACAAACGCTGGGTGGTAAGAGGGTTGCGCATTGTAGCCGGTGTGCATACTACCATATCCTCTACCTCCCAGCCGCAATAAGCGGAAAACGGTGAAAGTCGTATCCGACAACAGGGCGCGCTAATGTTTAGATTGACCTAACCGGTGATGACCTAAACCGGAGTGCTTGTGCCCACAAGCTATTGGCTACGGCCCTGAAAATCTGGCATGGTTACGGAGCCCTCGTAGTAGTCCGAGGTGGGGAAAGCCCGCTACATGGCGAAGGGGGGCAGTTTACTCCCTACTACAATCAAGGAAGGATGCGAGAGGCATTAGAAGTCCTGAAGTTGTACTAGGAAATCTACAGAAAAACAAGAATAAAAGATTGGCAAGAAATGTCATCAGGCTAGTGCCTTGTTTTTCTATTTTCTGTGGCACTCTCTTCGACATAAATAGCAAGCTTGGCATCTAGCTGCACGATGGCAACTAATTACAGTGCAGACAGTAAACTCTACAGGGTATACACAAAGCAATTTGCCCTTATTCTAGTGCCTTCCATCACCTACGGCAGAGGGTCTAAGATAAATTTCCATGGACCGCACCTCCATGGATCATCATACCATGACAAAGAAGTAATGTCAACCGGTCTAGTGACTATTGAGCATGTTTTATACTGTTTTAGCTAAGCTGCTTAAACCTCCGTCCCTCACCAGGCCGCCACCGAGCCGTCGGTCCGCGGCTCCGTGGCCCCGGCGTACACTCCCGAGGGCAGACGCCAGATGATCTGCCCCCGGCCGAACCCGTCCGTACCCACCTCCACGAGGTGCCCGCGGTCCGCGAGTCCCCGGACCACGTATTCCGGCATCTGCGGTTCCACCGACACCCGCATCCCCTCCAGCCACTGCCAGCGGGGCGCGTCCAGAGCGGCCTGGGGATTGAGCTGGAAATCCAGCATGTTCATCACCACCTGCACGTGCCCCTGCGGCTGCATGAACGCCCCCATGACCCCGAACGGTCCGACCGGTCGCCCGTCCCTGGTCAGGAAGCCGGGAATAATCGTGTGGTAAGGCTTCTTGCCGGGTAGAAGGAAGTTGGCGGCGCCGGGATCCAGTGAAAAGGAGCAGCCGCGGTTGTGCAGGGCGATGCCGGTTTCCGGCACCACCAGGCCGGAACCGAAGCCCAGGTAGTTGCTCTGGATATAGGAAACCATGTTCCCTTCCCCGTCTGACGTCGCCAGGTAAACGGTGCCGCCGCCCGGGGGCCGGCCCGCCGCCGGCGGGGTCGCCCGCTCCCCGATCAATTCCCGGCGCGAGGCGATGTACCCGGGAGACAGCAGGTCGGACGGCTCGACCGCCATCAGCCGCCGGTCGGTGATGTACTTCAGCCCGTCGGCAAAAGCCAGTTTCATCGCCTCCAGCTGCCGGTGGACGGCCAAAGCCGAAGGACCTGCGGTAAAGTCGAATCCCTCCAGCATTCCCAGTGCCATCAGTGCCACCAGACCCTGCCCGTTGGGCGGCATCTCCCAAACGTCGTAGCCACGGTACCGGATTGAAACCGGCTCGACCCATTCGGGCGCGTACTGCGCCAGGTCCTCCTTGACCAGATAGCCCCCGGTACGGGCGGAGAACCTCAGGATCCGCTCCGCCAGGTCCCCTTCGTAGAAGTCCCTGGCAGCGCTTGCGGCGATGGCCCTCAGGGTGGCGGCGTGCCAGGGGGCGCGAAAAACCTCGCCGGCCCGGGGAGCCGCCCCGGTGGAAGTGAAGGTCTCGAACCAGGCGGCGTACTCGGCGCCGGTCAGGTCGCAGGCGTACGTTTCCGCCGCGATCCGCCAGTTCCGGGCGGTGGTGGGCGCCACCGGGTGTCCCTCGCCGGCCATTTCCACGGCCGGAGCCAGGGCCGTGGCCAGCGGCACCCGGCCGTAGCGGCGCGAGAGTTCCGCCCAGGCGGCGGGAGCCCCGGGAACCGTGACGGACGCCCAGCCGTACCGCGGCATGCTCCGGCCGGACTTCAGTTTCTCCGCCGACAAGGCGCGGGGCGAGGGGCCGCTGGCGTTCAAACCGAGCAGCCGGCCGCCGAACCACACCAGGGCGAAGGCGTCGCCGCCGATCCCGTTGGAACAGGGTTCCACCACCGTCAGGGCCGCGGCGGCGGCCACCGCGGCATCGACCGCGTTGCCCCCCTGGCGCAGCACCTCCAGCCCGGCCTGGGCGGCCAGGGGGTGGGACGTGGCCACCATGCCCCGCCCGGCGAAGACGACCGTGCGCCGGGAAGGATACGGATAAGCGTCAAAATCCATAACTCCCCACTCCTTCCGCCGGCCTTGCAGGCGCGGCATCCCTATAGCGCGTCTTCGCCCGGCAGCCGAAGGGCGATGTGGATAAAGGCCTTCACGCCCACCGCCAGGGACTCTTCATTGATCGTAAACAGCGGGTGGTGGTGCGGGCAATGTCCTTTCTCCGGATCGCTGCAGCCGACATAGAAAAACGTTCCCGGGCAAACCGCCTGGTAGGCGGAAAAGTCCTCCCCGCCCATGTGCGGCCGGGCTTCCCGGACGGCGTTCGCGCCGAAGGCTTGGATCAGGACCTCCCTCACCCTGGCCGTGATTGGACCGTCGTTGATAACGGGGTTGTATCCCTCTTCGTACCGAAGTTCGTAGTCCGCACCGTGGGCGGCGGTAACGCCCCGGATGACCCGCTCCATCAGGCGCGGCACCTCCGCCCGTAAGGCCGGGTTGAACGTCCGTACCGTACCGTTGATTTCCACTTTGGGGGGAATGACGTTATGGGCGGTGCCCGCGTGAAACTGGGTCACGGACAGCACGACCGGTTCGAGCGGATCAGTCTGCCGGGAAACCACGTGTTGCAGATTGATGACCACCTGGGCCGCCGTCACGATGGGATCGACCAGAACCTCCGGCTGGGCGGCATGTCCGCCCCGTCCCCGGATGGTGATAAAGAATTCGTCGGGCGCGGCCAGAACCGCCCCTGCCTTCAAGCCAATTTGCCCTACCGGCAGCGGCGACCACAGGTGCAGTCCCACCACCCCATCGACCCATTCCATCACGCCGGCTTCCACCAGATCCCTCGCTCCGCCGGGGTGCAATTCCCCGGCGTGCTGGAAAATGAAGCGAACCTCGCCGTGGATCCTTTCCCGAACCTGGGCCAAAACCCTGGCCGTCCCCAGAAGGATCGCCGTATGGCCGTCGTGGCCGCAGGCATGCATCTTCCCCGGAACCCGGGAGGCGAACTCAAAGACGGTTTCCTCCTGGATGGGGAGAGCGTCCATATCCGCGCGCAGGGCCAGAACCGGTCCGGGGAAGCCGCCCGTAAGGCGCGCGAGAACACTGGTCTTCGTTGGCCGGGAGACCTCCAGGCCCGCAAACTGTTGCAGAGTGTCGTACACAAATCGCGAGGTCTCCTCTTCCTCGAAAAACAGCTCCGGATTCCGGTGCAGGTGCCGGCGCCAGCGGATCACATCGTCTTTTACCATCTCCAGGCTGGAAGGAAGTTCGTCTATAGCACTGGCCATTTTCCGACATCTCCCAATAATCAGCAGTGAGTTGCAGATATCCCCGGCAGGGTCCCGGCACTATCCCAAGTTTCGAGCCACCAATGCAACCACTGCCTTTATTGTTCAACAGCCCCCTGACAATCCCTCTTGTGAGCGACAGAAACCGAATCCGCCGTTCGTCGAAAAAGTCTGCGCCCGGGGGAAATACCGGCAGCTTTCCGAAGGCCGGTATGACGCCGCCCAGGCGCGTTCCAGGGGAATCTCCGCCGGTTCGATGTCCCCCTCCGCAAACCCGCAAAAACCTGGTATAATATTTTGGAGGTGACGACCATGAAGAAGCCCAAGCTGCCCAGGGCCCTGTGGCGGCGCAGGCCGGCCACCCAGGTGGTACCCAACAAGAAAGCCGCCCAAGCGAAAAGGGCCTGCCGTAATAAGGCGGGCCCTTACGCGTTTCCCCGGTCCACCGGCCGTTCTTCCGGTACCGTTCACCATCTTTGGATCGCGAAAATGCGGGTCTGCGGGCTCAGAAAACCCTGCTCAGCCCGGACTCAGCATGGGATCGGTACGTCCAGCGCATCCGGAATGGCGATTCCCGCCGAGACACCAGGGCTGCAGCTGATCCGGCGGCCGGCCTCCCGAACGTTGCCGGCCCTGTAGCGGACCAGGCGGCATTCTCGACATTACCTCCAGTACGAACGCATTTCACGCTGGTACGAATCGTATTCCTTACGGTATTGTGTCTTAAGTCTTTCAAAAACCTCATACACCACCGGGCAGATCCCGGCGTTCGAAACGAGAGTGATCAGCCGGGATTGAATTTCCTTTCGATCAGTAAAAGGATATTTGCGACACAATTCTGGTCGGCGATCGTAAACTGCGCAACCATTTTCCGTCAGGAAGGGGCATGGCTTGCTGTTAATCATCCACTCGCCGTCAACATCCTCCAGGTATTCCGCCCTGAACTCCTCATCGGACCGGCCAAGCAGCCGGGAGATCCTGGCAACATCATCATCGTTCAGAGCGGGGACTATGAGCCGGCAACAGTTGGCACAGGCGATACAGTCGGCGTGGGCGAACAACTCTTGATGCGTCTTATGGACAGAGTTGTCAAGTTTTTTGGATTTCAGGGTTTTTAAAAAAGATCTGAATGTCCAGTTTTCTTCTTCGACTTCCGGGTAAATCTTTGCCAATTGATCCGGTGTAAGCAACTGGATCTCCACCATCGCACCACCCCACCATCATTTGGATATCTTCCCTATATTTTCCTTGAATGCCGGCTTCCTCGAATACATAGCGAGGAATACATAGCGAGCAGTTGAGAAATGATCCGGGCGGCCTGAACGGTTCCGCCATCCTCGATAAGTGATCTGATAAGCGAACAGACTCCTTGATAACCCCGCCGGTCACTTGCTCTTTGTGCCGAATCGCGAATGTGCTGTACCCAAGCGGCGTACACGTCTTCCCTGAAGTCGGGAAGCAGGGGGCGATGATAGGCGATAATCCGGGCTGGACCGGCCTTTACGTATGACAGTAGTTTAGACAGCTCGTGCTCGTCAATGAGTATGTCCGGATAAATCCTGGAATGGTATTGCCTTCTTTCCAATGTTTGAATAATGCCGGGATAGATTGACGGCCAGGCCTGCTCAGTGTAGGTGGATTTTAGTTTCCGGTAGTAAGCGAAGTCACCGTCGAGGGTGAACTCCATGGCCAATCTACGCTCATCTTCCAGTTGGCCGGACAGTCGACGGAACTCTGACGCACGCTCTCTTTATCACAGGTAACGAATTCGAA
Source organism: Bacillota bacterium (assembly GCA_021800315.1). Lineage (GTDB taxonomy): Bacteria > Bacillota > Desulfotomaculia > Desulfotomaculales > JAJYZD01 > JAJYZD01. The sequence continues at coordinate 2,044 of JAJYZD010000176.1, read as the reverse complement.
GCTGACGCGCGCCCCGATCTTATCGTGTTGCAGGCAGAGGGAGACCAGAAACTCCACCAGGCGATCCTTGGGCTGGGCGTCGATCATGGCGGTATACCTCTCCCCGGGAGGCCTTTCATCCGAGTGTGCGGTCTCTATCTCGCAATCATCCAGATCCATCAGCGTACCTTCAGAGTATGAACAGTTGTCTCCCGCGTATCTCAATATCCGTCCGGCATCATGTCGAGATCGGTTTTCCTGGTCCCCGCGCATCCCGGCAATAATTTGCTCAAGTCCCCGACATGGGACACACCTTTGGCAATCTTCTCCCGGAACGGAATCTTAATACCTCTGCATATTCCCTGCCCATCCCACCGATTCCTCCTAACCGTCGTAAAAATACAAAACGGCGACGCCGATGTGGTCGGTTACCCGCGCGTAGCGTGAGTCGGACTCAAGGATCAGACTATTCGGTTCCCCGGCTGAAACCCGGAGCTTTTCGACCCGGCGATTGCAAAATATGAAATGCTTTTTACTCCGCCGGAATAGCCGCAAACCCTCACAAACCTGGTACAATGTTCCGGAGTCAATTACCATGAAGAAGCCCCAGTTGCCCAGGGCCTGTAGCGGCGCAGACCGGCCACCCGGGTGATACCCAACAAGAAAGCCGCCCAAAAGCAAGAGGGCCCGCCTTATTACGGCAGGCCCTCTTGCTACGTTATCCGCTTGAACCTGGTCAGCAGCTCCCGCTCACCGATCTGAATGAGCGTCGGCCGGCCGTGCGGGCAGGTGTAAGGGGCCTGCGCGGCGCCCAGCCGCCGCACCAGCCCGGTCATCTCCGGGTAGTCCAGGCGGTCCCCGGATTTGACGGCCCCCTTGCAGGCCCAGGTGGTAACCAGTCGTTCCACCAGGTCACTCCGGGCAATGCCGCCCTTTTCCAGAAGCATATCCAAGACGTCCACCAGGAGGCTCTCCGCCGGGGCCGGCGGTCCCCAGGCGGGGCCGGCCCGCAGGAGCCAGGCGCCTCCGAACGGTTCCAGGGCGAAACCCAGGCTTTCCACCAGGGGCAGATTCTTGTCCAGGACCGCCTTGTGCCCGGCGTCCAACTCCGGCGTAAGCGGACACGCCAGAATCTGGGCCGGCGGCGTCGACCCGGTCAGGCAGGCCAGGTGCTCCTCGAAAAGCACCCGCTCATGGGCGGCGTGCTGGTCGATTATGTAGAGGCCCCCGTCGCCCGTCGCCAGGATGTAGGTGGGGGCGAGCCAGGCCAAAACCGTAAGCCGCGGCCAGGTCGGGCGGTAAGGCGCGGGTTCCTCGCCCAGGGTTGGTGCGGCCGCTGCCAGGGGCGGATCCCGGTCAGGCTCCCGGTTTGCCGCCCACGGTGGCTCCCCGGGCGGTTCCTCCCTTTCCTCCGGAAAGGAGAAAGTGACCGGTCGCGGCCGGGGCGCCGGCTCATGGCGGGCCCCCGGCCACACCGGTACCAGGCTGCGGCGGGCCAGCGCCTGCCGCACCCCCTCCCTGACCAGGCGGGACAACGTGGGTTCGTCCAAAAGACGGACATCCTGCTTGGCCGGATGGACGTTGACGTCCACCAGGCCCGGGTCCAACCGCAGGTCCAGCACCGCCAGGGGAAACCTTCCGGTCATAAGGAGGTTTTTGTAGGCGTCCTCGACCGCCCGCGACAGCGCGTAATTCCTCACCCAGCGCCCGTTGACGAAGATGGCCTGGTAACGGCGGGAAGTCCGCGCCATCGACGGGTGCCCCGCCAGTCCCTGAAAGCTGATTCCCTCCGCCTCGCCGGCAAAGGGAAACATCCCGCGGGCGGTTTCCCGGCCGAAGACGGCCGCGGCCGCCTCGGGCAGGCCGCCCGATCCGGGCGCGTAAAAGACCTCCCGCCCCTGGCGGGACAGCCGGAAGGAGACCGCCGTACGGGCCAGGGCCAAGCGTCCGACCAGTTCGACGATCAGGCCGAACTCGTAGGGATCGCTCTTTAAGTGCTTCCGGCGCACCGGCAGATTGTGAAAGAGATCGTGCACGCGCACCGTGGTACCGGGCGCCCCCGCCG
>JAJYZD010000175.1 GCA_021800315.1 Bacillota bacterium | reverse complement strand
CGCCGGATACCTGGGAATACCCGTGCGTTTGAAGGATTGGTTCATCCCGGATTACGAGGAACCGGCCCATCCCTACCTCTGGAGGGATGATACGGAGAAGGAAGACCTGGATATCGCCCTGTGAAATGGTCCCGCTTCAACCGCTTTCCCCGTGACATCGGGGGACCCGGGGGAGACAACCGGCAGCCCTTTTTTATCCGTCGCGGGGGAAAAGTCTCTCCACCCGGTGGGAAGCGTCGAAAAATCACTTCCACTAATATGAAACATTAAGATGATTAATTTTCCCAATGAAATATTTTCTGCTATAGTGGACTTACCTTGCAAAACGCGGTACAGGGCGCCGGAACCGGCGTCCTGTACCGGCGGGGTCCGGGCAAGGGGGTGGGGATAGCTTTTCAACGGCTTGCGGATGCGCAGTCACCGGAGGCAGAGGCCGTAACGGCCGGAAATACGGCAGGGGGGATGGATCATGGAGTTTTTCGAGGTACTGCGGGCGAGAAGGAGTTGCCGTAAATTCAAGGACACGCCGATTCCGGGGGAGGTGTTGACGAGGGTCCTGGAAGGCGCCAATTTGGCACCATCGCCGATGAACCGCCAACCGTGGGAGTTTGTAATGGTCAGGAACCGGGAATTCAAAGAGAGGATATTTGAATCGTGCCAACGGGCCAAGACCATGGCTTTTGAAAGAAGCGGGTGGAAATGGCTGGGGCCTTACAAGGTCGACTTTCTCCTTGAGGCGCCGGTGTTGGTCGGCATAGTCGGCGATCCCTCCCGGACCGGGGCCGACCGGTTTTTCGAGGGCCGGAGCGAAGGCTACCAGTATGCCTGCGCGGCCGCGGTGCAAAACCTGCTCCTGGCCGCGACGGACGCCGGGCTGGGCAGCCTCTGGTTCTCCCTCTTCGACCGGAAAGACCTGGAGGCCATACTCGGGATCGACGAAGGGAAGGAACTGCTTTCCCTGGTCTGCCTCGGGTATTGTGATGATCAAACACCGCGGACGACAAGGAAAGATGTGAATGAAAAGGTGACCAATATCGAGTCATGAACCCCACGCCTGAAGGCTGGCTAAAGCCATGGGCTTCCGCGCGGCTTTTCGGTGAAACCCTGGAACTGCTGCCCAAGCGGTGCTATACCGTCCCCCGTAAAGTTCTTCACCGCACGAGGGCCGGGGAAAAAACCATCGTGCTCATGGTGGAAGGAAACACGGTCAACCCACGCGGGGACTGAGTCCGGCATCTCCCTCCGTTATGATTCCTCCCGGCACCGTAAGAAAACCTTGCGGTGCCGTCTCTCTTGTTCCCGGCCGGGGGACGTCCTGAAAAACCCGGTGCCGCCCGTCTTTGAAATTTTCTTTCTTTACTTGACGCGAGCGTAAGGCGGCCGCTATAATATACAAAATAGATCATATAGGTATACAATCAGGGCGAAGGGAGGTGGGTCGGGAAAAGTTTCACCGGTTTACCGGAAAAACGTTTAGGGAGGGTTGTGCCTTGGCGCTTTTGTTGGCCCGCGTGCAGTTCGCCACTACGTCGATCTACCACTTTCTCTTCGTGCCTCTAACCCTGGGTCTTTCCCTGCTGGTGGCCGTCATGGAGACCATGTACGTGCGTACCGGCAACGAGACCTACAAGAAGATGACCCTGTTCTGGGGTAGGCTTTTTCTTATCAACTTCATCATGGGCGTGGTCACCGGCATCGTCCAGGAGTTCGAGTTCGGGATGAACTGGGCCGGCTATGCCCGCTTCGTGGGTAATGTCTTCGGGGCTCCCCTGGCCGTGGAGGCGCTGGTGGCCTTTTTCCTCGAGTCCACTTTCCTCGGCCTCTGGATTTTCGGCTGGGATAAGCTTTCGAAAAAGGCCCACGCGGCGACCATCTGGCTGGTGGCCGTGGCCTCCAGCCTGTCCGCCTTTTGGATCCTGGTTGCCAATTCCTTCATGCAGAATCCGGTGGGTTACGCCATCCAAAACGGTCATGCCGTCATGACCAGTTTCGGCGCCCTCATCACCAATCCGGGCGTCTGGTACCAGTTTCCCCACACCGTCCTGGCGGGCTTCACCACCGGGGCCTTTTTCGTGATGGGCATCAGCGCCTATCACCTGCTGCGGAAGAGGGACGCGGACTTTTTCCGCCGTTCCTTCAACCTGGCCCTGGTCCTGGGGATCACTGCCCTCGTCCTGACGATGTTCATGGGGGACCAGCAGATGCGGTACGTGTTCCGGGCCCAGCCGATGAAGGCGGCGGCCGCGGAAGCGGTGTGGAACAACGCGGCCCCGGCGCCCTTCACCCTGGTGGCCGGCATCGACCAGGCTAACCAGACCAACTCCTTCGCCCTCCAGATCCCCGCCGGGCTCAGCCTGCTCCTGTACGGAAACACGGAGAACGGGGTGACCGGCATCAAGACCATCCAGGCGCAGGAAGCGGCCCGGTACGGGCCGGGTAATTACATTCCGCCGGTGGCGGCCGTTTTCTGGTCCTTCCGGATCATGGTGGGGGCGGGGAGCCTGATGCTGCTGGCCGTGCTGCTGGCCTGGTATTTCCAGCGCAAGGGCGGACTGGCAGACAGGCCCTGGCTCTTGAAGGCCCTCCTGTGGGCCGTAGCCCTGCCCTATATAGCCAATATCGCCGGCTGGGTCATGACCGAGGTCGGACGGCAGCCGTGGATCGTGTACGGGCTGCAGACGGTGCAGCAGGCGGTGTCACCCAACGTCTCGGCCGGCGCCGTCACGGTGAGCCTGGTCGGCTTCACCCTGCTTTACGGCTTGCTGGCCGTCGCCGATATCTACCTGTTGTCCCGGACGGCCAGGGAAGGGCCGGAGGGTGTCGCTCCTAAACCGGCTCCCGTTTTCGAGGGGGTGTCCTTGTGGAACTGAGCGTGCTCTGGTTCATCCTGGTAGCCGTGTTGTTCACCGGCTTCTTCTTCCTGGAGGGTTTCGATTACGGCGTAGGCATCCTGGCGCCCCTTCTGGGCCGTGACGATACCGAGCGGCGCCTTCTAATCAACAGCATCGGCCCGGTTTGGGACGGCAACGAGGTCTGGATGATCACGGCCGGTGGGGCCATGTTCGCGGCTTTCCCCAACTGGTACGCCACCTTGTTCAGCGGTTTCTACCTGGCGCTGTTCCTCCTCGTGGTCGCCATCATCGTCCGGGGGGCGGCCCTTGAGTTCCGGTCCGGACACGACCATCCGGGCTGGCGCAGCCTGTGGGATTGGCTCCTCTTCGCCGGAAGCCTGGTGCCAGCCCTGTTGTGGGGGGTGGCCATGACCGATCTGGTGGCGGGCGTGCCCATTGATGCCGGCATGAACTACGCCGGCACCTTCTGGAACCTGGTATCCCCCTACGCCGTGCTGGGAGGCCTGTTGACGCTGTCGGTCTTCACCTTCCACGGCGCCGTTTTCCTCTCCCTCAAGGCCCCCGGGGACCTGGTCGACAGGATCCGGGCAACGGCCGCCAAGGTGGGCGGGGCGGCCCTGGTGGTCTTCCTGCTCATGATCGGCGCCAGTTTCGTCAAGGGGATCTTCTTCGACAAGGCGGGGGCCGTCGTTCTGATCGTGGTCGCCTTTGCCGCCCTGCTGGCCGCCAACCGGCTGGTGCGGAAAGGATCGACCGGCTGGGCCTTCGCGGCCAGCGGTCTGACCGTGGCCGGTCTGACCGCGGCTTTCTTCGCCGACCTTTTCCCCCGGGTTATGGTTTCCAGCCTCAACGCGGCCTGGAGCCTGACCGTCTATAACGCGGCGTCGGCTCCCTATACCCTGAGGATCATGACCATCACCGCGGCGATCATGGTGCCCATCGTGCTGGCGTACCAGGGTTGGACCTACTGGGTGTTCCGCAAGCGGCTCTCCGTCCACGATCTGAAGTATTAGGCAATGAACGGAAGGGACCGGGTGATGAACGGTGGTTGACCAAAGACTCCTTGCCGCGGCCGGGAAAATACGCAATCTGCTGGCCCTGACCATCGGACTGGGTCTGGCCGGCGGTCTTTTGACCATCGTGCAGGCCGGCCTGATCGCCCGGGTGGTCGGCAGAGTCTTCGTGCAACACCAGGAGTTGTCCGGGGTGGCGGGGTGGCTCCGGCTGCTGGCCGGAGTCATCTTTTTCCGGTCCGGCCTGGCCTGGCTGGGCGAAGTGGCCGCCCACCGGGCCGCGGCCCGGATGAAAACCCACCTGCAAGGTCTCCTCCTGCGCCACCTGTTCGCCCTGGGTCCGGCCCACCTGGGCAACGAACGCACCGGCGAACTGCTGGGCGTCCTGACCGGCGGCGTCGAGGCCCTGGACCCCTATTTCGCCCGGTACCTGCCCCAATTGGCACTGGCGGCCATAACGCCGCTTCTGATCCTGGGCTTCGTTTTTCCGGTGAGCCTTGTCACCGGCCTCATCCTCCTGGTTACCGCGCCGCTTTTGCCCCTGTTCATGATCCTCGTGGGGCGGTGGGCCGGAAAGCCGGCCGCCAGGCAGTTCCGTATTCTGGGCCGGATGAATTCCCACTTTCTCGACGTGCTGCAGGGGCTGGCCACGCTCAAGCTTTTCGGCCGCAGCCGCGACCAGGTCGAGGTCATCCGGCGGGTCAGCGGATACTTTCGTCAGACTTCCCTGGCCGTTTTGCGTGTCGCCTTCCTCTCCGCCCTGGTCCTGGAACTGGTGACCACCATGAGCATCGCCATGGTGGCACTGGTACTGGGCCTGGCCCTGGTTTACGGCCGGATGGCCTTCCCGCAGGCCTTCTTCATCCTGCTCCTGGTCCCGGAATTCTATCTGCCCCTACGCCTTCTGGGCACCCAGTTCCACGCCGGACTGTCCGGGACCGCGGCCGCCGGCCGGATTTTCGCCGTCTTGGATACGCCGCTGCCGGAGCAGGGCGGGGAGGCGGTTCCGCCTACCGGGAGGCCGCCCGGGATCCGCTTCGCCGGGGTCCACTACGCCTACGACGGGGGCGACCGCCCGGCCCTAAACGGTGTTTCCTTCGAGCTGAAACCGGGGGAAAAGGTGGCCCTGGTAGGCGGGAGCGGGGCGGGCAAAAGCACGGTGGTCAACCTCCTGCTGCGCTTCCTGGAGCCCGACCGGGGTTCCGTAACCATCGACGGCGTTCCCCTGAACCTTCTTCCGGCGCGGGAATGGCGGGAGCGGGTGGCCCTGGTGCCCCAGAACCCGTACCTCTTCGCGGGCACGGTCCGGGAAAACATCGCCCTGGCCCTGGAGGGGGCCGGTCCGGCGGAAATAGAGGAGGCGGCCGCTTTGGCCCGGGCCCACGGCTTCATCACGGCCTTACCGGGGGGCTATGACACCCCGGTCGGCGAGGGGGGCGTGCGCCTTTCCGGCGGGGAGCGCCAGCGCCTGGCCCTGGCGCGGGCCTTTTTGAGAAAAGCGCCGCTGGTGATCCTCGATGAAGGCACGGCCAACCTGGATCCCGAGAACGAGGAGATCGTCGCCGACGCCCTGGCCCGCTTGCCGGGCTGCACGGTCCTGATCGTCGCCCACAGTCTGGCCACGGCGGTACGGGCCGACCGCATCCTGGTCCTGGAACAGGGCGTCCTGGTCCAGGCGGGCACCCACCCGGAACTCCTCCGGCAAGACGGGCCCTACGTCCGGCTGGTCAGCGCTTTTCGAGGTGCGGCATGAAGAATTTCCGCCGTCTTCTAACTTTCGTAAGGCCGGTCCGGCGTTCCATGCTCGGGGTGGCCGGCCTGGGTTTCACCACGGTGGCCGGCAATGTGGCCCTCCTGTTCGGGGCGGCCCTGCTTATCGCCCGCTCGGCGCTGCACCCGGCAGTGATGGCGCTCATGTCCCTGGTGGGGCTGGTGCGCCTGGCCAGCCTGACCAGGGCCGGCTCCCGCTACCTGGAACGTTATTTATCCCACGACGTGACCTTCCGGGTCCTGGGGGAAGTCCAGGTCTGGTTTTACCGGGCCCTGGAACGCCTGGCCCCGGGCCGCCTTTCCGGTTACCACAGCGGGGAGCTGTTCACCCGCCTGGCCGTGGACGTGGAATCGTTGAAGGACTTTTACCTGCGGGTGGTCGCCCCGCCGCTGACCGCCGTCCTGGTGCTGGCGGGCATGTTCGTCTTCCTGGCCGCCTTCCGGATGGACCTGGCGCTGACTTTCGCGGGCTTCTTCCTGGCGGCCGCGGCATTGGTCTCACTGGCGGGTTTTTTCCTGAACCGGACTCTGGGCGCCCGCCTGGTGCGGGCGAGGGCCCGGCTCAACACCCGCCTGGTGGACAGTCTGCAGGGACTGCGGGAAATCGTCGCTTTCGGGCGGACCGACGAGCAACTGAACCTGGTCCTCGGGGCGCAGAGCGACTATGTGAACCTCCAAGGCCGGTCGGCTTCCCTCCTCGGTTTGGCCAACGCGACTCTCGGCCTGATGACGAACCTGGCGATGCTTCTGGTCCTTTGGCTTTCCATCTACCGGTACCTGCCGGGTGTCTACCTGGGCGCCCTGGCCCTGGCCACCCTGGCCGCCTTCGAGGCGCTGGGACCCCTGCCGCAGGTATTTCAATACCTGGAGCAAAACCTGGCCGCCGCCGGGCGCCTCTTTGCGGTTACGGACCTGGAACCGGAGGACCGGGGGCCGGATCAGGCCGAACCGGAAACCTGCCTGCTCGCGGCGGTGGACCTCGGTTTTCGCTACGGGCCGGCCCAACCGTGGGTCCTGCGCCACCTGGGTTTCACGTTACCGCCGGGAGGCCGCCTGGCCGTGGTCGGCCCCAGCGGTGCCGGCAAGAGCACCCTGGTGAAACTCCTGGCGCGCCTGGCGGACCCTGAAACGGGCGTCATCCGCCTGGGTGGGCGCGACATCAGGGACTATGCGCCGGAAACAGCCCGCCGTTGCCTGGCCCTGGTGGATCAGAAGCCCTACCTGTTCGGCGCCTCCATCCGGGAAAACCTGCTCCTGGCCCGGCCCCGGGCTACGGAGGAAGAAATGGAGCGGGCCGCCCGGGAAGCCGGTGTGCACGACTTCGTCCGGGGTTTGCCCGACGGCTATGATACCTTCGCCGGCGAAGGGGGTTTCAAGCTTTCCGGCGGCCAGCGCCAACGTCTGGCCATCGCCCGCGCGCTTCTAAAAAACGCCCCCGTCCTGGTGCTGGATGAGCCGGTCAGCGGCCTGGACGCGCCCACGGCCCGGGCGGTCATGGCCGCGGTCCTCGCTTCGCTGGCCGGGCGCTCGCTCCTGCTGATCACCCACCACCTGGCGGGCCTCGACGCCATGGACGAGATCATCGTCCTGGACCGGGGGGAAGTGGTGGAACGGGGCCGGCACGATGTCCTCCTGGCCAGGGGCGGGTTGTACCGGAGAATGTGGGAGATGCAGCAGCAGGCTTTGAGCGCCTGAAAGCGGCTCCGTGCTCTGCGGCGGTGTTCTATCCGGAAAGGCCCGTTGATGGACCGGTGAATTCGGACGGCTTGGCCTCGATCAGCGCTTCCGCGCCGCCGTGCTTCCCCCGGTCCCCGGAACCGGCTGGCCGCCGGGGTTCATTCCGCCGCCGGGCAAGGCAGGGATTCAGGTTCCGGCGGCGAATCCTTGGAGGTACCGTCTATCGGGAGGGGGATGGCTTTGGCCGGAAAGAAGAAAAAGAAGGGCAATGATGTCAAAAAGGAGCAGCTGCAGGCTGCCGCAAAGAAAAGAAACTACATCCTCGGCGGAGTCCTGGTGCTGGTTTTGGTGGCCGCCGCCGTGATCTGGGCGCATCCGTGGCAAACTACGCCGCAGGAGGCGGCACAGGCACCGAAAGTTACCCAAAATGCAACCCCGCCTCAGACCCGGAAGCCGTCGTCGGACGTGCCTGTGGCCGCGACCCAGGATTACACCATCCAAACGGCCAAGGGGAATATAGTGATCCAGGTCTATCCCAAGCTGATGCCCATCACCGTGGCCAATTTCGCCAAGCTGGTGAGCATGCGCTTTTATAACGGACTGACGTTTCACCGGGTCAACAGTTGGCTGATCCAGGGCGGCGACCCCAACGGCAACGGCACCGGCGGCCCCGGTTGGACCATCAAGTTCGAGACCAATCCCCGGCTC
>JAJYZD010000174.1 GCA_021800315.1 Bacillota bacterium | reverse complement strand
GGTTAGAAAAGCCGATGTATCAGGAGTTAAAAAACGAAACGCTTTTTAACACAGTAAAAATCTCAGGGATTACAGTCACGTGGGTGACTGGCCAGGATATTGCCCCCGATGACTTGTATGAATATAGTTTGCCCGTGGTGGAAACCCTGACGGTACAGCGATAGGAAATAGTGCCAAGAACGAGACAAGAACGGCCCCACATTGGAGGGGGCCGTTGCGGTTTCGTTTGCCCGAGCCAAGCGACTACGTCCGAGTTTATCCAACGATCTCCGACCTGTAGTCAGCGGGTATTCCAGACCACAGAGGCGACCCGGGACCGGACCGAAAAGTCTTGCTCCTGGTTCAGCTATACGGTAAAATATAGCCAAAACCGCCGGAATTCAGTGGTTGCCGTCAGCTCGGAAATTTGACCGGGTGATGAATACACTGGCGTAGCATTTCCCCGGAGATTTTGTGCAATTCGTAGGCGGCGTTCCTGTGTCCCGGGTAATCCGGGAGGAGAAACAGTCGGCCAGGAGGGACTATGGACTTGGCGGACAGCGCGGGCAGGTACTTCCTGAAGGTATGTCCGGTCTCATTCCCCTGCCGCACCGTTGTGGCATAATGCAGTAAATATTAATGGGAGGCGAAGTCGCATGACCACTGGTTTAACCGTCTTGGATGACAAGGTTTACACTATTGAGGACTACCTTAAACTGGATGATGACAACCAATATGAGTTGATTGAGGGGAAACTACTTATGGTTCCAAAACCCAGAACTGGACATCAAAAAATAGCTTACAGGTTTTTCGGTGTTTTAGACCGTTTTTTGCACGAAAATAAACTTGGTGATGTCTTGGGCGACGTAGACGTCTATTTAGGCGATAAAGTTGTAGGGCAGGACGTATTATTTGTTTCCAAGAACCGCTTGGATATTATAACTGAATTCAATGTTCAAGGTGCTCCTGATTTAGTTATTGAAGTATTATCTCCGTCTACAGCCGCCCATGACAAGAAAACCAAGAGCCAGTTATATTGCGAAAATGGAGTTAAGGAATACTGGATAGTTGACCCTGATCAGAAATTAGTGGAAGTGCTTACAGCCGGAGAAAAGGAATGGCGGTGGGGTGGTGTATATGACATTGAGGACGTTTTAACCACCAAGCTCTTACCAGGATTAGAAATAAAGCTGCAAGATGTTTTCGTATGAGCGGCAGAAGGGTAGCATGACCGGGCGATCTTTTCCCCGGATGCCAACGGCGTCCCCTGGACGGCCCTCTGGATCGGAGTCACCGGCGATCCCATTGCCGACCTGAACGATGACTTGGCGGACTCGAATTAACTATATGACTTCTTGGATGCAAAAAACAACTAACCGCAAAAGGCGACTTGATTTTTTACAATTTCCGAGGTGGTACACATATGGTCAAAACACGATCCGGAAGGCTTTTCTTGCCGTTTACTCTGTTTTCCTGCTTTTCACAACTGATTGGACCAACACGGCCAGCCCCTTCAACCGGCGATTTTTCCCTGACCCCGATTTCTACCTACACTAATTCTCACTACTGGACCGCAATTGAATTACTCCGGGACAGTAATCCTCATTTAACGCAGGAAACCTTTATCAATGACACCAGGCAAAAAACCCCGGAAATCGTGGCCGCTTTCGGCAATAATTCAGAGCCTGGTTCACAATATTTCCTGCTCCATTATGCTCCGGGCTGGAACACAGCCACTCAACCATATCCGGTTCTCTTGGTCCCCGGCGCAAGCTTTGACGCCGATATGGCTTTCGCGAACCCCCTAGGCAACGGGACGCCGGGTTTAATGCAGTATTTGATCAACAAGGGATACGCCGCATTCGCCGTCACTTTCGCCAATACCCAGGGCGATAACTGGATGCAATCCGGACAAATTGCCAATGCCATTAAAAAAATCAAATCTGTGACTGCCGCAACCAAGGTGGATTTAATCGCCCATAGCAAGGGCAACGTCCCGGCACGCATGTACGTTGCCAATTTACACAAGAGTTGGGGAACTGCTTACCGTGGCAATGTCAGGCGTTTGATTCAACTTGGCGCACCTAACAAAGGGCTGGACTTTTCCTTCCGCGATACTGATATGAATTGGGCCGTCTTGCCCGACGGTGCAAATTCCCCGGTTCCTTATATTTCGATGCTGATTGATGGGGTCTGGATAAACACAGCTTACCACAGCCTATACACCGACTTTGGTAATGCTTTTCCCGGCCAGTCGCAACTCCTCTATAGGTGGGATAACATCTATCCTCTGAATGAGACCCAGCAGGACTGGTATACCACCTATTACGGCGGGCAAGGCTTCTGCAGCTATTCCAAAGGTATCGATCATGCCATCAAGGAAGGCGGCAACCTAATCAGCACCCTTAACCGAAACGGCGTGGACCCAGGAGTGCAGGTGGCTATCCTCTCCGGAGATAACAATGTGATAAACGGCGTGGTTTGGGAAGACAGTGGCCCAAGCGATGGTATCATCTTTGTAAAAAGCGCCACATATACGGTGGGGATTACGTTGCGTGGCGCACAGGTTATCGCCAACGATACTTACGACTTGAACCACGTCGAACTCCTCTATGCCCCGTCCGCCATGTCCTGGGTGAACACTCAACTGGGCAGAACGTAGGCCGGCGGATCTAGCCACAGGATTTAGGCCGCTCTTCGTATCACCGGCTATCAGGATCTCACTTAACCACCACCTACTAAAGTAGGTGGTGGTTAGCCGTCGACTGAAAGTCGGCTAAAGGGGGGTACCCGCCCGCAGGGTGGGTCAGGGTCGTTGAGTAATATTTCCGCTTCCCAAAACCCCCGTTTTCCGGGGCACCCGCCCGAAGGGTGGGTCGGGGTCAGAGGAACAGATACTGAAGCTGTCCGCCTGAAAGACGGAGGTATTAGACCTGGCGGTTGGGAAATGAAACGGAACATGTGAAGGGCTTGGGGGCCGTCGGGCTTTATCCCGTGCGGGAGTTCGCATTGCTTAACCTCACAACAACAGCAATCATGTTGACAATGCCGCTATAGACTTGGACTAAATCTATTCTGTTTCTATTGGACTGCCTTCGGGGGTATAACAAGGGCTTCTCCTTCCAGGACCACTTCTCTTCGCTGGTTCGAGTAGATAGTACTAAGAGTAGCCCTATTCTTAACGGGATCAAGAGAAATCACTTCCACCCGGGCTCTAATAGTATCGCCTGACCGGACAGGTTTTGTAAACCTAAGGCTTTGCTTGAGGTAGATAGTACCGGGACCGGGAAGTCCCGTTCCTATGGCCGTGGAAATCAATCCCGCGACCAGCATACCGTGGGCGATTATTCCGCCGAAGACGCCCTCGGCCGCCGCGGAAGGATCGATATGCAACGGATTGTAATCGCCCGACAGGGTGGCGAAGGCAAGGATCTCTGCATTGGTAATGGTTTTAGTAAAATCGGCCGTTTGTCCTTCGTGAAGTTCAGTGATGCTCTTACCTTTCATCTTCATCTTCCCTCTCCTCATATTTTGCAAAAGCAACCCTTAACGAGTTTCAGACTGCCGGCCTCCGTACCTGGAAGTGAGGGGGCGTTGCGCCGGCCCCTGCCAAACCGGTTTCCCAGTACCTCTCTTCCACTTGCCCCGGCGAGCTTCAACAGCTAATGAAAGTCGGATCCTTCATCACTTCCCGCCGAAACATTCGGCTCTTTTGCCGGATTAGACCGGAAAATCGTGCCCAACCGCTTGAAGCTGAGCTGCATCAGCCCTTGCGGGTAGAGCAGGACGACAATAATGTACAAGGCCCCCAGGATAAGGGGCCAGTAGGGGAAATAGTTAGCCAATATGCTTCCTGCGACCACCACTATCAGCGACCCGGCGACCGCCCCGAAAAGAGTGCCGATACCACCCAGCACGACGATGAGAAGGGCGTTGACCGTGGTATTGCTGGAGAGTACGTTCGTGTAAACCATGCCCTGGTTAAGGGCTAGAAAGACACCGGCCAGGGCGGCGAAAACGGCGGCCACCACCTGGGCGATGACGAGGTAAAGCGGCACATTGTAACCGATCATGGCCGCCCGGGTGGGATTGTCCCGCACCGCCCGCAACACCCTGCCTGTCGGCGAGTCAAGAAAGAAGTACATGGCCCCGAAGCAAATCACCGCAAAGATAACCATGACGTAATAATCGCCAACCGGAGCGGCGATGAAGGAAGGCAGGGGAATGCCGATCAGCCCGTTGGCACCGCCGGTGACCTTGGCCATGCCCGCATAGATGTGAAACATTTCAGCGAAGGCCAGAGTGATCATGGCATAGTAAACGCCTTTCGACCGAAGGGTAACGGCGCCGATAACCACGGCCAGGACGGCGGCCGCACTCACGGCCGCAAGCATGGCCAGCGGAAGGGAATGACCGTTCAAAAGGAACAAGGCCGCAAGATAAGCGCCGACGCCCAGGAAAAGGGCGTGCCCGAAGGAAAAGATTCCTGTATACCCGAGCAGCAGGTCGTAACTGGCGGCAAAGACCGCCAGTACCGCCGCCTGGGCCAGGAGGCTGAGGACAAAGCTGGAAAGCGTCAGCGGCGCTACGGCCAGAAGGACCCCGCCAACCAAAAGGGTCGGATATTTTCTCACGCCCGCCACCTCCGCACGCTCATCAATCCGTCCGGTTTGATCAACAGCACCACGGCCATGAGTACCACGTTCAGCATGACCGTCAAGCCGGGACTGAGATAGCCTATGAACGCCTGCAGCATTCCGATAAGCAGGCTTCCCAGGACCGTCCCGCCAAAGCTACCGAAACCGCCGATTACCACAACTATGAACGAATCAATCAGTATGCTTAAACCCAGGTTGGGATCGACCAACCGGATAAAGGGCCCGTACACCGCCCCCCCGACGCCGGCCAGGAAGGCCCCCAGACCGAAAGTGAAGGTAAACAGAAGACCGGTATTGACGCCCAGGCCTTCCAGAAGACCGGCGTTTTCCACGCCGGCCCGGACCATCGCCCCCCAGCGGGACGAAGCGAGGAAGCCCGCCATCAGAAGGAATACGACAAGCCCCACGAGGATGAGGAACAGGCGGTAGTTGGATATGGCCCCGGACATTATGGCGGTCATACCGGCTAGCGGCCCCCACCGGGAAAAGGAAATGAGAGACGGCCCCCAAATCTCGATAACCAACTGGTCCAGAAAAAGCATCACCCCGATGGTTACCATCGCCTGATAAAGCGGCCTGCCCCTGAGCGGACGAAGGGCCAGCCTTTCCATGACCAGGCCCAGCAAGGCCGCGGCGCAGCCACCGGCGAGCACGGCCAGGGGAAAGTTCCCCGTGGCGTGAAAGATGGTCATCGCTACGTAGGCGCCGGACATGAACAGGGCTCCGTGGGAAAAATTGAGGATATCCATCAGGCCGAAGATAATGGACAGACCCACGGCAGCCAGAAACAAAAGGGCACTGGCGGAAAGACCTTCCAGAAAGATAACCAGAAACATTGAGAGGCTCATGAGCGAAACCTCCTCAGCCTATGGCCAGGTAGCGTCGTTTCAATTCGTCGTCGGCCGCTAGTTCGGCTATGGTTCCGGCGTAGACCGTCCGGCCGTCGTCGAGAATGTAAAAGTCGCGGGCGAGTTCGCTGGCCAGGGTAAAATTTTGTTCGACAAGCAGGATGGGCATCTGCCGGGCCATTTCCCGGATAACCGCGCCGATCCTCTGGATGATCACCGGGGCCAGCCCCCGGCTGGGTTCATCCAGCAGGAGAAGCCGGGGACCATGGAAAAGAGCCCGGGCCATCGCCACAATTTGCTGCTGTCCGCCGGACAGGCAGCCGGCGGGCATTTTCAGGATATCCTTCAATTCGGTCAGGATCGAAAACACGTATTCCCGCCTGGCCCGGTAAGCCCGGCTGCCGATGGCGAGGGAGAGGTTCAATTCCACGGACAGGTCATGGAACACTCCGCGCGGGGGGACATAAACGATCCCCTGGCGCGCTATCCGGTGCGTCGGCAGTCCTACCAGCGAAGCACCCAGGAACTCGATCCTCCCCCGCCGGACCGGCCAGTAGCCCATGACGGTGTTCAACGTCACGGTTTTACCGGCGCTGTTGCGCCCCAGCAGGGCCGTAACACCGTTTTCCACCGCCAGGGAAACTCCTTTCAGGATATTCAGCTTCCCTATATCCACCGCGATATCTTCCACCATCAGGATTTTACTCATCTTTGTCCCTTCCCAGATAAGCCGTCCGCACTCGTTCGTCGGCGGCAATTACGCCCGGAGAACCTAAAGCAATCGCTTCACCGTGATCCATAACCAGAATTTCGTCCGACAAAGCCAGTACCTGGTCCATCTTGTGTTCAACCCAGAGGATCGTCCGCCCCTCCTTCCGCAAGTTACTAATGATTGTGGTAAGGGCCGGAATATCCCCGTCGGCCACTCCCGCCAGGGGTTCATCCATCAGCAGCAGGATTGGCGAGGTGGCCAGAAGGATGGCCAGTTCCAACCGGCGCAACCCGCCCTGAGACAGGAAGGAAGCCCTCCGGTGGGCCTGCCTGACCAGGTCCACCTTGGTCAGGGCCGTCTCCGCCGTTTTCCCGTAGTCCGGAAACGAACGGGCCGTCCGGTAGAATTTCCAGTTGTCCCGACCATGGGCCTGGGCGGCCAAACGTACGTTTTCCCAAACGGGAAGGTTGAAAAACACGTTGTTTTGTTGAAACGAGCGGCCGATACCCTTTAGGGAGAGGTGGTGGGGGGAGAAGCCGGTAACGTCTTCCCCCCGGAATAGCACCGAACCACCCGCAGGTTTTACCAGCCCGCTGATCGAATTGAGAACCGTGGTCTTCCCGGCTCCGTTCGGCCCGATAATAGTCATTATCTTTCCCTCGGGAACCGCCAGATCCACTTCGTTAACCGCGGATATGGATTCAAACCAGACCGACAGTTTTCGCAATTCCAATATGGTGCCCATAGTATGTTCTTCCCCCGTCTTATTGGGCGGGTACGCTTACAGGAGGCGCCGATTCTTCCCCGTTCACGTCTTTGACCAGAGTGGGAACAGCTATGCCGGCCTTGGCGTCCCATACGAGTTTGACCACGTACATATCCTGAAGAGCCTGATGGTCGGACTTGCGAATTGTCACGGTGCCCTTGGGACCCTGGAAGGTGGCTCCGCTCATAGCGGCAATCAGCTTGCCGCTGTCCAGGCTGTTCGCTTTTTGAATCCCCTGGGCGATCAGTTCGCCGGCCTGGAATCCAGTGGCGGTGAAGATGTCCGGCGGTTGATTGTTGTATTTCGCCTCATAATGCTTTACCATCCAGTCGTTCACCTGGTTATTAGGCAGGGTGTAATAGTACTCGGTTACCCCCTGGTAACCGCTGCCGCTCTTGCTCAGCGCCTTGAGGACGGCCTGGGAGCTGTCAAGGATTCCGGTTATCGTCATTTTGTTGTACATACCCAGTTCCTGCATTTGCTTGAACAGAGTCAGGGTGCCCACTCCGGCCCAGGTCACCACCAGCACCTTGGGCAGCGGGTTGAGACTGAGGATATGCTGCAGATAAGGGGTAAAGTCCTTGGTGGTAAGGGGTGCCAGAGTCTGGCCCATATCCTTGCCGCCCACCTTGGTGAAGGCGGCCTTCCAGTCCGCCACGGCGCTCGTTCCAAAGGAATAGTTGGGCGCGAACTGATAGAACCCGTCCTTAACCTCGTCGAGAACCGGTCCGCCTGCGGCCGAGAAGGCCGTGGCATATTGGGCCGTGTTCACCGCCGTACGGAACACGTACTGGTTGAAGTGAGCGCCGGTAATATCGTCATCGGCCGCCGGATCGACCACCAGGACCACCTTGTACTGCTCGGCCACGGGCTCCAGGGCGGTCGCGATGGAACTGTCGGTAGGACCGGTCAAGAGCGCGACATTGTCGTCCAGAATCAGTTTCTTGGCCTCCTGAACTCCCGTGGACGGGCTGCCGTTATCGTTTGGCGGCGCTCACCGGAATGAGGGCCGGGGAGCGGTCGGTCTTGGAGGCTTTGCGCTCAGCGACGATGTACCACCGTTGAGAGCCTTGAGGGGCCTGGACTTGCTGGCTGGGTAATTGA
>JAJYZD010000173.1 GCA_021800315.1 Bacillota bacterium | reverse complement strand
CGGTGGAGGACTCTGCGGATGGCGGTGGCGACGTGTAAGCGTCCTGCCTTATGCCATTCCGCTAAGGCTCCCTCCCTCTGCGTAATTAGTGCCTATGCTAAGGTTTGCTTACGTTGCTAGGAACGGTGTCGTGGTTGCCAAAGAAAATAGTGTTCCTTTGTACGGGTAACTCAGCCCGTAGCCAGATGGCCGAAGGATTTGCCCGTACTCTGGCCGGTGCCAAATGGGACGTGTACAGCGCGGGCACCGCTCCGGCCGGCTTGAATCCACTAGCGGTGAAAGCCATGGCTGAGGCAGGAGTGGACATTTCGGGTCATACATCGAAGACGTTAGACCCGCAATTGCTAGCATCCGCGGATGTAGTGGTTACCCTTTGCGGCGATGCCGCTGAAAGCTGTCCTCTTACTCCACCTGAGGTCAAGCGCATCCACTGGGCGCTGCCCGATCCGGTCAAGGCTACCGGTACCCCGGAGGACATCATGACCACGTTCCGGGCTATTCGGGACGAGATCAAGGATCGCGTAAAGACGTTGCTGGAAACAGAGGAGTAAAGTAGACCAATCAAGAAGAAGTTTAAAAAAACCGCCTGAGGGGCGGTTTTTTTGCAGTGCTCCAGGCATGGCCGCTGACTTGATGGTGAAAGTTCGCCGAGCACATCAACTCTATGGCCTGCTGTTTTCCGGTTAATAAGTCATATTCAGACGGTTGGAACAAGGTGTTCATTTACAAACCGAAATTGCGTATCGGTGCTGCCGTGAAGCAGAAAGACTTCTTGTTTTATCAAAGGCAACACCTTCCATTCGATCAATTTCTCCATATAAAGTATCATCGGCAAACTACTTAGCGGCGGCACACGGACCATTAAATCATACCGTTGCCTCCGGCAGGCATTTCTAAAAGCGTTGTCGACTCTTGCTTTTTCCTGTCGATCTATGGTTCCATTGGTTAGACCATACAAGTAATAAACATAACAATCGCAAGGGGTAATGTATGTTACAAAACTCTGGCACCCTCGTTCTTCGCGATTAATCTGTACAAGGCTCTCCAACAAGGCATCAATACTGTCAGATATAAGCAATTTTTTATTGTTTACAAGGGGTGTCTTCAAAGCTTTACTTAACATACTGGCCAATTTACTCTTTTGGATAACATCGCTTCCAATTATACCTATTTTCATCGCCCCGCCCCTTATCCGCCGGTTGGAACGCCTGTGGCGCCCAGGCTGAGTTCCCGGCACCGCCAACCCGAATCCGGACGATGACGCCGTCGCGTTGGCGAAGAGTTTCGACATCCGGCCAGTCTTTCCTGCCGGAGGCAGGCCGGCTGCCGCTTGCAATCCGGCGACCGTCCGGTTGACCAGCTCTTCGACGGCGCAAGCATCCTCATAGACGAAGTATTCGAGGATCACGTCAATATATACAGGGGGCGGCCGGCCGGCGATACCATGCCTTGAGTATGCGGCATACAAGGCCCTGAAGCCTCACGGGGAAAAACAGACACCAGCCAGCGTAACAAACGATCCCGCCGTGGTACATTCTCGGTATAAGACGCAGATACCAACCGCAGGCCGGGTTTGTCAACAACTTTTCGAGACACACCCCTCATTCTTAGCACACTTCTACCACTAATCCCTCGTGCCTAGCCAGTTACTCCCTAAAGCATCAATTACGATCCATTAACATTACCTACTTGTGCCGTTCTCAACACAAGCAATGGGATTTCCCAATAAAACCTTGTAATGCCTCTAACCCCATAAAACACCACACACACAACCAGTATCCATTATCTG
The DNA here is from genome assembly GCA_021800315.1 of Bacillota bacterium. Lineage (GTDB taxonomy): Bacteria > Bacillota > Desulfotomaculia > Desulfotomaculales > JAJYZD01 > JAJYZD01. The sequence goes on along the minus strand of JAJYZD010000173.1, from coordinate 6,281 downwards.
AATAGAAATATGGGTAAAGCATAGGTGTCCAGGGGGGGGCACCTGACATGCCCTCATGGCCGCACGTAAGCCCACCCTTCCTGCTGGCGGCGCACCAGTTCCGTTATTCCGGCAGGCACCACCTTTATAAAGCCGGGCAATTCCCCGTCCTCCATGTTCAATGATCGCAAAGAGTTGCGACAGGCCAACACCTCCACGCCCTGTTCAGCCAGCCGTTCCAGCGGCGCCGCAATTTCGTTCCCCTGCCGGAAGACCTCCACGGCCACTCCATTAGCCAGTAAAGCTACCCGCACATGGTCCACCCCTACGTCTTTGATGAGGTTGACAACGTTGGCGATGGCAACTGGCCACTTCCCTGTCTCGTTAACATGTACGACCGTCTTGAGCATTACCATTACCTCACTTCTAAGACACTTTATCCCCCGTTACGAGCGGATTCCAATTGTTATTGCCCACCATGTCGCCTCTGGAGTGGCCCTCTTTCCCGGCATTCCGATATAGCCACGGTGAGCCCTCACAAAAAGCAGACTTTCTTTCGGCAAATTTTCTGGCATACCTCCGAAAAGCCCGCCAGGTAAGGCCTCAAAGTTTCGTCCGGCAGACCTGCCTATTTCCTGAGTTTGAGCCGCACCTGGTGGTTAACCGACACCGCCAGGGACGCCGGCAGTCCCACCCAGACAGCCAGGGCCGCCGGCCCCGGCCGGCCCGCCTCGTGCAGGCCGAAGGCCACCAGGAGAAACAAGGCCAAAACGCCCACCAGGCGGACGTCGTCCACCACCAAACCCAGAGCCACTTTCAAGGCGCGCATCAGGCCACCTCCCCGGTTGATCGGGCGTCCTTCCTCAGCCGGCCCCGGCACCAGGCCGCCACGGTCCAGGCAAACAGCGCCAGGGTACCGGCCAGATAGAAAATGGTCAGGTCCGCGCCGGGCCAGGCCACGTGGAAACTCTCCCCGATCCAGAAGGCCCCGAAGCTGGTCAGCATGACCCCCACCACGAACTTCATCAGGTTTTCCGGCACCTTGGCCAGCGGCTTGCGCAAGGCGAGGCCCCCGGCGGTCACCACCACCAGCGCCCCCAGTCCTCCCGCCACCGCCGAGGGCATGGCGCCCGCGGCGAGACCGAAGGTGATCACGATGAACACCGCCTCCAGGCCCTCCAGGAAGGTTCCGGAAAGAGCGGTGGTAAAACCGGCGTGGTCGAAGCCGGCCCTCACCTGCCCGGCCCGGCGCTGGCGATCCACGGTCTTGCGGTAGCTTTCCTCTTCGTCGTGCATCGCTTTTAGCCCGGCGTAGCGCAGAACGGCCTTGCGCAACCAGCGGATGCCGAACAGGAGCATCACCAGACCGATCGCCAGCTGTACCCAAAAGAGATGGATGACGCCCACCAGGGGGGCGCCCACCACGCCGGTCAGAGCCGCCAGGATCAACACCGCCGTCAAGGCTCCCAGAAGGGAACTCCTCCAGCCCCGGATGGTACCGACGGCCAGGATAATGGTCAGGGCCTCCACAAATTCCACAAACGCACCCACAAAGCTGGTACCCATTACGTACCAGTTAAACAATGCTCCACTTCCCCTTTCCCCCGCGTGCTCCTCAACCCAACCAGGGACCGTTGCGGGCCGGATTGCGCTTATCTTACCGGAATATTCCACCGGGGTCAAGCACTCTTTTCGTCCTGATCCTCCGCCGGAGTCGCTCCCAGGACCCGGCAGCGCTCGGCCGGCAGCCACAGGCGTACCGGATCTCCCAAGCCCCTTTCCACGGTGTCCCAGACTTCCAGGACCAGGTTTTCCGCGCCGCGGGCCGCCGCCCGGTAATGCCAGTTGAATCCCTGGAACGAGCGTTGCCGGATGACGGCTTCCACCCGCGCACCCAGGCCGTGGGGCGTCCCTTCCACCACGATGTCGGCCGGCCTGACCATCACCGGCACCGTCCTTCCCGCGGCCTGCCTGCCCGCGGCATAAACGAACATGCCGCGGCAGTCCACCTTTACCCATTCCCCGATCGTTTCCACCACCCTGCCCTCCAGCAGGTTGGCACCGCCCAGGAAACCGGCGGCAAAGGCCGTCCGGGGCTCCCGGTAGACCGCGGTAGGAGGACCCGCCTGCTCGACGCGGCCTTCGTTGAGGAGAACCACGTGGTCGGCGATGCTGAGGGCTTCGGCCTGGTCGTGGGTGACGTAGACGGTGGTGATACCGGTGTCCATGACGATCCGCAGGAGTTCCCAGCGCATTTTTTCCCGCAATTTGGCGTCCAGGCTGGACAGGGGTTCGTCCATCAGCATCAGCGACGGCTCGGAAACCATGGCCCGGGCGATGGCCACCCGCTGCCGCTGGCCCCCCGACAGCTGGTGGGGATAACGTTCCTCGTAACCGTTCATCTGCACGGTATCCAGGACTTCGGCCACCCGTCCCCTTATTTCCCGCGCCGGAACTTTTTTCAACCGCAGGCTGAAAGCGACGTTCTCCAGCACATTCAGGTGCGGCCAGAGGGCGAAATCCTGGAAAACCATCCCGACATTCCGCTGTTCCGGTGCCACCGTCAATCCCTTGGCCGACCAGGTGACCTCGCCGGACCTGATTCGCCCGCCGTCGATATCCGTCAGCCCGGCCAGGGCCCCCAGGAGCGTTGTCTTGCCACAGCCCGACGGCCCCAGCAAAGCCACGCACCGGCCTCCCGGAACAGTGATCGACACGCGGTCCAATACCACCTTCGGCCCGTAGCGCTTGGTTACATCCTCCAGGACAATGTTCATGTCGTCACCCGCCTCCTTCCAACCAGGCCGGGTTCCTGGGCCGGAGGCGCTTCCGCGCTCACTTCCAGCCGGTCACCCGAGTCCTGGTTCCATGATTTGACAAAATGCCGTCCGAGGGCATACGTACCGAACACCAGGATCAGGGCGAGAATGCTCAGCGCGCTGCCCTTCGACCAGTCGAACTCATTGAACGTGTGCTGAATGATAACGGAAAAGGTGGGATCGCCCGGCGGGTACAGGAGGGTCGCCGCCGGCAACTCGAAGATCACCTTGCTGAAGGTCATGAAAAAGGTAGCGATGGCCGTCCCCGCAACCAAGGGCAGGACGATCTTCCGCACCACCGCGGCGTTGCCGGCCCCCGCCACCCGCGCCGCTTTTACCAGGCTGGGCGGCAGTTGGGCCATTGATCCCAACTGCAGCCTGATGGCGTAGGGAAGGTAGGTGGCCAGGTAAGCCAGCCCCAAAGCGAAAGGCGTGCCGTAGAGAACCAGGTTCAGGGGAATCAGCCAGACGGCGTTCCAGGCGAAAATATAGGACACGGCCAAAACGATGCCGGGCACGGCGATGGTTGACATGGTCAAGATATTGAGAAAGGAAGTGACCGCCGACTTTTGAAAAGACATCTCGTAAGCCAGCACCACACCCAAAATCATGGTGACAACCGCCGTAATCAGCGCATAGGTCAGGGAGAGCCCGAGGGCTTGCAGGCTCCGGCCGCCTGTGGTCAGGGCCTGGCCGTAGTGGAGGAGCGTCCAGTTGCCGGCCCCCAGCCCGTTCGCCCACACTTTCCAAAGCGACGCGGTCAGGATGGAACCCAGGGGTACCACAAGGGCGAAGAAAAACACCATCACGGCCAGCGCGCCAACCAGCCGGCTCCGCTTCTTCTCCACCGGCACCGGCGCGCTCCGGCTGGAGACGGTGCTGTAGTCCCTGTTCCTCATCCAGAAAAACTGCAAAAAAATGGCACCCGCCGATACAACCAGCACCAGAAGGGCCAGCCAGGCCGCCGCCGAAAAGTTCACCGGCGATTCGTTCAGGCGGGTGTAGATCTGGAAGGGCAGGAGCGACAGGTGGGTCTGGGTCGACACGGCGAGGGGGACACCGAAGTCACCGAACACCTCGGCAAAGGCGATGCTCGCCCCGGCCAAAAGGGACGGCGTCAAGAGCGGCAGGAGGATCCGGTGGAAGACCTCGTACCGGCTGGCTCCGGCCAGCCGCGCCGCCTTTACCAAATCACCGTTAACATTGCGGATACCCAGTTGCATGCTGAAATGGACGAAGGGAAAGAAGCTGAACCCATAGATCACCACGACCCCGATCGGGCCGAAAAACCAGGATGACCACCCCATCGGCAGGTGCAGCAACTGGGCGAGGATTCCGCCGCCCTGCATGAACATCACCCAGCCCTGGGCGATGATGTACGAAGGCTTGAAAAATACCAGCCAGACCATGCCGTCCAGAAGCGTCCGCCGGAAGCCGGTCATACTCTCCACCGCAAAGGCGGTGAAGGTGCCGACAATAACCGCCGCAGCGGTCCCTTCCAGCCCCAGAAGGACCGAATTGACCACCGCCGCGAGGTTGTTCCTGTCGGTGAACACCCCCACCACCGGAGCCAGCGAAGGCACCATGCTCATGTGCAGACCGAACAGTTTGGGCATAACCGCCTGCAACAGGAGACTCAGCAGGGGATAACCGACGAGGAGGACCAGGAGCGCCGCCCCCGCCAAGCGGAAAAGCGACGCTCCCGGCCCGGAGCTACTGCGTGATGTTGTCATTGAACCACTTCTTGATACTGTTTTCATCCTTGGCCGACGCCACAGGATCGACCCGCTTCCAGTTGATGCCGCTCTGCTGCCGGGCCGCGTTGGGCTTGATGCCGGTGACCACCGGATTGTAATAGGAGTCCCCCCCGCCGTTTCGGGGATTGCTCATAACCTTTTGCCCTTCCCGCGAGAGCACGTACTCCACGAACTCTTTGGCGGCCGCCATATCCGGCGCGTTCTTGTTGATGCCGAGGACGTCGGGCAGGGTAAAGACGCCGGAGGAAGGATAGATGATGTTGATCGGTTCCCCCTTGGCCTTGGCCGAAACCAGAGCGGAGTCCTGAATCATTACCGCCTTGTACTGCCCGGTCAAAAGGCCGTTCAGTTCGACGTTGTTGGTCCGTCCGACCTTCATGCCGTTGGCCTTCATTTCGAGGAAAAACTTCTTGCCCCGGGTGTTGCCCATGAGGTTAAGGATGCCGGCCACAAACGGGTACGTCGGTCCGGATATGCTGGGATCGTTCATGGCTACGGCATTCTTGAACGTGGGGTTCAGGAGGTCTTTCCAGTCCTTGGGATACTCCGCTTTGGGCAGCAGTTTGGTATTTACGCCGATGGCCGCCGCGGCGGTGACGCCGCCCGGATAGTAGGATTTATCGGGAGCGACGAGCGACCGTCCCAACGGGGTAAGATTGGAAACATCGTTGGGGGTCCAGCCTTTAAGCAACAGTCCCTCGTTATCCAGCTCCTGCATGCTGGCGTCGCCGTCAAACCAGGCCACATCCCAATGGGAGTTGGACTTTTCCGCTTCGATTTTGCCGATCAGGGGACCGGTCGACATATCGGACAACTTGACCTGGATCCCGGTCTTGGCCTGGAAAGCCTTGGCCATGGCGGCGTCATAACCCTGGGCCGAATAGAGCACCAACTGCTTGGGCTTGCTCGCCGCCTGGGTATTCGCGGCCTGACCGCACCCGGCCAGGGTCACTGCCAGGGTCACTATCGCCGCCCCCGCCAGCACCACTTTGAACACCCGTTTCTTACCCGGAGCCATCTTCATCCGTATCTGTCCCTCCAATATGGTGTAGCGTTCCCAACGAGCCAACCACGCCGCCCCTCCCCCACGGCAACCGGCCCTTCCAGCCTCAGTATAGGTGGTGGGTGTTACCACCCGGTTAAGCCATGGTAAAATTCAGGTGACCTCAGGTTAAGCCACGGTTAACCAGTCTTTCCCGCCACGCCCGGCGGAGCCGGTTCGTCCGCGGCCACGTTTAAAAACGTTGCCCGGCCCGGGCCCGTTTTTTGACACCCGGAAGCCGGACAGACGTTCGATGGTACAAACTCCTTCCTTCCCAAAGCGCTCAGGAGATATTGGGCGAGTAGGACGCTTCATATAGATCATGGTTTTCGCACCGCAATAATGGTCAGGGATCCTATCCGGTCGTCGGATGGTAATCCTGACCAATCCCGACCATGGAAGCACCCGGGCACGGTGGCTACCCCCCGCCCGGTACCCAGGGCGCTCCGGGTCAGGTTGCCCGTCGGTATATCGCCGCTTTAGGTTGAGTGGTATTCATAATTGGATTGTGGTATAATCTGTAACAGCCCTATCCTACCCAGGGGGTGTGAAGGTACCGTGGCTTCGCTCAACGGCCGTGACCTGACCGTTCCTAGCAACGTAAGCAAACCTTAGCATAGGCACTAATTACGCAGAAGGAGGGAGCCTTAGCGGAATGGCATAAGGCAGGACGCTTACACGTCG
>JAJYZD010000004.1 GCA_021800315.1 Bacillota bacterium | reverse complement strand
GGAAGATCAGGCATGAAGCGTTTCATCATTTAGGTAATGAAAGAACAGGTGGGAACACCAGATGGGCACCATGGATAACCACACGATCCAACGTCTTTCCATCGCCAAGGGCGGCAGCATTCCGGGGAACCTCGTCAACAAGGGGAACCTGGCCCGTATCCTCATAGACGCCGCTGACCAAGCCTCCGGTGACCGGGGCATTACCTTCATCCAGAACGATGACTCGGAGCTGTTTTACTCCTATAAGACCATCCTCGCCAGGGCGGAGAGAAGCCTAGGCGCCCTGCAGGACTACGGCTTGAAGCCCGGCGACTACGCTCTCCTCATATTGAACGACAATGCGGAATTCATCGTCAACTTCTGGGCCTGCATACTTGGCGGTATTGTCCCTATTCCGCTACCATATCCTGTTCTCACCAACACAAGACACGCTTCAGTAACTAGATTCCTCTCAGTGTGGAATGTGCTTAACCATCCTGCCATTCTTTCCGACTCAACAATATGGAGCATGCGGGATATTATCAAGACTACTTTAAATGTACGCCGGGTCGATATCTTAAATACATCTTTTTTCCAAAGGACCGTTAAAAATGGCCAGGTTAACCTCTCACCATCTACTTCCACAGCTTACATCCAGTTTAGTTCTGGTAGCACCAGTGCACCGAAAGGTGTACTGCTTTCTCATGAGAACCTTCTTGTAAACATGCAAGGAATAATAAATCACGCACTTTGGTCTGCCGATGATATATTCTTAAGCTGGATGCCCTACTCCCATGATATGGGTTTAATTGGGTTTAACTTAGCGCCTACTGTGCTAGGTGCAAAACAATTTAACATGATGCCCCAAACTTTTGTCAAAAAACCGGAGTTATGGTTCGATATGATATCCAAAAACCATGTGACTATAGCATGTTCACCAAACTTCGGCTACAGACATCTCCTTACACACATCAGAACTGATCGTCTTACTGAATGGGACTTAAGCTCCCTAAGACTTATTTTTAACGGTGCCGAACCAATTTCGGCATCCCTTATTTATCAGTTCATAACACGACTAGCTTCGTCCGGTCTATCCAAAACTGCAATGTATCCAGTCTACGGTTTAGCAGAGGCTACTCTCGCGGTAGCATTTCCGCCTCCTGGAACCCAGCCGCTAGTGCATTCGGTAAATAGGACCATACTTGCAACCGAAGGCATTGTGGAAAAGACGCCCGAAACAGCCATGGATTCGTTACTTGTTGTCGATGAAGGTTACCCTTTACCCGAAACAGAACTTAGGATTATAGATCAGGACGGACGAGTTGTCACTGAAGGAACAGTTGGGGAAATCCAAATCAGAGGGAAGAATGTTACAGCTGGATATGTCAACAACCCGGAAGCTACTGCGGCATCCTTTCAGGACGGCTGGTTCAAGACGGGAGATACCGGCTTCATGCTCGAAGGTCGTGTAGCGGTGACAGGACGCATTAAGGATATTATCTTCGTAAATGGTCAGAACTGTTTTGCCCATGATGTTGAACAAGTGATTGAAGGGGTCAACGGGATGGAAAACGCTAGGTTTGCCGTCTGCGGGTGGACCGATGAGGTATCTGGCACGGAAAAAGTAGGTCTTTTTATTAAGAATCCTCCCTCCCCTAAGAACTTAAGGTCACTTTATTCATCGGCACTGGCCCGGGTAAATGAATTCGTAGGCATCCCCCTGGATTATATTATTAAAGTGCCATCTATTCCCAAGACGACCAGCGGCAAAATACAAAGGTTCGCGTTAGTCGATGCCTTTAAGCGAGGGGATTACGCAGGACACGTGATTGACGCTTCCGAGTTGCGTCTGCAACCGGCCGGAAAGCAAGACAACGACCAACAACCGACCGTGCGCCGGAGCGGTGTTCACTGGGAAACAATCAGGGATATCTGGTCCACTGTCCTAAACATGCCGGCCCACACCATACCGATGGATCAGCCGTTCTTGTCCCTCGGCGGGACCTCCATTAAGGCTGTACAGGTTTTGGGCGCTTTAGAGACTGAACTGGGTCTTAGTCTGACCAATGATATCATAATAAAGTGCCACACTGTTAACCAACTTGACGAATATCTAACCGCCCTTACCGGCAGGGCCGGCGCAACGCGCCACGACCGTACTGAAACGCCCCGGGCGTCCTCAGCCGCCGACATAGCGGTAATTGAAACTGCCTGCCGGTTCCCCGATGCCGCCACGCCGGAAGAATTCTGGACCAACCTGGTCGACGGACGCTGCAGCATCGGCAATATCCCAAGCGACCGTTGGAACGTGCCAACGGACAACGCCTGCTGCCAGGCCGGGGCGTTCATCGCCGATCCTTATGCGTTTGACCCGGGTTTCTTCAAGATACCGGAGGGCGAAGCTGCCGTGATGGATCCCCAGCAACGCCTGATTCTCCAGTTGTTTTTCGAACTCCTGGAAAGAGCCGGCTACACAAAGAAAGATGTCGACGGTAAGCGCGTAGCGATTTTTATCGGGGCAAGCGGCAACACTTATTACGAATTACGCCTCCATTCCCTGGCGGGGCAGGCTTTGCAGGAACTCGCCAGCTTCGCCGCCCTGGCCGCAAAGGACCGGCAGGCCATCCTGGCCGAATGGGAAGGCAGGTTCGGTTCACCCGGCAACCACCCCAACATGGCGGTGGGCAACATCATGAACATGATCGCCGCCAGGGTCGCTCACGAATTCAATCTCCACGGACCAAACATGGTTATCGACACCGCCTGCTCCTCATCGCTGGTCGCCATCCACCTCGCCTGTGAATCCCTGAGGAAGGGCGAGTGCGAGATGGCCGTGGCCGGGGGAGTAAACCTGATCCTGACCCCCAGCCCCTACCTGCTCCTGAGCGGCGCCGGAGTTCTATCGGCCAGCGGACGGGCCAAGGTCTTTGATGCCAGCGCCGACGGTTTCGTGCCCGGCGAGGGAGCGGGTTTGGTCCTGCTCAAACCCCTGGAGCGGGCCATGGCCGACGGAGACCGGGTCCTGGCGGTGGTCAAGGGTAGCGCCGTAAACAACGACGGCCACGCTCTGGGCGTGATGTCTCCCAACCCCGACGGACAAAAGGAAGTCATCGAACAAGTATATACCAAAACGGGGATAGACCCGGGGACCATCCAGTACGTCGAGGCCCACGCCACCGGAACCGCCATCGGGGACCCCATCGAAATCCGGGCCCTGAGTAACGCCTTCAGCCGCTGGACTCCCGCCAGGCAATCCATTGCCGTCGGCTCGGTGAAGACCAATATCGGGCATCTGATCGGGAGCGCCGGAGTAGCCAGCTTCATCAAGATGATTCTGTCCTTTACCAATGGAAAGCTGCCGCCCCTGATCAACCTGAACACGCCCAATCCAGCGATCAAATTTGAGCAGACTCCCTTTTACCCCCTGACCAAGGCGAAAGCCTGGCCCGTTCAGCCCGGTGCACCGCGGCGGGCCGCCATAGACTCCTTCGGTTTCGGCGGCACGAACTGCCATATGCTTCTGGAAGAGGCACCAGCGGGGGAAACGTTGGACGCGACCGACAAACCCCTTTTGCCCCGGCACGTCCTTTGTCTTTCGGCCCACAGTCCGGCGGCGTTCGTCCGGAAGGCTCACGATCTGGCCGATTACCTGGAGCGCCGGGATGACTTCCAGCTCGGCGACGCCTGCTTTTCCGAGAACCTCCGTACCCCCCTGGTCTACCGCACGCACGCCGTAGCATCTTCGCCCCGCGAGTTGATGTTCAGACTCAGGGAAGCCGTTCCGACCAAGGCGAAACCCTCCCCCAAGGTAGGTTTCATGTTTACGGGCCAGGGTTCGCAGTACGTCGGTATGGGCAGGGCTTTGTACGATAGTCTGCCATCTTTCAAAGACATTCTGGACGCATGCTCGGGGCTCTTTTCGCCATTTCTGCAAACTAAAATAACAGACCTCATTTACAGCGAAGATGCCGATGAAAGGACCATCGGGCCGGCCAGCCTCGCCCAGGCCGTGACATTCGCCCTGGATTACGCCCTGGGTAAGTACCTGATCCAGATAGGCATCAAACCATCCTTCCTGATCGGTCACGGCACCGGCGAATGGGTGGCGGCGTCCCTGGCCGGCGCCATGGAGTTGCCCGTGGCCGTCCGGCTGGTGGCGGCCACGGGCAAGTTGATGGGCGATCTTTCCTCCTCGAACGGAGGCATGGCGGCCGTCTTCGCCGACGTAAACACCATCGAACAACTCCTGGCCCAATTTGGCGGTTCCCTCCGCATAGCGGCCTACAACTTAAGCCACCTGGTTGTTTCCGGGACCATGGAAGATATCACCGGGTTTCTGGGCATTTTACGCGGCAAGGGCATCATGGGCAAGAAACTCAGTCCGGCCCACGGTTCCCACACTCCGCTCGTAGAGCCTATGCTGGAGAATTTCCGGAGGGAAATGGACGGCATCGACTTCCGTCTCCCTCAAATTCCGTTCGTTTCCACCGTCGGCGGCGGTATTCTTAACCAGCCACCGGATGCGGACCACTGGTCGCTGCATAGCACGGCGCCGGTCAGGTTTGAGGAAGGTATCAATTACATGCGGAACAAGGGTGTCGATGTTTTTCTCGAGGTGGGACCGGATAAAATACTGGGCGACATGCTGAATTCGCTCCCCGACCGGGAGAGGATTCGCGTCTTCTCCACCTGCTCCCGGCACAGCGACGGCCTGGAAGTGTTCCTCGACACCCTCGGCAAACTGTTCACAACCGGAGTAAACATCGATTGGAGAGCGTTTGAAAAAGACTTTGGGCATGAAAGGGCCTTGTTGCCGGCCTACCCCTTCGCCCACAAAAGATACACCCTTTTCGACCGACAGGAGGCGCGTCAACATTAGCAGCCATGACATGAACCACGATTCGCCCATAACGTACGTTGACGATTTACTCCTGAAGACTGAGACAACAGACCACAAAGCGGCGGTTTACTTTTGTTATTTCCCGGTCTCCTCTTATTACATGGGGTTAGCCGGCTGCCTGCACAGGGAAGAGCGGCAATATTTCGACACCCTGGGCTCGCAGAAAAGGAAAAAGAGCTACCTCATGGGGAGATACTCCGCGAAGACGGCCACCTGCCGGCTGACGAACGAAAATAATTTTCAAAATATATCCATATCTCAGGGGATCTTCGGTCAGCCGGTCATTGCCTGCCTGTTTAATCACAACATCCAGGTCAGCATCACCCACTCCAACGATATCGCAGCAGCGATAGCCTTTCCGGAAGCGGTTCCCATGGGAATCGACGTTGAACTGCCCGATCCGGAAACCACCGGTGTACTGGAGTCACGAACAACAGACCGGGAAAAATATCTCTTAAGGAGCATCCCGCTCGCCTACCTGGATATGCTGACTCTCTTGTGGACAGTCAAGGAATCCCTCTCCAAAGCCCTAAGAGTTGGTCTGATGGCATCCTACAGCATCTTCGAGGTTGGACAGATAGAGGAACAACCGAACGGCGTTCTATGCCGTTTCAAGAATCTTCCCCAGTTCAAAACCATAACGTTCAAGCTCGGCGCTTACTTATGTACCGTAGCCTACCCCGAACAAACAGACCTTCGTTTCGATGTCGAAGCCTTGCAAGCCGTCTTCCAGGAGGTCTGAGAATCCTCCCGGTATTCTCCTACCTCTTGCCGTTACCCTCTTTTTCCCCGCCCCGGGCATCGATGATCCGCACCATTTCCTCCACCAGCCGCGGGTCGAACTGGGTGCCCGCGCACCGCCGCAACTCCTCCACGGCCTGGGTTTGGGTCATGGCCTGGCGGTAGGGCCGGTCGCTGGTCATAGCGTCAAAAGCGTCGACCACCGCCAGGATACGGCACTCCACGGGGATTTCCTCGCCAGACAGGCCCAGGTGGTAGCCGCTGCCGTCCCACCACTCGTGATGCTTGCCGATCAGGTCGGCCACCGGAACCAGTTCGGGGGCGGCAAGGGCGATTTGGCAGCCGATCTCGGTATGACGGCGCATGACCGCGATTTCCTCAGGGTTGAGCGGGCCGGGTTTCAGGAGGATGGAATCGGGCACACCAACCTTGCCGATATCGTGGAAGCGGACCAGAAGGCTCAAATCGGCCAGGCGATGATTCGGAAGCCCGGTGGCCCTGGCCAGTTCCAACACCAAATCGAGCATGCGGTCGGCGTGTTCCTGGGTAATTATGTCGCGGGCGGCCAGGGTCTTCATGAGGGCCTCCACGATGGTGCTGCGCGCGCTCCACCGGTGGAGCATCTTCTCGCGGAACATGTGGCTGTATGCTACCTTGAGCACCTGGCTCAAATCCGGCTGTTCCGAACCCGCTTCGCCCCAGGTGGCCATACCGATGGACATGGACAGTGGCAGCCCCGGGTTATCGACATTGTGTTTTTCAATGCGTCCGGCCAGTTGCTCGCAAAATCCCGCCACGGCGGCCGCGGAGGTTTCTGACAGCAGGATATGGAACTCGCCCGCCCCCATCCTCGCTACCATATGGCGCCCGCCGGTACAGGCACTGACCAAGTCCCCGGCCACCTTGATCAACCGGTCGCCGGCGTCATAGCCCATAGTATCGTTTACCAGCTTCAGCCCGTCGACATCGCAAACCACGACGCTCACCGGCAGAGGACGGGCTTTCGCCAGACGACGCATTTCCTCTTCGAAGTAGACCCGGTTGTAATGTCCGGTCATCCGGTCATACAACACCGCGTTCTTGACCTGCTCCTCCATTTGCTTACGTTCGGTGATATCGATGAGATTGGCCAGGATCGCCGGTTTGCCCCTGTACTGTATCCGCGCCATCGATTCCATGAGCCAAATGATCTCGCCGTTCTTTTTCACCCCCCGGTATTCGTACGGAATGGTCCGCTCGCCCGCCAGCATCTTGGCCGAATAACGCCGGACCTTCGGACGGTCGGCCCCCAGTATGATACTGAGGCTGGTTTTCCCTATCAACTCGTCTTCACTATATCCGCTAATCTCGACAAACATGCGGTTGATGTAACAAATTCTTTGGTCCTGAATAATAGCGATGGCATTGGGAGCGTGATCGGACATGGTCTGGAAAAGCGCAACCATCTCTTTACGCAGGGTTACGTTCTCGGCCACCACCACGATAGCTGGTTCGCCCATATAGGTTATGGGAGCAGCCGCCACCTCCATATTAAAGATAGTTCCGTCCCTGGCCTGAAAATCTTCGTCGATCGGCTCCACGCTCACGCCCAACGTGATCATTTTTCCGATCCGGTCCCAAACTTTTTCCAGGGAATCGGGGTGGATAAAGTCAAAAACATCCCCGCTGATCATATCAGCGGGACTTTTGGCTCCCCACATGCGGGCCGCGCTGCTGTTGGCAAAAACCAGCTTGCCATCGCGGTGAATCACGATTGCACTCGAGGAAAGCTCCAGCACCTGCCGGTACCGCTCCTCGACCTCGGTCAGTTCCCGGATTACCTCTCCCAGCTTCTGCTCCAGCCTCTGTTCCATTTCCTGCCTCAGTTCCTGTTCCAGTTCTTCCCGGATTTCCTTCCGGCAATCCTCCCGGACCAGTTCCAGAACACCGGCGGCAGCACCGGCCGGTAGGCCGAATTTCTCCATCATCGTTTTTTCCAGGGTTACGTCCATAGCTATCTCCCCGCTTATCGTACCAATCTAGCCAGCCACTATCCCGGGGATCTGAGACCCGCGCACCCTCGGGGATAAAAATCCCACCTCATATATTGTTCGACACTTTCCGTCCAACCTTTACCCCCCCGGGCAAAATTCCGTATAGTGATAGCCGATATCAGCCGGGTATCAAGATGGAACCCCTATCCATAAGGCTCTTGCGCCGCCGGGGTAAAAAAAAACCGGTAACCCTTAGGAGGTTACCGGCGGCAGATAAATCAGGAAGGTCGAACCCGTTCCCTCCCGGCTTCGCACCTTCAGCTCACCACCGTGATCTTCCACGATGCGGCGCGAGATGGCCAGACCCAATCCCGTACCTTCCTCCTTGGTTGAGAAAAACGGCTTGAAAAGCTTGTCCATAATATCGGCCGGTATCCCGTGGCCGGTGTCCTCCACCGCCAGGCATACCCGCCCGTCCTCGGCGACATAGGTCCTGATCTTGACCAGCCCCCCGGGGGACAGGGCCTGAAAGGCGTTGTTGACCAGGTTTAAAAGCACCTGCTTGATTTGCTCCATGTCGGCCAGAACCGGCGGTAGCATCGCCTGCAGTTCCTTCTCGGCGATAAATTCCAGACGAAGAGCCTCGTTTTGCACAAAGGCAAAAACCTGCTCGACCACCTGGTTGACGTCCATGTCCTGCCGGCGGGCCGCCGTGGGCTTGGCCAGCAGGAGGAATTCGGCGATGATGCCGTTTACCCGGTCGATCTCGTTGATTATGATTTCCGCATAGCGGTTTATGTCTTCAAAACCGGCGTTCTTGGCCTTCTGCTGCAATATTTGCACGAAACCCCGGATGGTAGTGAGGGGATTCCTGATCTCGTGGGCCGTACCGGCGGCCAGTTCACCTATGGCTGCTAATTTTTCACATTCCCGCATCTGGTGCTCCGCTTCTTTGTACCTGGTTAGATCGTGAAAGACGATTATGCGGCCGGCTTGTTCGGAATAAGGGGAAGATTGGACCACGAAAAAGCGCCGGCCGTCCGGCCACGCCAGATCCACCTCCCGGACGCCGGACCCGGTTTCCGCGACCAAGGCCCCGAGCAGGCTCCTCGGACTGCCTTCGAGGGCGGACAGGACGCTGTCCAGCGGTCTGCCTTCCACATCGGCGTCACCCAGTCCCAAGAACACCCGGGCTGAGCGGTTGCAGACCATCACCGCGCCTTGAGGGCTCAACCCGATGACCCCGGCCTGAACGCTCTCCAGAAGGAAGGCCGTCTGCTCCCGAAAGGCCGCGACGGTCAATTCCTCTTCCATGCAGGTGACCAGGACGACCGAACCAAGCCGGGACCCCAGGAAACCCGGCACGGGGTGGATATCCAGAAGCACGGGAAACCTTTTCCCGCCGCCCGCGACGAACTCGTCCCGGAACCGCAGGACGGGAAGGCCCATGTCCAGGACGTACTTCAGTTCCTGCCCGGCCATGTCCAGTTCGGCCAAAACAACGGTTTCTTCCCCCATCACGGCTTTGAAACTTTGGTTGGAAAACAGGCAACGGCCCTGGCGATCGTAAAACAGGACCGGTCTTTCCATCCGGTTCACGATATCTGTCGAAAACCGTTTAACAGCGGAGTTGTCAGATTGCAAAAGATTCCGGCCGATCGCCTGCAGGATAAGTAACTCCGGGAAAGGCCGCCCCGGAAGTCCGCTCAACCCGATCACCCCCTATTGGGACCATGGTTCCACCAACCCGGCTCAAAATCCTGCCTCTTGTCCTTATTTAGGTCGGGGATTTCGCCTGTATCAGGTGCCAACAACGGCGTCCCAAGAGCCATTTGTCGTCCTCATATTATAACTTTCTATCCTTTTCGACGAAAAGTACCGTTATGCCCATAGGACTGTGGTACCATTTGCGGGCGGCCATCGCCACCTGGTCACCGTATCCCGTGCCGGGAGACCCCCTCCGGGTCTCCCATCCAATCATACGCCCCAAAGTACCACCTGCCTATAGGACCAGGGTACCATTTCCTAAATATTTGTTCCGCTGCCTCCGCCGTCTACTTCAGGCTTGTTTCGGCCAGCCGCGCGGCCTTTTCACCGGCCCGGGCCATTATCTCCTCATCGTCCAGGGTGGTAAAACGCCCGTCCATCCAGAGGACGCGCCCGTCCACCATCGTGAGGGCCACGTCGGAGGCGCGGGCGGCGTAGACCAGGTGCCCGGACAGGTCGTGCCGCGGGATCAGGTGGGGTTGGTGGATGTCGATCAGGACCAGGTCGGCCTTGCGGCCGGGGGCCAGGACCCCGGTACCGGAAAGGCCCAGGGCGGCCGCCCCGCCCGCCGTAGCCATGTGCAGCACCCGGGATGCCGGCAGGACCGTGGGATCCATGGCCGCGACCTTGGCCAGCATGGCCGCCGAACGCATCTCGCCGAAAAGATCCTGGTCGTTGTTGCTGGCCGCGCCGTCCGTGCCGAGCCCCACCCGCACACCGGCCCGCAGCATATCCTGGACGGGCGCGATGCCCGAGCCCAGCTTCATGTTGCTCTCCGGGTTGTGGGCCACGCCCACCTTTTTGTCGGCCAGAACGGCGATGTCCTCCGGACCCGCGTGGACGCAGTGCGCCGCCAGCACCGGTCTTTCCAGAAGACCCGTCTTGAGCAGCAGGTCAACCGGCGTTGTACCGTACTTCTCCTTTATTTCCGCCATCTCCCCCAGGGTCTCGGCCACGTGGATGTGAATACCCACCCCCAGTTCCCCGGACAACTCAATGACCCGGGCCAGGTAGGACGGCGGACAGGTGTAGGGGGCATGCGGGCCGAGCATGACCGTGATGCGGCCGCCGGCCGCCCCGTGCCACTTCTCCACCAGTTCCCGGCTTTCCGCGAGACCCTTTTCCGCCGCAGGACCGTTCCCGATGAGCCCGCGGGACAGGGAAGCCCGCAGTCCGGCGCGCTCCACCGCCCGGGCCGCCGCATCCATGAAGAAATACATGTCGGCGAAGGTGGTGACCCCGCCCCGGATCATCTCCAGGCAGGCCAGCAGGGTGCCCCAGTAGATGTCTTCACCGTCCATCCGGTCCTCCAGGGGCCAGATGGCCTCCGTAAGCCAGCGCATCAGCGGCAGGTCGTCGGCGTAACTGCGCAGGAGCGTCATGGCGGCGTGCGTATGACAGTTGACCAGCCCCGGCATCACCACCCCGCCCCGGCCGTCTATGGTCAATGCGGGGGAAAAACCCTCCGGGAGGGAGGCGGCCGGACCGGCATAGAGGATTTCCGCTCCCCTGACCAGCACCTGGGCGTCTTCCACCACTCCCCGCCCGTCCATGGGCAGAAGAAAAACGTTATGTATCAGCACCGGTCCCACTTGATTATTCCACCCCGTCCAAAGGTTTTTGACCGTACCCTTTATAGCGGGCCCGCAATTCGTCCACCTCGGCCGGTGAAAGCTCCCGCGGGCCCCCAGCCCGCAGGGCCAGGAGATGGATGCGGGCGGAGCGTTCCACCAGCCGGACCACCAGGGCGGCCCCGGACAGGTCGGCCCCCGTACCCATCACCCCGTGGTTGGCCAGTAGAACAGCCGGCCCCGGGCCCAGGGCGGCAACGGCGTTTGCGGCCAACTCAATGCTGCCCGGCGGGGCATAGGCCGCCACCGGGACTCCACCTCCCAGCACCTGGGCCATCTCCTCGCTCAACGGCGGACAAGGCACCCGGGCCGCGGCCAGGGCGGTGGCCGCCTCGGAGTGGGTATGGATCACCGCCCCCGCGTCCGCGCGGGCCCGGTACACCGCCAGGTGCAGGGCCATCTCGGTCGAAGGGCGCCGCCGGCCGGCCAGAATCCGGCCGGAAAGCGAAATGCTGACCATATCGGACGGTCTCAGGCTGTCGTAGTCCATGCCGCTGGGGGTAATGAGAACCGAGTCCCCCACCCGGACCGACAGGTTGCCCCAGCATGCAAAAAAGAGCCCTTCCGCCGCGAGGCGCCGGCCGAACCCGGCCAGCCGGGCGGCGTATTCCCATTGCCGTCCGTCCACCTACGGTTCTTCCTCCAGGCCGAGGTAGCGGCCTTGTTCCCCCGTCAAACGGTCGATCCTGACCCCGAGGGAAGCCAGTTTGAGTTCGGCCACCTCCAGGTCCAGTCCGGCCGGAACGGGATAAACCTTCTTTTCCAACTCCCGGCCCCGTTGGGCCAGGTAGACCGCCGACAGGGCCTGCAGGGCGAAGGAAAGGTCCATTATCTCCACCGGGTGGCCGTCGCCGGCCGCCAGGTTGACCAGCCGGCCGCCGGCCAAAAGGTAGAGGCGTCTCCCCCCGGCCAGGGTAAACCGTTCAATGTTGGGCCGTACGGTCTGCCGTTCCTGGGCGATCGCGGCCAAGTCGGGCAAATTGATCTCCACGTCGAAGTGGCCGGCGTTGGCCAAAAGCGCCCCGTCCTTCATCACCTCGAAATGGCGGCGGGTCAGGAGGTCCTGGCAGCCGCTCACGGTGATGAACACATCGCCCACGGCGGCGGCCTCCTCCGAGGGCAGTACCCGGTAACCGTCCATGTGGGCCTCGATCGCCCGCACCGGGTCGACCTCCGTCACCACCACGTGCGCTCCCAGGCCGCGTGCCCGCAGTGCCACCCCCTTGCCGCACCAGCCGTAGCCCATGACCACCACCGTTTTGCCGGCCACCAGAAGGTTGGTGGTGCGCATGACGGCCGCCCAGACCGATTCCCCGGTGCCGTACCGGTTGTCGAAAAGGAACTTGCACCGGGCGTCGTTGACCGCCAGCATAGGAAAGGACAGCTTCCCTTCCCGCGCCAACAGGCGCAGGCGCAGGACGCCGGTGGTGGTTTCCTCGGCGCCGCCCAGGACACCGGCGGCCAGGTCCGCCCGTTCGGTGTGCAACAGGTGCACCAGGTCGCCGCCGTCGTCGATAACCAGGTGGGGACCCGGCTCCAGCACCTGGAGCAGGTGGCGGCGGTACCGGCCCTCGTCGGCGTTGTAGCGGGCGAAAACCTCCATACCGCCGGCGGCCAGGGCACAAGCCACGTCGTCCTGGGTGGAGAGCGGGTTGGATCCGGTCACCGCCATCTCGGCCCCGGCATCACGCAACAGTTCGGCCAGGCGGGCCGTCTTGGCTTCCAGGTGAATGGACAGGGCCACCCGCAGGCCGGCCAGCGGCCGGTCCCGTAAAAACCGCTGCGACAGCGCCCCGCACACCGGCATGTGCGAGCGCGCCCATTCGATCTTCATCCTTCCCGCCGCGGCCTGGGAAGGGTCGCTGCAAAAAACATCCGACACCTTTACTCTCTCCCTACGCTCCAAAAATTCCGGGCAAGCTGGTACCGTAAGGCGGGTAAACCACTCCCCGGTCGGTTATGATGGCGGTCACCAGCCGGGCGGGTGTAACGTCGAAGGCCGGGTTGAAAACCCGGACCCCGGCCGGAGCCGTTCGGCGGCCGCCAAACCCGGTCACTTCCGACTCGGCCCGCTCCTCGATGGGTATCTCAGCGCCGGAAGCCAGGGACAAATCCAGGGTGGACACGGGGGCCGCCACGTAAAAGGGCATTCCGTGCGCCGCGGCCAGCACGGCCAGGGAATAGGTACCGATCTTGTTGGCCACGTCCCCGTTGCCGGCTATCCGGTCCGCCCCCAAAAGGACCAGGTCGACCATCCCCTTGGCCATCAGCCAGCCGGCCATGCTGTCGGTGACCAAAAACGTCTCCACACCCTCGGACACCAGTTCCCAGACGGTAAGCCGCGCCCCCTGCAACAAGGGCCTGGTTTCGCCGGCGTAAACCGTAACCTTCTTGCCCGCTTCCACGGCCGCCCTGACCACGCCCAGGGCGGTGCCGTAGCCGGATGTGGCCAGGGCGCCGGCGTTGCAGTGGGTCAGAATGCGGGAGCCTTGGGGAACAAGGGTCTGGCCGTACCGCCCCAGGCGGCGGTTCCCCTCCACATCCTCTTGAAAAACGGCCCGCGCCTCCAGCGCGAGCCTGTCCACCAGGTCCCGGTCGCAGGCCTGGTTTTCCGAAAGACACTCCAACAGACGGCTAACGGCCCACCGCAGGTTGACCGCCGTCGGGCGGGTAGCCGTAAGTTCCGCGGCCACTTCCCTCACCCGCTCGCGAAAACGCGGGGACCCAAGGGCCTCCCGGGCCCCCAGGACAAGCGCGAAAGCCGCCGCCGCCCCGATGGCGGGCGCTCCCCGCACCTTCAGGTCCTTGATGGCGCCGGCCACCACCCGGTAGTCGGCCGTGGTTATGTAGGATACCTCATCCGGAAGACGGGTCTGATCGAGAATGACGAGCGCGTCGCCCTCCCAGCGCAGGGAACAAACACCCGAAGACACGCAAGCCCCGGCGCGACCTGTTTGTACGCCGGCCGGGTATCCCCCTTTCCATGGACAAAATTCGGGCTCGCCGCCCGCCGGGCTTCGCTACAACCGCGGAGCGGTACCGTCCCCCCGGCAGGGACAGGCGCGGTCCGCGCCCAGCCAGTCTATGACCTGCATGGCCAGACGTTGGATGTTTCCGGCGTTTTGGGCCATCACGTCGAGCACTTCCTGATGGGACAGACGGGTGGGGGATATGCCGGCGGCAAAATTGGTGACCATGGCCACCGTACTGTAACACAAATCCAGTTCGCGGGCCAGGACCACTTCCGGGACCCCGGTCATGCCCACCAGGTCGCCGCCCACATGCTGGATCATCCGGACCTCGGCCGGTGTTTCAAATCGCGGGCCCTCGGTGCAGACGTAGGTCCCGCCCGCGTGGACGACCAGCTTTAAGGATCCCCCCGCCCGCCCTAACAGTTCCCTGATCCGGGGACAGTACGGATCGGTCATGTCGGTGTGCACGACGCCTTCGTCCCCCCCCTCGAAGTAGGTCTGGGGCCGGGACTTGGTCAGGTCGATGAACTGATCCACAGCCACGAAGTCGCCCGGTTGCATGGACGGATTCAGGGAACCCACGGCCGCGGTAGCCAGCACCGATTGAACGCCGAGTTTCTTCAAAGCGGCCATGTTGGCCCGGTAGTTGACGCGGTGCGGCGGCACGGAGTGGCCGGCCCCGTGGCGGGCCAGAAAGACCACGTTCCGCCCGTTGAACCGGCCGAGATTGACGACCGCCTCCCCGTACGGGGTATCCACCGTCTCCAGCCGCGCATCGTCCAAAATGTCGGGGTCGTACACCCCGGTACCTCCGATGAAGGCAGTCGCAAACGACAAACCTGTTCTCCTTTCGCCAAAAGTCATACCTTGCATTTAGTATTCTCGGCGAAAACGGAAAAATCCTCTAGGGATCCGGTACGCCGGGAAAGATAAGGTACCTGGTAACCGGTCCCGGTTCCAGGACGGTCAACAACGGAAACAAATAAGGAGTGCCGTTAACACTCCTTAGAACGATTGGCGCCTTCGCGGCCGGGATGCCGAGGCGGCGGTGGTACTTGGGCTCGGTACTGAGCAGGTGTCGCTCTTGGCACGTGGTGGAACCGTTACGGTTACCACCCCGCAGGTCCCCTTCCGGTCCGCTTCGGCGGGCCGTACATATGGTCTATTTTTCCTCAAGAGACCAAAGACGCTCGACAAAATGTCGTGCCCGGATTGCGAAATCGCTAATTTCCGACATTTCATACATTAAATGATAAAAATCTACATGTAAGGCATTATATAACGCCTTGAATTCGTCCTTAAAATATGGATCTTCTGTTGCCTTACTAAGATCCGTACAAAACTCTACGAACTGCCTATGTGTTCCAAGGTTTCTTTCTTTTGTTGCAGCAAAGGCCAGGATCTCCTGGGCAATAAACCCCCAATAAAGCTCGGAAGCCTTTTGTATTTCTCCGGCCTCCATTAATTTATTGGCATTGTTACAGTAATGTTGAGCAGTTGTTTTATGGTTTTCCATGCTTTCGAGTTGGTCCATCACACTATTTCTCCTTAGTTGCGTTAAACGATATAACCTCTCCCTGGGGATTAATGGTTATGGTTACAATCTCAGACCTAAAGAGCGATTTGTACACCAGAGACCAACCTCCATCCGGCTGCGGCTTTGCCTCCTTTAATTCCGTAAACGTAATAGGATAGCTAGCACTCACCAATATTTCCTTTCCCTTGTTTATTGCATCCTCGAGCTTCATTTAAGATGGCCTCCTTAAAAACTGTTTGTACATTGCCTTAGATGATTTCCATAAACACCTACTGCCTAACATATTGTACCATGACCACTTAATAAAGCAAGGGTGGGGGCCCTTCCAACCGGGCCCCGCACATATCTCTGGCCCGGCGGGGCCAGGGCAAAAACAAGGGGGCGAGACAAGTGAAGACAGGCGGCTTGTTTTTCCGGGCCGCCCTATTTGCGCTGCCGGCCCGAAGGTGAGACAATAGACCGGTAGGAGGTGGTTTTCACCTTGCCCATCGGTATATTCGACTCCGGCGTGGGAGGTCTCTCGGTCCTGAGGGAGATAAGGCGCCTTTTGCCCCGCCATGACCTCATCTACTACGGCGACTCGGCTTACTGCCCTTACGGCTTACGCGATCCCGCCCAAATCCGCTCCCGGTCCCTGACCATCGCCCGCTTTCTGGCCGACCGGGGCGCCGGGCCGGTAGTGGTAGCCTGTAACACGGCCTCGATAGCCGCCCTGGATTACCTGCGCGGGCTGCTGGCGGTGCCGGTGGTGGGCATGGAGCCGGCCGTCAAACCGGCCGCCGAAGGCACCAGGAACGGTCGCATCGGTGTACTGGCCACCCAGGTCACCCTGGCCGGCGACCGGTACAACAACCTCAAGGAGAAGTTCGCGCGGCAAGCCGAGGTGGTCTCCGTACCCTGCCCTGGTCTGGTGGAAATGGTCGAGGCCGGCCTGACGACCGGTCCCGCGGTGGAGGAACTGTTATCCGAATGCCTTTCGCCCATGATCGGGCGAAAGGTGGATACGATAGTCCTGGGCTCCACCCACTACCATTTCCTGCGCGAAGCGGTCCAAAAGGTAGCCGGGCCTGACGTTCTGGTCATCGACACCGCCCGGGCCGTGGCCTGCCAGACCCGCAGGGTTACCGGCGACACCGTGACCCCGGAAGAAGGCCGATGGGCCTTCTTCACCAGCGGACAAGCCTCCGGGGTACAACCGGTGGTACGGGCGCTGCTCGACGACCAGGAGTTGACGGTCACGGAAAAACCGCTGTAGCCCTACCCCGAGGTCACCCCGGCGTCTTCGAACGTCGCCATGTCGCTGATCACCGCGGCCGCCGCCTCCACCACCTTCATGGACAGGGCCGCCCCGGTTCCCTCGCCCAGGCGCAGGTTGAGATCCAGCAGGGGCGAAAGGCCCAGGACCTCCAGCATGATCCGGTGGCCCTGCTCATGGGAACGGTGGGCGGCGATCATGTAATCCACCGCGTCAGGAGCCAGCGCTTTGGCCACCAGGGCCCCGGCCGAGGAAATGAAGCCGTCGACCACCACCGGTATCCGGTGGTAGGCCGCCCCCAGGATCAGTCCGGCTATGCCCCCGATTTCGAAACCGCCCACCTTGGCCAGGACGTCGACCGCGTCTTGCGGGTCGGGTTTGTTGACCGCCAGCGCCCGGTCGATGACCCGGATCTTGTTTTCCAGGGCCTCGTCGCCCACTCCCGTGCCCCGCCCGGCGGTTTCCCGGGCCGGCAGCCCCGCGAACGCGGACAGGACGGCCGCCGACGGAGCCGTGTTGCCGATGCCCATGTCGCCGGTGCCTAAAAGGTCCAGACCCTCGGCCGCAAGAACGCCCACGATGTCGATACCGGCTTCCAGGGCCGCGCACGCCTGCTCCCGTGACATGGCCGGACCGGTCGCCATATTGCGCGTGCCAGGGGCGATCCGGTAGGACAGGATCCGCCCCGCCCGCGCCAGGTCGCCGAGGTCCCCCGCCACACCCATGTCCACCACCACCACGCGCGCCCCGGCGACCCGGGCGATGACGTTGATGCCGGCGCCGCCGGCCACGAAGTTGCGGACCATCTGGGGCGTCACCTCCTGGGGGAAGGCGCTCACTCCTTCGCTGACCACACCGTGGTCGCCGGCCATGGTGACGACCACTTTGTTCTCCACCCGCGGTTTAATGGTCCGCCTGATGCCGGCCAGCTGCTCGGCCAGGTCGAGCAGCCTTCCCAGGGCGCGGGGCGGCATGGTCAGTTTGTCGATATGTTCCCCGGCCTTTTGCCGCCACTCCCCGCTGGCCGGTTCAATACCCTTGACAGTGGTCGCAAGCAAACTCACAGCAATCTCTCCTTTACTCTTCCCTCAAAACCTTTCCAACAACAGGATAACCGCCAATCCGGCCATTTCCACCAGTTCGCCCAGGGCGCCGTAGATGTCTCCGGTAAGGCCGCCGAGCATCTTACGGGCATGACGCCCGGCCAGATGGGCAACCACCAGGGCGGCCGCCACCGGCACGGCCCCTGCCGGTCCCATGAGCACCAGGGCCGCGGCGACCAGGGTGCCCGAAGCCAGGATGAGTTCCCGGTTACCCACGTACCTGGTGAACCCGCCCTTTCCGTTGTCCGGCCGGACATAGGGATTGGTCCTGGCCGCGTAAACGTGAGTCCAGCGCCCCAGGGCCGGTACCAGCACCAGGGCGGTGATCCGGCCCGCTGGATGCAGGGCCCCCAGCAGGAGAAGCTTGGCCAGGAAACCGAGGACGCCGGCCATGACGCCGTGGGCTCCGACATGGCTGTCCTTCATTATTTCCAGGGCCCTCTCCGGAGGACGCCCGCTGCCAAGACCGTCAGCCGCGTCCATCAAGGCATCACCGTGCATGTTGCCGGTTACCAGCACCAGGAAGGCGAGCGGAACGAAGGCACTCAAAGCCGACGGGGACACATACGCCGTCAGCACATAGACCCCGGCCGCCGCCGCGCCCAGCAAGAGACCGACCAGCGGAAACCAAGCCATGGCCGCCGCCAGGTCCCGGTCCTCCACCGGGCCCCGCACGGTCACCGGTACAATCGTAAGGAACTGACAAGCCAACCAAAATCCGCGCATCTCGCTTCTCCTTCAGGGCTGATAGGGGCTTAACCTTTCCATCCTCATCCGCCCCGACCGGCGTCAATCAGCCCAACCGCCCCCCTTCGTAACAAAAAGTCCCCGGCCGGTGCCATACCGGCCGAGGACTTTGCCATCACCCTCGGAAAAAACCGTGTCCTTTTCCGCGAAGACACGACTACACGAAACAGGCAGGTCTCCTGGCTCACGGGTCATCGTCGGGCCGCGCCTTCCCGGAGAAGCTCCAGTGGCGTTACGGCGGCAAAACTGACCGTTTACAGTGGCGGGACCGCGCCTTCCGGCGAACCCGGGCTCGCCGTACGGACTTTCCTATTCTCCTCTTACGGAGGCACCTGTTTCCTTATTCGGTTGCCCTGAGTCTAACACGGGCTTTCGGCGCTTGTCAACAATCCGGGAAAATCTGTTGTGGCGTAATTTGGGTTGCGGGCCAAGCCAGCGCCAGGTGATACGTAATATATTACATATGAAAGCGATCATCGCGGACTGCCCCCCCGGGGACAGCCGTTAGGCGCCATCAGCGACCGCCGGGGGCTGGTTTCCGCCCTTTGGGCGGCCTAACATTGAGCAACCGTAAGTCCCGAACCTATAATTAGCCGAATGTCACAGGAGGGAATACTAGTTTGGGAGGTGGTGGCCGGGCCAGGTTTCGCGCGACCCTCCCGGTAGACCCGAATTATTCAGGGCTCTGGGGAAGATCCGGTCTTCCCCATGTTTCGTTCACCAGTTCGCAGCCCGCCCTTTTTTCTGCAAACAGCAACTTCAAGCCAACGAATGCGTGAATAATTCAGGGGAGATGGAAAACGCACTTATGGCAGACGACAAATCCGGCACCGGGTTGATTCCGCCTTACGTCAAGACCTTCATCGACAAAGCCGCCGGGGATCCCGAGGGCTTCTGGGAAAAAGCCGCCCTCGACGCCGCCTCCGACATCCACTGGTTCAAGAAATGGGACAAGGTCTTCAACTGGGAATACCCAACCTTCCAATGGTTTATCGGCGGTCAAACCAACATATGCTACAACTGCGTCGACTACAAGGTCCTGCAGGGCAACGGGGGCCGGGCCGCCCTGGTAGCCGAAAACGGCGAGGACGGCACCACGGAGGTGGTCACCTACGCCCAACTTCTGGACCTGGTAAAGAAATACGCGGCTGCTCTGCGCGGCATGGGCGTGAACAAAGGCGACCGAGTTTCCATCTACATGCCCACCAGCATTCAATCGGTGGCCGCCATGCTGGCCTGCGCGCGCGTCGGCGCGGTGCACGTGGTCATCTTCGCCGGATTTTCGGCCGGAGCGGTGGCCGACCGGCTCCAGATCTCCGGTGCCCGCTACATGCTGATCCAGGACGAGAGTTCACGGCGGGGCAAGCCCATCGACCTCAAGAAGATCGTGGACGACGGCATCGACAAGTGCCCGCCCGGCCAGATCGAAAAGGCGGCCGTACTGCGGAAAAACCCCGACACCCCCCTCAAGGAAGGCCGGGACATCGCCTGGGAAGACTTTGTCGCCCTTGGTGCCGGACAGAGTTCCGAAGTGGAGATCATGGAGTCCAACGAACCCCTGTTCCTCCTGCCCACTTCGGGTACCACGGCCCGCCCCAAGGTGACCGTGCAGAAACACGGCGGCTACCAGATCTGGGTTCACTCCATGGGTAAATGGATCTACGGCCTTAAGGCCAACGACGTCTGGTTCTGCACCTCGGACATAGGCTGGATCGTCGGTCATAGTTACAACGTCTACGGGCCGCTCTTGGCCGGTTGCACCTCCGTCATGTACGACGGAACGCCCGACTACCCGAACCAGGACATGTGGTGGGACATCGTCGAACGCCACCGTCCCACCGCCCTGTGGTTTTCCCCCACCGGCGTCCGGGCCCAGATGCGCATCGGCATCGACCAGGCCTTAAAGCACGACCTCAGTTCGGTCAAACGCATCTTCTGCGCCGGCGAGGTGCTCAATCCCCCGGCCTGGAAATGGCTGCAGGAGGATGTCTTCGGCAACCGCATCCCGGTCATTGACCACATGTGGCAGACCGAGACCGCCGGCCCCATATTCGCCAACCCGTACGGCCTGGGCATGGTGCCGATCAAGCCCGGTTCCGCGGCCATCCCGGTTCCCGGTGTCATCGCCGCGATTCTCGACCAGGCCACCGGCAAGCCGGTCGCTCCGAACGAAAAAGGCGTGGTCGTGATCAAGCAGCCCTTCCCGGGTCTGACGTCCACCCTCTGGCAAACCGAGGATATCTACCGGAACGAGTACTGGGAAAAGTACCCGACCACCAAGGGCTACTACTATTGCGGCGACGCCGCGGCCGTGGACGAGGACGGCTACCTGTGGTTCGCCGGCCGGTCCGACGAAGTGATCAAGATCGCCGCCCACCGTATCGGCACGGTGGAAATCGAAAGCGCCCTCATCGGCCACCCGGCCGTGGTCGAAGCCGGCGTCTCCGGTGTGCCCGACGAACTCAGAGGCGAGGTGGCATCCGCCTTCGTAGTGCTCCAAAAGGGCTACTCCCCTTCGCCCGAACTGGCCAGGGAACTGATCACCCACGTACGCAACACCATGGGCGCCATCGTGGTTATGCGGGACGTCGAGTTCGTCAACATGCTGCCCAAGACCCGTAGCGGCAAGATCATGCGCCGGGTCATGCGTACCCTGATGACGGGCAAGGACCTGGGCGACCTTTCCACCATCGAGGAGGAAGCCTCGGTCAACGAGATCCGGGAAGCCGTCATGAAGATGCACAAGCACGAGTAAGCGGTTTCTCCGGTTATAATGGCCGCCTGATTGTTGATCAGGCGGCCATTGCTTCGTGTCCGCCGTGGTTCACCAGTAAAGACAAGGGCTCCCGGGTTCGGGAGTCCTTCTTCATTGGGCTCGTACTGCAAAAGTACTGCAAAAGTTATTTTCGGGCCGTCCGCCGGGCGGCTGCCTTCAGAACGCCGTTGATCTTGTCGGCCGCGTCCCTGTCCAGCTCCTCGACGACGTGCGTGTAGATGTTTGTACTGGAAAAGTTCGCATGTCCCAGCCGCTTCTGAATGGTTTTCAGTGCGGTCCCCATCCGCAGTAGTTCCGTTGCGTGGGTATGCCGAAGGCCGTGCAGGGAAGCATCCGGCATGCCAGCCTTGCGCAGATATGCTTTTACGCGGCGGGAAGAGTTTCGTGGTTCTATCCGCCGGCCGCCGTCTTTGGTTCGTGAATTACGGGAGCGCCTTTCAGCCGCCGTACCAATGAACGCCGAACAGTGATGGTTTTCCTCTCCAGATCCACACAATCACGCTGCAATCCCAATAATTCGCCACGGCGCAGGCCGGTTCCGATATCCATCATAACGGCGCGAAGTGCCTGCTTTGCGCCATAACACCGATAAAAGTTTCAAGTTCTTGGGGTGCTAAATAGCGCGGTTCCTTTTTAACCATCTTCGGCAAAATGGTTGCTTCGTTCACGTTTCTGGCCGCCAGTACTTCTTTGAAGGCCTGTTTGAGCGCCTTGCCAATAAGAAAGTGTAATAGCCTAACCGTACGGGTGGAGAGTCCGCCTTCCTTGCCGTCCAACCGACCGCCTTCAAGTTTGGCCTTGTAGAAGGCTTGTAAGTCCGAAGGCCGCAGTTTTTGAATCGGCATATCACCCAGCGCCGGCAGGATATGCAGCTTAATAATGCTTTCGTAGTCTGCGTGGACAGTATCTCTAACGGCCGGTTTCACGTAAACGTCAAGCCATCTCGCAAGCCATTGCCCAAAAGTAACGGCCGATGGTTCGGCGTATGTGCCCTTAATGACTTCGGCCTCAAGGGCCGCCTTCTTGTCCTGTACCTCCTTGCTGGTCTTGAACAGTAGAGGGTCCGTCGCTTGCCGCCTATGGTAACCTGGGTTACCCAAAGCTGCTTCCCCTCATGGAAATAGACCGTTCCTTCCCCGTGTCCACGCCGCTTGGTCTTTGTGGGCTTGTCCGCTTTGGGCTTTGCCGCTTTGCCCGCCACCGCTTCCGCCTCCCGCTCCGTTTTTTTGTTTATCATCGCGTGAAATTCCTGGTTCGCTCTGTTGATCGCTCCGCTTCGCCGCTTCGCTTCGTTTGCCCGTCCGGCCTGATGTCCGCCCCGTGGGAACGGGCTTTTTACCTTCGCTGATTCGGTTCGGTTCGGTTCGGCCACCGGGCTGACGGTGTCCGGACGGCCTACCCCCCTGAAGGTTTATGAAGGTTCGCAGGACCGCAGGAGGCCGGGTCGTTTCTGGCTTTTTTTCCTTGGGGCGTTCTGTTCCGTTCCGTTTGTTCCGTTTTGCCAGGGTGAGGGGTTGCCGTTGCTACGGCCTGTTTCCGCTTCGATCTTGGGCGGGATGGTATGAATGTACCTTTTTCGGTTCTCGTCGCTTGTAGCGTCTCCTGGGGGTCTCTCCGTTGAAACGGGCCGGGTTATTCCCCTTTGGTTTGCGGCTTATTGCCCGTGTAGCCGGAGGCAAGAAACTCTTCAAGGTCTTCCTCGCTGATTCTCCACTCGCCCCCCAGCTTGTAGCCATGTAACCGGCCTTCCCGTAACCATGTGCGGATTCGCTTTTCCGGGATCAGCAGATATTGCCCGGCCTGCTCCACCGTGTATAACTTGGTTGGCAATGCGTCCACCTATGCCGCCTCCTTCCCATGCAGAGAGTTCCGCAGGATGTTGCTGACGGTGCTTGCGTACCACTTGCCGCCCTTCTTGGTGGGTATGCCGTCCCTGTTTAGCCGGCGGGCAATCTCGTTGATGGACGCGCCAGCCCGCTTCATGTCCAGGATCATCCGGACGGTAGCCTGCTCAACCTCGTTTTCCACCAGGAAATTGCCGTCCCGGTCGAATCCCGGGGGGGGGGCCGTAGGCTTCTCTGTGGGCCTTCTTATGGGCCAGGGCCTGGGTTGTCCGCTCGGCAATCATGTTCCGTTCAAGCTCGGCGAAACCGGCCGCCATGCCGGGGTCTGCCTCTCCCGGCCCAGGACGACGGGTGAGGTCACTCGATGGGGACAATCCATGCACCAGCCGCCGAAGTTCTGCCGTACCCGCTCGCAGGTGATCGGTCCTGCGTCCTCCATCGCGTGCTTGATTTTGGCGTCCGTTTCGCGCTCCGAATACCTCGGATATGCCCTGCTCCACTTGTGGACAATGGCCGCCCCATCCTGGCACCGGGCGATCACGCCGACCATGCCGTACCACTCGGGTTCGGCCAGGGTGGCCGCATTCACCCGGCAGCGCATGATCCAGGCGCAACTCTGTGCTATGAGGTCCGCGCGTGGGAGCGGGCCGGTGTCCTGCCGCTCCTGGTCGCCCTGTCCGGCCTGGGTAGTACCGCGCCGATCACCGCCGCCGGCAGCCTGCCGCGCGGCAGCGGCCTGGATCTCCAGCCGCTCAATGGCCGCCTCCACGTCCTGGTAGCTGTACCGCCGCTCCGGATGCCAGCCCACCACCGTCACGGGAGCGCGTGGGGTCATTTTGCGGTTCGTGGTTCCGGGCAATCTCAACACCCGCGCCAAGTCAGAGGTATTATCGAGCCGCCAGTCACGGGCGGCCGCCAGTGCTATCATCCCCCTCTGGAACCCGGCCACCTGGTCGGCGGCCCTTTGCCGGTCGCTGCTATCCCGGAATACCCAGGGACGCCGGAATATCCAGTAGACATGCACACCGCCGCCCGTATGGACGACGACAGACGGCTGCAGGCCGAACAGTCCCACCAATGAGCGGGCCTCGTCCAGGGTGGGCAGGTTGGTTGCCGAATGTGCACCGCCCCGGCAGTCCACGTCCAGCCACAGGCCGGGAATTGCTATCACAGTGTCGGCCTTGCCGCGCTGGTTGGTCCTGCCTTTGTCTCCCTGGACTCCGACGCCAAAATAGATATCGTAATTACCCGCCAGGGTCATGGCCTGCCGGGCCGCCTCGTCGTGGTCGCCGGCGGGCAGCCACCTGGTCACCCGGTCCTGGCGGGTCCAGGCTACCAACCACCCGGGCGGCCTATCTCCGTATAGGGCGGCCAGGAAGTCGGCCGGGCCGGGATTGACGGCCTGCGCCGCCTGGGTTATCATGGAATCAGCCAATCCGTTTCACCTCTCCCGCCCGCCGTTGCCGGGGCGGCCGCCGAAGTATGCTGCCGGCGGGTAATGGGTGGCCGCCCACATGGGCAGTCCATCCTCTCGGGAGCGGCCGTCCCATCCAACGAGCAAAACACAAAATGCCCCCGGTGAAGTCCGGGGGCAGTCTAATACAAATCGGAAGCGTTCAAAGATTACATGGTTTTGGACGAAATAATCTATAAAACCTCTCTTTCAATAGCCTGACGAATAAGCCTTTGATAAGGAACTCCTTCGCTCTCTGCTTTCTTTTGTATGGCCTTAAAGAGTTCTTCCGATAGACGCAGGCTTATGGCTTTATCTTTAGGCTTTAACTCGAATTTAACCATGCGCGCGCCAGATAGGTCATAATTGCTAAGATCAGCACTTGCAACAAAGTGTTCGGCTTCCTTGTCAGTCTTAAAGGTCGGGATTTGCTTTTTCATAAGCGATAACCTCCTTCTCGTGCATATAACGAGCACTTATGGGACGAATTAAGATAGCTTCCTCATCACGGCGTAGGGTGAAGACCACGAACACGTGTCGTCCATCATCCGTTTTACCTATGGCACTGAAACGTTGTTCATCTTGGGAATGGGCTTCATCCGGTAAAACAGCCAGGGGACACTGAAAAAGCGCCTCTATCGTTTCAATCGAAACGCCATGCTTCTGGCATTTTTCCCGGTTGCCCGGGTCCCACTGGAAGCCCGAAAATTCTATAGCGTCCATGTACTTATTATATACGAATGTATATACAGATTACAAGGGGAGGAGAAAAATACTCTTTGATCCAACGGGGCCAAGGGAGGGGTTGCTTGTCGGAGGGAAGGACGGCCAATAGGGGAAGACGCGGAAGAAGTCCCGCCGGGAAATAGCGACCGGCACTTGGAGCGGCCTTCCCGTACAGCAACGAAACCCGCCAAGCCGCACAGGGCGGGGCATAGCAGGTCCGGTTTGCACTGCAAAAGTACTGCAATGCAGGTGAAAATGTGCCGAAATAACGGGTCTTAGTTAAAACTTCCCAGCCCGCAAACCCGCGTAAAATAAGGCTTTTGACCTTAACTGACTTAACAAAAACTCGGGTTGCCTGATTGTTGATCAGGCGGCCATTGCTTCGTGTCCGCCGTGGTTCACCAGTAAAGACAAGGGCTCCCGGGTTCGGGGTCAGCAGCGCCCGGACGTTGCGCCGGAACGCCGCCCGGACGTGTTCCGGCATCGGGTCCGGTTTCTGGCCGGGCAGGAAATGGCGGCACCTGCAGCGAAACAGAATCATCAGCAAACAAGCCGGACGCAGTTGCCGGGCTCGGAGGTCGGTAAAATGTTGGTTACAGGTCAACAAGTCAAGCCGTTTCTATATCATCAGCAGAACTTTCTCCGGAATCACGCGGTGGGCTATTTCGCCGGCAGCTTCAGTCGGGACCCGGACCTGGCCCCGGCTGTGCTGGAATGCTGTAGAACATATGGAGAAATAAGCAACCTGGAACTGCTCGCCGCCGCCGTCAATTTCACCCAGACCGAACTGACCTTGCGGAGCGTTTTGGACCGGTTGCCGCATGTTTCCGATGCCGTCGTCATTCGGTATTACAACAACATGATTGTGAACGCCGATATAAATGTCCTGATCCACATGGCTCCAGGGATCCGTAAAGTTACCAATATGGCTCCAGGCTGTATCCCTAAGATAAAAAGGCGTATAGATCTATTTTCCTGGCCGACAAACAAACTTATGAACGAGTTATTGGCCTTTTGCCATAGGAATAAAGATAGAAACCTCGGTGAAATGGATTATACCTATGGGAAAGACATCGTCAAGACGTTACAAACTAGAGACGATTTGCCTCTCGATACAATTCTCACAATCCTTACGGACGAGAAATACCGGGATTATGAAGAATTATATATGATCATGTTGGCTGGCGGATTAAAGATGACTGTAGTCGTCCCTGTACTTATCGACAACCTCCGTTGCAACGAAGAAATGTTGGCAGAGGAGTCGATCAATGCTTTAACCAGGATTGGTAATGATGTTGTCGTTAGAGGAATACAACGGTGTTTTTTTAATGAGCATTGGGATTTCCGATTTGCCGCCGCCTCGTTGTTGGGCAACATAAAATCCCAGGGCAGTGAACAAGCATTTCTGGAACTACTTCCCCGGGAAACTGACCTCAGTGTACAGACAATGTTGGCTTATGAGTGGTGCAATCTATTATCAGATCAATGCGTTTCCCCTATTATGGAATTGATTCACTCCGGCTACGATAGTGATTTTGCCAATTTAGAAGAATCCCTCTATTGCGCGTGCATGATTATGGGCATCCGCCTGCCCGTGATGGAAGAATGGGAAAAGCAAATCACAAAACGTAAAAAAGAACCGAGCGACGAACTGCTGAGAATCATGAACCTGATAATGCAGGACGACCCGGTTATGTGGCCCCCTGGGGACAACATGGTCAACACCGGCCGTCCTCCCGGAGGCAAAGGGAAAAAGCCTAAATAGGAAAAATTAACCGCCATTCACCTCCGGAGACCACGTTGACCGGGAGCTACCGGAATCCGCCCCTGAACCTCGCCGCCGGATATTTCCGGCCGTTGGCTTCCACCTTGTCCCGCACCGCCCGCGCCAGGTCCAGCTCCAAAGCATTGGCCAGGGAAAGACAATAGATCACGACGTCGGCCAACTCTTCCCCGACCCTCGCCAACTGCCGGTCATCCGCCGCTTCTCCGTCCGTCCACTGAAACAACTCCATCAGTTCGGCGGCCTCGATGGCGATGGACATGCTGAGATTTTTGGCGGAATGGAACTGCCGCCAGTCCCGCTCCTCCACGAAAGAGGCGACCATGGCGCGCAATTCGCCTACGGTGGTTTGCCGGTCGTCCATGCGCTTCCCCCCTCCGGCCGCCGGGATACGGTCTGCGCCGGTCAGGCGCGGCCGGTACCAAAGCCGGAAACCAGGTTGATCAACGGTTCCCCATGCAAATAGCGGGCGATGTTGTCGGCAAAAGCATTCCCGAACCTCTGTTCGTACATCCTGGTAAAGCCGGAGATATGGGGGGTGATAATCAGGTTTGCGGCGTTCCTGATCTCGTCCCCCGGCGGCAGGTAGCTTGGCACCGGGTCCTTGGTCCACCAGGTATCCTGGGCCGCCCCGGCGATCCAGCCCTCGTTCAGGGCCCTTAGCAGGGCTTCCCTGACCACCAGGGACCCGCGGGCGCAGTTGATGAGGTAGGCGGTCTTCTTCATCAGCCGGAACCGGGCCTCGTTCATCAGGCCCAGAGTATCCGCGGTCTCCGGGCAGGCCAGGACCAGGAAGTCGCTCTGCCGGATGACGTCTTCCACCCGGCCGGCCAGGTAGACTTCGTCGACGC
This sequence comes from Bacillota bacterium, assembly GCA_021800315.1. Lineage (GTDB taxonomy): Bacteria > Bacillota > Desulfotomaculia > Desulfotomaculales > JAJYZD01 > JAJYZD01. The sequence goes on along the minus strand of JAJYZD010000004.1, from coordinate 4,061 downwards.
CGGGAACCTCGACCTTCCGGGTGGCCGTGCCGATGATCCGCATGTCGAACCCTTTGGCCCTTTTGGCCACCTCGCGCCCGATGCCGCCAAGGCCGACGAGGCCGAGCGTCTTGCCGTACAGCTCGTCGCCGTAAATGCGGGTATATCTTCTCTCCCGTTGTTCGTCCCACAACCGGTTGTATTTCTTGGCCAGGGTCAACATGAGGCCCAGGATGAACTCCGCCACCGGCACCGCCGATCCGCCCGGCAGGTTGACCAGGGGAACGTGGGCCGGCACTTTGCCGAATTTGTGCCAGTGGTCCACCCCGGAACTAAAGCTCATGATCCACTTGAGGTCCTTCATTTCCGGAATGCGCGGGATCAAGGTGCCGGTGCCGATGATGTGGGTGTCCAGGAATTCGTCCGGCAGGTCGCCGCTGACCGATTTCCTGATCCGGATGGCTCCGCCGGCTATCTCGGTGGGGAAACGCCGTTGCAAGACCTCTTCGTACCTGTCGGTGCTGCCCACCTCGTGCGGCACCACCAGGAGAACGTTCACCGGATCCAAAACCGTCCAGGCCCCCTTTTTTCGCCACGTCCGCCGGTTCTCAGGCTACCCCGGCGGACGGCCGCATTACACGGAAAAAGGATTCGGCGCAACCCACGCCAAATCCTTTTCCAGAATTATGCACCGTCCCGGTCTGCGATGGAAACGTCTGGGGTCAGAAATCCGGGGTCAAGACCACCCGCCGGGCCAGGCGCCCGGAGTGGGCCTCGGCGAAGGTTTCCCTGATGGTGCTCATGGGGCGGATCTCTACGAAGGGCTTCACCTGGATCCGGCCGTCCAGGACCATCTTCAGGACATCCGGGTAGTATTGCGGCAGGCAGCCCCAGGTTCCGATGATCTCCGCGTCCAGTGCCATCAGGCGGGAAAACATGAACTCCACCTTCTGGATGGCGTAGCCGATAAGGACCAGCTTGCCGATGAAGGGCAGAAGGTCCAGGGCGATCTCCTGGCCCTCTTTGGTGCCGGTTACCTCGAAAATCTTCCAGCCATAGTTGGAAGGCAGACCGGCGGCCTTGCAGTAAGCCTTGAAGTCCTCCTTGATCTCTTTGAGCGACTTACCGGCGGTGTTGATGGTGTGGGTGGCGCCAATACCCGTGGTACGGGCCAGTTTCTCCTCGTTGCGGTCGATCGCCACCACGGCTTTGGCTCCGAAGGCCGCGGCCACCTGGGTCACGTACGTTCCCACGCCGCCGGCGGCCCCGATCACCATCGCCAGGTCGCCGGGTTTCAGGTCGGCCCGGACGGCCGCCTGGTAGGGGGTGCTGATGGCGTCGGCCACCACGGCCAGGTACTCGAGCGGCAGGGCGCGGTCTCCCACCACGCACAGGTCGGCGGCCGGCACCGGGATATGGCTGGCAAAGCCCCCGTAGATACCCAGGCTGTTACCCGGCATCTTCTGTGCCAGGCAGCGGTTGCCGCGCCCCGCGGCGCAAATGGGACAACGGTTGCACGGCATGACGGCGGGGATGATTACTTCCTGGCCCAGGAGGCTTTCCTCCCCGGCCACCACGCGCCCGCTGATCTCGTGGCCCAGGGTGAGCGGCGGTTTGGTCACCGTGGGCACCCCCTGGTAGAAGTAGCCGATGTCGGTGTGGCAAACGCCGCAGCCGGCTATCTCCACCAGCACCTCACCCGGCGCCGGCTGCGGAACCGGCAACTCCACCCGGGTAAGTTCCCCGGGAACGGTCATCTGCCAGGCGGCGATTTTCTCCGGAACGGGCACACCTATCCCTCCTTCTTTCAAAACAACCTACCGACCCTGCCAGACGGGGTGGCGCTTCTCCATAAAGGCCTGCAGGCCCTCCCTGGCATCCTGCGTCGTCATCAACTCGTTCAGGTAAATGGTGTCGATGAGCGACAGCGAGGCCGGGAAGTTCTCCCCCAGGCCGGCCCGGGCGGCCTTTTTGGTCAGGGCCAGGACCACCGGGCTCAGTTGGGCGAACCTGGCCGCAAATTCGGCCACCCCGGCGGCGAAATCCCCGGGCGCGAAGACCCGGTTGACCATGCCGAGGGCGTAAGCCCTTGCGGCGTCGACGGTGCCGCCGCCCAGCAGGAGTTCCATGGCCTGCGGCCAGGGCATCAGCCGCGGCAGGACGTAGCAGGCCAGGGGCGGGAACACCCCCACCGTCACTTCGGGCTGGCCGAAGCGCGCTTTTTCCGAGGCCACCACCATGTCGGCCAGGAGGACCAATTCCAGGCCGCCGCCCAGGGCGGCGCCCTGCACCGCCGCCACCAGGGGCTTGTTCAGCCCGGCCATGGCCACGAGAAGACGCTCGAAGACGTCGATCATGCGTTCGACTTTGTCCGGAGTGTGGTCGCCCACATCCACCCCGGCCGAAAAGGCCTTGCCGGCCGCCTGCAAAAGGACCACCGCGCCGGCCTCCGTGTCGGCCTGCTGCAGGGCCATCGCCAGTTCTTCCATCATGTCGATGGTCAGGACGTTCAGCGGCGGCCGGTCCAGGGTAACGGTGTTGACGCCGTTTTCACTCTGGTATTTCAGGTACCGGTAGTCCACGCTTATCACCTATTCCTTCCGCGGCGGCATCACCCGGTCGATCAGATCCTGGTCGAACGGATGAGCCTGGGTCAGCAGCCGGCGGTACTCGAGGAAGTCGATCCGGTCCTTCCCGGTGAGTTTCTTGGTGGAGAACGCGTTGAAGCCCAGGTAGGCCTCGCTCATCATGTTGGCCGCCAGCCAGTGGCGGTTGGGCAGCTTGCTTTGGTCCCAGAAGAATTTCTTCTTGGCCCGGATACCGTCGATGGACATCATCAGGCAGTGCGGGAACAAATTGGTCAGCGACCACACGATCTTGTCCACCTCGGCGTCCAGCCGGCTGAAATCGACCGTGCACTCCTTCACCAGGGCGTCGGCCCCGGCCTTTTCCTCGCCGGAGGCCATCTCGCCGTAGACAATGGCCCCGTCGTCCAGGTAGCGGTCCGTGATGACCTGCGGGTTGCGGATGAAGCCGCCGTCCTTTTTCAAAACAGGTACCGCCTTGGAGATCAGGCCGAGGCGTTCCATCTTGTAGGCGCTCCAAACCTCGCAGGAGATGCAGTTCCACATGGCCTGCTCCATGGACAGGTACCAGAAGATGTAGTCGGTGCTGCCGCCCACCGGGGCGGAGCCGTGCCGGGGACCGGCCTGTCCGAAAACGGCCAGGTCGGAGGACAGGGAGATGTCGCAGGCCATGCCGATCTCCTGTCCGCCGGCCACCCGCATGCCGTTGACCCGGCAGATGACCGGTTTCTTACACATGTAGACGGCGTCCACCATGGCGTTGAAGAGATCCATGTACAGGGCGTATTCGGTGGGATTACCGCTGTAATACTCGGCGTACTCCTTGGTGTTGCCGCCGGTGCAGAAGGCTTTGTCCCCGGTGCCGGTGAACACCACGGCCACCACCGAGCGGTCCATTGAAGCCCGGTGCATGCCGGCGATGACCCCCTTCACCATTTCCGTGGTGTAGGAGTTGTACTGGGCCGGGTTGTTCAGGGTGATCCAGGCGGCATTGAGCCCCTCGGCCACCCCTCCCTTGGGATCGATCACCGGTTTCAGCTCGTAGATGACCCCCGGGGCGGTCGCGCTGAAGTGTTCCTCACCGTAGAGGTCGTGGTCCTTGATGCCGCCCTCCCGCGGCCACTTGTTGAGATCCATAGACTAAAAGTTCCTCCCTTGCGGGCCTTTGGCCCGGTATTTCACGAAACTGCCGCGCGGATGCCCCTGGCTTTAGACATGGGGAGGAAGCGTGGCACCGGCGCCAGCCGGCAATTGTTCCCGCTCGTACTGCCAGCCATTAGCTCTCTGCAGGAGACGACAGTATCGCGCGGAAATGCCCTGGCACAGTCGTTTCCCGGTACCGTCCCTGATGTCGAAGTAGCCCGTCTTCCTGACGGCGACCCTACCGCGCCACCGACCCTGGTACTTGCCCTTCGGAATGTCGGCAACCACCAGGTCCCCGGTCTGAAAACCGTGGTGAACCTTCTTCCGCTCCCGATGTCTGATCGGGAAGCCGTA
>JAJYZD010000172.1 GCA_021800315.1 Bacillota bacterium | reverse complement strand
GGGCGTAGAGCCCGGAAAACAGGGCCCGGTTGAACAACTCCTTGGCCCGGCCAAAGGCCGGCGTGGGCCCCGCGGCCAACTCCCGGGCCGTGCCCAGACAGTGCTCCATCAACTCGCCGTCCTCCACCACCCGGTTCACCAGACCGTACTCCAGGGCCTGCTCCGCTTTCAGCACCGGGTTCAGGAACAGCAACTCGGAGGCCCGGCCCAGGCCGGTAAGGAGCGGCACCAGGAGCGTCCAGGCGCCGTCCGGGGTAAGGCCGGCGGCCGTATAGGCCTGGCGGAATATGGCGCCCCTGGCGGCGAAACGGAGGTCGCAGGCGCAGGCCAGGCTGACCCCCGCCCCGCCGGTCGCGCCGTTGACGGCCGCAATCACCGGTTTGGCCAGCGAACGCAGAGCCATGATGATGTCGTTGAGTACTCCGGCCAGTTCCCGGAAGGGCCGGGCCGGATCCTGGGCGGCGAACCCCCGGAAAAACCGGAGATCGCCGCCCGCGCAAAAGGCCCGGCCGCTGCCGGTCAGCACCACGGCCCGCACGTGAGTGCGACCGCATTCGCGTAAGGCGGAAAGCAGTTCCCGGCCCAGGTCATCGTTCAGGGCGTTTAAGGCCTCCGACCGGTTCAGGGTAACGATTGCCACGTCTCCGCGGACGTCCAGCAACACGGTGCCGTCCAAGGTTTTTCCCTCCATTCCCTCATGGTTCCGATCCACCATAACTTTTTCTCCGGCGACCGGATCACTTCCTGCGCCGCGGTCAACTCTTCCCGCAACCGGTCAACCACCGGTCCGGCCAAACCGGAATGTTCGACGATCTCCTCCCCGGCATGGGAACCGTGGTCCAAGAGCCGGATCGCCGCCGCCTCGGCCAGGTTTTTCCGACGGTGGTTCAAGACGTCGACCGCCTTGACGAAGTTGTCCCCCGTCCGGCGCCCATTACACCCCCGATACTTCCCCGCGGATTTAGCACCCCAGCAGCCGGGCGATGAGCAGCCGTTGCACTTCGGATGTTCCCTCCCCGATCTCGCAAATCTTGGCGTCGCGCAAATACCGCTCCACCGGAAACTCCTTCATGCAGCCGTAGCCGCCGTGGATCTGGATGGCCTCCAGGGCGGAGCGCGTGGCCATCTCGGTGGCGAACAGCTTGGCCATGGCCGCTTCTTTCTTGTAGGGACGACCCTGGTCCCGCAACCAGGCCGCCTTGTAGTAGAGGTTCCGTGCCAGTTCGATGTTGGTGGCCATGTCGGCCAGCTTGAAGCTGACGGCCTGGAAGCGGGAGATGCTCTGGCCGAACTGCACCCTTTCTTTCGCGTAGGTCAGGGAAGCGTTGAGACAGGCCTGGGCTATGCCCACCCCCATGGCGGCCACGGCGATGCGACCCCCGTCCAGGACGATCAGGAACTGCTTGAAGCCCTCGCCCCGTTTGCCGACCAGGTTTTCCAGCGGCACCCGCACGTTGTCGAAGGAGAGTTCGTTGGTGTTGGAACCGTGCCAGCCCATCTTTTCGGTCAGGGGCCGGATGGTGAACCCGGGAGCGTCGGTGGGCACGATAATGGCGCTGATGCCCCGGGTGCCCTGCCCCCGTTCCGTCACCGCGGTGATGGTCACGAATCGCGCGTACTTGGCGTTGGTGATGAAAATCTTGGAACCGTTGATCACCCAGGAGTCGCCGTCGACCACCGCGGTGGTCTGGGTTCCTCCCGCGTCGGACCCGGCGCCTGGCTCCGTGAGGCCGAAGGAACCCATGGTCTCGCCGCGGCACAACGGAACGAGGTAGCGTTTTTTCTGCTCCTCGTTGCCGAAGAGGTGGATGGGCATGCAGCCCAGGGAGATGTGGGCTTCGAAAGTGATCCCGGTGGAAGCGCACACGCGGGTAATCTCCTCCACCGCCAGGCAGTAACTCAGGTAGTCGCCTCCCGCTCCCCCGTATTCCTCCGGGAAGCACAGCCCCATCAGGTCCATTTCGGCCAGCCTGGCCATAATGTCGGCCGGAAACCGGCCCCGGTCCATCTCGCCGGCTACCGGTGCTATCTCGGCATCGGCGAACTCGCGCACCGTCTCCATAACCATCTGTTGCTCGGGACTCAGGTCAAAATCCAAAGAAATCCCCACCCGCCTTTCAGGTACTAAAAAGTGCCCGGACCTTCCCGTTAATTAACATGCAAGAATCATGGCCGCCTGACCGATTCGCCGTGAAAGGTCGGAGGCGGGAGTTGAAGGGTCGCAGGGAGAGCCGGGCGACGGGCCGAAACCATCTGCTGTAAACTATCGTTTACAGTGCTGTCGCCTAAACATGACAACTCCATAGGCTCCGGGGAACGGTCCTGACGGTGTGGATTCCCCCCCCCCGGACCACCGGGAACCGTGCCGCTAAAACAAAAACCCCCCCCCGTGCCGGAGGGAGTTACCAGGGCCGGATCCTCTTATCAGGCCGTCATGGTCTTTACGCCTGCGTGCTTGCGGAGCGCTTCCTGGAAGAGCTGGAGGTACTCCACGCCCGAACGGGCCCAGGAGTAGTCCAGTTCCATAACCCGGCGGACCAGTTTCTCCCACTGGCCGGGATCCTCCCGGTAGAGCTTGAGCGCCCGCTGTACGGTTGAAAGGAGCGCCTCCCCCGTATACGGTTCGAAAGCAAACCCGTTACCCGAACCCGTGGCCGGGTTGAAGTCGTGGACCGTGTCGGCCAGGCCGCCGGTGGAACGCACTATGGGCACCGTCCCGTAGCGCATGCTGATCAGCTGACCCAGCCCGCAGGGCTCGAAGCGCGAGGGCATCAGGAACATGTCCGAACCGGCGTAGATCCGCTGGGCCAAAATGGCGTTGAACGCGATGAACGCCCCGACCTTCTGGGGGAAGCGCCCGCGCAGTTGGCCGAACAGCTTTTCGTAGCGGGGGTCGCCGCTGCCCAGCACCACCAGTTGCAGTTCCGCCTGCGTCAGGTCGTTGATAATCTCCAGAATGATGTCCAGGCCCTTCTGATCGACCAGCCGGGAGATAAGCCCGATCACCGGCACATCCCGCACCGGCAGCCCCATCTCCTTCTGCAGGGCGTACTTGTTGTCCTTCTTGCCGCCGATGTCGTTGTGGTCGAAGTTGCGGTAGATGCGCTGGTCCGTCTTGGGGTTGAACTCGTGGTAGTTGATCCCGTTGACGATGCCGTAAAGGTCGTTGGCGCGCATGCGGAGGATGCCGTCCATGCGCTCGCCCAGTTCCTGGGTTTGAATTTCCCGGGCGTAGGTTCGGCTCACGGTGTTGATCACGTCGGCATACACGATGCCGGCCTTCATGAAGCTGACCGTCCCGTAGAATTCGATCCGCCCGGGAGTGAAAAACTCTTCGTCCAGGCCCAGAAGCTCCAGGTCCTCATGGGGAAAGTTCCCCTGGTACTGCAGGTTGTGGATGGTAAACACGGTTGCTATGTGCTTGAACAGCGGGTCGGACTGGTAGACGGTCTTGAGCAACAGCGGCACCAGCCCGGTCTGCCAGTCGTTGCAGTGAATCAGGTCCGGCTGCCAGTTCAGCCGGGGCAGCATCTCCAGGACCGCCCGGCAGAAGAACCCGAAGCGCTCCGCCTCGTCCGGAAACATGTACATGCCGTCGCGGTAAAAGTAATGGTAATTGTCCACCATGTAGACCGGCAGGTTGCGGTGCACACCCTGGTACTGGGCCTCGATGGCCCTGGTCCGGATGACGGCTGTAGCGTTCCGCCCCGCTATCCGGACCGGAAAGTCCATCAGGTAGCTGGCTTCCTCGATCTGCTTGTAGCGGGGGATAGCTACCCGTACGTCGTGCAGCACGTCGTTACCGTTCTGCAGGGTGGCCAGGGCCTTGGGCAGCGAGCCGGCCACGTCGGCCAGCCCGCCCGTCTTGGCGAACGGCACCATTTCCGGGGACAGGATCAGGATTTTCAGGGCGCGGTCAAACATATTGCGGGACCTCCTCCCGCGGCGGACGCAGGTAGCCGGAAGTCCGCGCCATCCTCAGTTCCTGCGCCGCCACCTCCGGCGGGGTGGGGTTGATGAAGTACCCGGTGCCCAGTTCAAACCCCGCCATCCTGGTAAGCCTGGGCAGGATTTCAATGTGCCAGTGGTAGTCGTGCTCCGTACCGTTCACCGGCGTGGTATGGAGAACCAGGTTATAGGGGGGGGTGCGCAGGGTGTACATCAGGCCGCCCAAGGTGTCCAGAAGGATACGGGCCAGGGAATGAACCTCATCCTCGCCCATGGCGGCGAAGTCCGCCTGGTGCTCCCGCGGAATGATCCAGGTCTCGAAGGGAAAGCGGGAGGCGTAAGGAGCGAAAGAGATGAAGCTTTCGTTTTGATGTACCACCCGCGCGTCTTCGGCCAGTTCCTGGCGGATGACGTCGCAGAAGACGCAGTTACCGGTTCTCTCCCGGTATTCCCTGGTTCCCTGGATCTCCTCGTGAACATCCAGGGGCACCATCGGCGTGGCGATGATCTGGGAGTGGCTGTGCTCCAGGGACGCCCCTCCCACCGCCCCGAAATTCTTGAACAGCAGGATGTACTTGAACCGTCTGTCCCGGCGCAGGTCCAGCATCCGGTAGCGCCAGGCCCAGATAATCTCCGCCATCTGGTAGGGGGAGACTTCGTGCAAAAGCCGCGCGTGCTCCGTGGTCTCCACGATAACCTCGTGCGCCCCGAATCCGTCCATCACATCGTAGATCCCCTGCCGCCGCTGCACCGTGCCCCCCTCGATGCGCACCGCGGGGAACTTATTCGGCACTACCCGGACCCACCAGCCCGGGCGGTCCGCCTTGGACTCCTTCTCCCGGAAAGCCACGATTTCCGGCGGTGTTTCCTCTTCGTGTCCCTCGCACAGCGGACATTCACAGCCCTGGCAGGCGTCCGGCGCGCCGAGGTAGTCGGTGGGGCGTTTACTGCGTTCGGTGGCAATGATAACCCAGCGTTGCACCACCGGGTCCTTGCGCCATTCTGGCATCCGGGCAGGCCTCCTGTTGCGACGTAATTTGACCTTTCCTACTAGGATATTTTCGGCCAAAACCGGCGGTACATTGAACCGGGTCAATCGGGGCCCCTCCTGGAATAGTGCCGCAATCGCCCATTTTTTATGCAGTTGTCCGCCGGTCGTCCCCCAAGGCAGGAAAACGAAAGAGTAAGTCGAAAAAATGATTATTGGGTCCGGGAGGTGCTGCATTTGTCCCAGGAACCGGTGTCCATCAAGGGCACCCGTCACGGCCTCATCATTCGTCTGACGGAAAACCAGGATTTTTCCCTGATCAAGAATGACCTGCGCACTAAGATGGAGGCCTCGCGCGGCTTCTTCCGCGGGGCCCGTTACACCTTGAACCGGGATGCGACCCTCACCGGACGCCAGCAAGAGGAACTGGAGGAAATCTGCCGCGAATTCGGCATGGTCCCGGGAACGGCCGCGGCCCCCAACCCGCGGCCCCGCGCGGGCGTCTCTCCCGGCGAGCCCGCCTTCCTGGCCGCCGGTAACCTGCGCAACGGACACCGGCTGGCCCATCCCGGTCACGTCGTGGTGCTGGGCGACATCAACCCCGGAGCCATCGTCACCGCGGGACATAACCTCGTGGTGCTGGGCGCCTGCCGGGGCACCGCGGAGGCGGGTACGGCCGGTGATCCTTCCGCCCTGGTGCTGGCACTCCACCTGAAACCGGTCCGCCTGGCCATTGCCGGCCAGGCGGCGGACAACCACATCTTCCAAAGCACCCCGCCGGGCCCGGTGGCCGCCCGGCTCAAAAACGGCCGCATCACCCTGGAGCCGTGGCGACGGCCTCTTTAGGGCACGCCCAGGAGGCCCGCGATGGACTTGGCGTCCCGGATAAGCCCCTCTTGAATCATTTCCCTGGCCCGGGAGAGCTTGACCCTCACCACGCTGATAAACTCGTCCGGATCCGGGTCGGGTGAACCGCCGGAGAGGCCGGTAGCCAGGTAAAGGTACATTTTTTCGGTGGAAAACCCCGGGGTGGTGTAAAAGGAAAGCACGAGCCTTACTTCCCGGGCCGAAAAACCGGTCTCCTCCACGAGTTCCCGCAAGGCCGCGTCACGCGGGTCTTCGCCCGGTTCCAGCTTGCCGGCCGGCAGTTCCAGCAACTCCTCGCCCACGGCGTACCGGTACTGCCGTACCAGGAGCACCTCTCCCTCCCCGGTCAGGGGCACCACGGTCACCGCCCCCGGATACTCCACCACTTCCCGCCGGGCCGTGCGTCCGTTGGGCAGTTCAACCTGGTCCACCCTCAGGTTCAACACCTTCCCGCGGTAGCATACCTCCGAAGATATGGTCTTTTCCACAAGGACCCACTCCCGCCGACTTATTTTACCGCGCGCAGGCGCCGCACCGCCGTTTCGGCCAGCACCACGCAATCCTCCGTACTCAGGTGAACCGGGGTGGACGCATCGAAGAGAATGTTTCCGCCGGCGGGAAACTCCTCGTCCCCTTCCCGGATCACCATGGTCAGGGGAACCAGGGGCAAAACCGGCAGTTCCACCGCCGCATCGCCCAGCCGCACCGGCCGGCCGCCCAGGGCCGCGCCCGCCGCCGGCAGGTCCCCGGGGCGGTCCCCGAAAGCCCGGGTCAGCGGCCCGACCGCGCGTCCGGCGAAAGGTCCGGCGTAAAGCATACCGCCTGGCAGTTCCTGAAAGGAAATCAGGCGCCCGTTAGGTACCAGACCGGTGGCCCCGGCCAGGTAATGCAGGATGAGGATCCGGCCGCCCAGGTCCAGTTCCGGGCTGCCTTCGGCCAGTTCCCCGTCCGGGTAAGTGAGCTTATAGGTCGTGCCCAGAAAAGGCACGGAAAAAACGCCGCCGTCATAGACGGTACCGGAGTTACGGGCCATTTCCCCCGGATCGCGCCCCCGCATGGTCTCCCGCGCCGCGGCCAGGGCCGGGGCCAGATTCATCCAGGCCATGTTCTTCCCCCTTCTCCCCGATAGTTTATTATCTTCTTCGTTGCCGGGGCGGCTAATCCTTTCCTGGGGGCGGGATGTCCCAAAGGTAAGCCGGCGGACCCGGGGCCATCGGGGAAACCGGACCACCCGCTGCCTGCGTTGGAACATGGCAACCTGGTTCCGCCGTAAAATACGGCAGGCTGTTTGAGGAGACCGGGAAGCCTTTGACCACGACGGTACTTGTCATTGTGCCGACATTATGATACAATGCCATAAAACTCTGAAAGGCGGATATCAGTATGTCTGATCCTCTTTCGATAAAGCGCGGTCCCGGCTCCTCCGGTGTCTCCATGGTGCGCGTTTGGGGCAGGGGCCAGTTTACCATCCCGTCGGCGATGAGGCGTCGGCTGGGTATCGGCGAGGATACCATTTTGGAAGTATTCCAAGCCGGCCGGGCGATCGTGGCTACTCCCGAAAGAATCACGGTTAAAGCTCTCGCGGCTTCGGTCCAGAACGGTATGACAGAATACGGTATTGACTTGGAGGAACTACTCTCGGAGTTGCGAGAAGGATCTCATGAATATGACACAGATTAAGGTATTCCTGGACAGCAGCGTGATCATAGCTGCACTTGCTTCCAAGAAGGGTGGTTCTTTTGAAATACTGGCTCTAGCGGAAACAATACTAATCATCCCCTTTATCTCAGAAAAAGTTGTGAAGGAAGTCTTTCGCAATGTACAGAAAAAGCTACCATCACATTTAGATAGTTATCATTCTTTGATTAAGAGCATACCCATCAGGCTAGTTGAGCCAACCGCAGTAGACATGCAGCATGCCGGCTCTTTGATAAACGAGAAGGATGCTCATATCCTGGCAGCAGCTATGACGGCCGAAGTTGACTGGCTCCTAAGTATGGATAAGCACTTTCTGGATCCTGCTCTTAAGGATCAAATACCCTTTAGTATCGGCAAGCCCGGGGATTTCCTGACGGCAGCACAACTCTGCTAATTAGGGACCAGTAAGCTTCTACCGTCCTATTATCTTCGTTCGGTTGCCCCTCCGGTCAACAAAGGAATCGCGCCGGAATCCCCTGGCTTCAGACATGGGGAGGAGGCGCGCAAAACTACTCGACTACTGCAGTCGTTGCGAAAGAACATTCCCAGAACGGGCCAGAAGACGAACTTTAGACG
>JAJYZD010000171.1 GCA_021800315.1 Bacillota bacterium | reverse complement strand
GCGGGCGGTGGTTGAGTTTAGGGGGGACACGGAAATGGATACGCTGAGTGACCGATTTCTTTTCGGTCTGGCTGAGTTGGAAAAAGCGGACATTCCCCTGGTCGGCAAAAAGTGCGCCCATCTGGGGGAACTGACCCGTCTGGGTGCGGCCGTTCCGCCCGGGTTTGCCATCTCGGTGGCCGCTTACCAACGGTTCATGGCGGAAACCGGGGCGGGGGAGGAAATCCGGGCGTACGTGAAGGGGAGAAACGGCCTGGCGTGGGATTATGCCGCCTATCAATCGGCGGGCCGGGACCTGCGGCGGATCGTCGAGGCCAAAAACATGCCGCCGGACATGGAAGCCCTGATCCGGCAGCGTTACGCGGAACTCTGCGCGCGGTGCGACTCGCCCGACCTGGCGGTGGCGGTACGCTCCAGCGGTCCCGTGAGCCTGCCCGGACAATTCGATACCTACCTGAACGTCAGGAGCGCCGACGCCGTGGTCCGCCAGGTGATCCGGGTGTGGGGAAGCACTTTTAACACCCAGGCCGTCGCTTTCCGGATCCGGGAGGGACTACCGTTGGAAAACTCCCCCGTGGGGGTGGCCGTTCTGAAAATGGTCAACGCCAAATCGGCCGGGGTGATTTTTACCAGGCACCCTACCACCGGCGATACCACCAAGATGGTGATCGAAGGCGCCTGGGGGCTGGGCGAAAGCGTGGTAGGCGGCGGCGTGGCCCCGGACCGTTTCGTGGTTGACAAGGAAGACGGTCGCTTGTGCGCCAGCCAGATCGGACCGAAGACCAGCCAGGTGGTGTATCTGGATCAGGGAACGGGTACGGTGGATGTTCCCGCGCATCTTCAGAACGAGCCCTGCCTCTCCGGGGAGGAGATCGAACTGCTGGTAAAAGCGGCCGGAATCGTCGAGCGCCATTTCGGAGTGCCGCAGGACATCGAGTGGGCGGTGGACCGGGACCTGCCTCATCCGGACAACGTCTACCTGGTACAGGCGCGGGCCGTCACCGGGACCGTCGCCAAAAAGGAAAAGCCGGCCGAACAAATAATAGACCTGATGCTGCGCAACGTCTTCCGGCGGTAGTCACGGCCGGCCTAAAGGCGGAGGGTCGAAGCGGGGTGGACCTGGTGCCAATTTTAAGCCTTTGGTTGAACGGAGAAGAGAGGTCGGTTACGGTCGATCGGGAGCTGAGTCTCCTCGATGTTCTCCGGAATTATTTCGGTCTCACCGGGGCCAAAAAGGGATGTGGCCGGGGTTTGTGCGGCGCGTGCGCGGTTCTCTTGGACGGCCGGGTAACCATGTCCTGCCGGCTTCCCGTCGGGCAGGCCGCGGGCCGATCGGTGACTACCATCGAGGGGATCGGCACGCCGGACCGGCCCCACCCCGTGCAGACCGCCTTTGTCCTGGCCGGAGCGGTGCAGTGCGGGTACTGCACCCCGGGGATGGTCATCAGGACCAAGTCGCTCCTGGACCAAAACCCTCATCCGACCCGGGAGGAAATCGTGCGGGCTTTTTCGCCCCACCTGTGCCGGTGTACCGGCTACGCCAAGATCTTTGACGCCGTGGCCATGGCCGCCGCGGTTAGGCGCGGCGAATCCTCATTCCCTTCTCCCTGGCCCGGGGAAGGCGCGCCCGTGGTAGGCGCGCGCATCCCCCGCCGGGATGCCCTGGCCAAGGCCACGGGGACGGAGCTTTTTGCCGCGGATGTGACACCCGGGGGGACCCTCCATTTGAAAGTCCTCCGTAGTCCGTACGCCCATGCTCTGATCGAAGGCATTGAAACCGGGGAAGCAGCCGCGCGGCCGGGAGTGGCGGCCGTATTTACGGCGGCGGACATTGCCGGCACCAACCGGCTGAAGATTTCCCGGGCCGATACGCCCATACTCTGCGACGGCAAGGTGCGATATGCCGGTGATCCGGTAGCGGTTGTGGCCGCGGATACGGAAAAGGCCGCGAGCGACGCGTTGGCGTACGTCAGAATTAAGTATAAGCGACTGCAGGAGGTGTTTGACCCGGAAGAAGCCCTTGAAGACGGCGCTCCCCAAATTCATCACGACTGTCCCAACCTGCTGGCCCGCCTCAACGTCAGACACGGTGACGCCGCATCCGCCCTCGCGGTCGCCGGCGTAGTAGTCGGGGGGGAATTTACGACCCCCTATGTGGAACACGCCTACCTGGAACCCGACGCGGGAACGGCCTGCCTGGACGACGACAACCGGTTGGTAATCCGGGCCGGCAGTCAGAATATCCATCACGACCGGAAATCACTGGCCGAAGCCCTCGGCCTTCCGCTCGAGCGGGTCAGGGTGGTTCAAACTCCGACGGGCGGCGCTTTCGGTGGGAAACTCGATATTTCGGTGCAGGGAGTTTTAGGCCTGGCCGCCCTTAAACTGGGGCGTCCGGTGAAACTGGTTTACACCAGGGAAGAGACCCATCTCTGCACGACGAAAAGGCATCCTTTTAAGATGCGGTGCCGGATGGGAGCCGACAAACACGGCCGGCTCACCGGCCTGGCCATGGACATAATCGCCAATACGGGGGCTTACGCATCTTTCGGCCGGTCGGTCATGAGCAGGGCCCTGGCCCACGTCACCGGGCCATACCGCATCCCCAACGTTCAGGCGACAGGTCTGGTGGTATTCACCAACGGTCCCGTCGGCGGGGCCATGCGCGGCTTCGGTGTGCCGCAGGTTGTGTTCGCGGTGGAAAGCCTGCTGGATATGCTGGCTGCCAAACTGAACCTGGATCCTCTGGAAATCAGGCGGGTGAACGCTCTCCGACCGGGGGACACCACCGCCGCCGGACAGATCCTGGATCAGACAGGCTTGATTCAATGTCTGGACCGGTTGCAGCCCTATTATGACGCGGCCGCCAAGTGGGCGGAATACGGCGGCGCGGTCAAACGGGGTGTCGGCCTGGCCTGCATGTGGTTTGGCCCGGGCAAGAGTCACCCCGACCAGTCGGAGGCCCACATCGAGTTAACCGGGGACGGCGGGGTCCGCCTGTATATCGGGGCCGCCGACATCGGCCAGGGCTCGGACACGGTGTTCGCCCAACTGGCGGCCCAGGAGTTGGGCTTGCCCTTCCCGGCCGTGGACGTGGTGACTACGGATACGTCGGTCACTCCCGACGGCGGATACTCTTCCGGCAGCCGCCAGACCTACATCTCGGGCGGAGCAGTCAAAGCGTGCGCCGCCGAATTGCGCCGGGCCCTGCTGGCGGCCGCGGCCGTAATCCTGAAGGTCGATGCCGGTGGATTGGAATGCCGGGGGGGTGCCGTCCGGCCGCGGGGAACGGACGGTCCCGGGATCGGTTTCAAGGAACTGTACGCGCATGGTCAGGCGGGCCGACGGTTTGCCGGCCGGCGGGAAGGACGGATCAGCAACCCGGATCCGGAGACAGGAGCCGGCATCCCTTACGAAACCTATTCTTTCGGGGTCCAGATGGCCGAGGTGGAGGTGAACACTTCGAGCGGGGAAACCAGGGTGAACCGGATTGTAGCGGTCCACGACTCCGGTGTGGCTGTCAACCCGCTGTCCTTTGAGGGCCAGATTGAAGGAGGGGTGGTCATGGGACTGGGCTATGCCCTGACGGAACGGTTCATCCCCGGACAGTCCCATAATTTCAACGGTTATCGCCTGCCCAGGGCCAAAGACGTGCCGGAAATCATACCCATCGCGGTCGAGGTACCCCGTCCGGGCGGACCATTCGGGGCCGCCGCGATCGGGGAGTGCGGCCTGGTTCCCACCGTTCCCGCCGTCACCAACGCCATTGCCCGGGCCTGCGGGGTCCGGGTCTATGACCTGCCGGCGGCCGGGGAACAGATCAGGCGCGAGTTAACCGGCAAAAGGTAACTGCCCGGGCCGGCCCGAACGGGACTTGCGGCTTTCGGTAAGCGACCCGCAGGGGTGGGCCCTGCAAGTGTAAGTACCCGAAAATATATTTCCAATTCCCGGGCAGCGGTGATCAGCCTTGGCGTTAAGCGCGGCCGGCAGGGGAGGGGGAAAAAAATACCGGTCACATTACCCGGGCGATGTGACCGGTAAGGCCATCCGGTTTTTTTTCGACGGACGGTGTCCGCCTACTTGATCAGATACGGTACCTCTTCGAGAGAAAGGGCTTTGGGCTTGCATACGAAGGTACAGACATCACAGTACCAGCAATCATCCCTGTAAGCCATGTACGGAAAGCCCTGGTTGTCCAGGCGCAGTACGTCCCGCGGACAGAACTCGACGCAATCGCCGCAACTGATGCACTTATCCTGATCGACTCTAATCCACTCGTACTGTTTTCTTTCTCCACTCTCCACCCCTATCGCTCCCTCCGGGTAATCATTCTCTTGGGAATACTGAGACCTTCCCGGCAGACCTTTTCCCTGATCCACGGGTCTTCATAACCATTGGGCGGAGGCACGAAGCCCCGGCCCATATCGAATACCGGCCGGGGATATTCGTATTCCAGCCTGGCGGGGAAATCCCACTTATGCTTCGGCACATCTTTCTTGGAAACGAGCATCTCCCCGGTTGCGCCATCCTTCCTGACCACCACCCACTTGCCGTCCCATGCTGAATCCCGCCCGGGGTAGGCCAGCCGGTAATGACCAAGTCCCCAGCGGCTTTCGGTGCGGTAGAGTGAGGCGCGGGCAGCCATTTCCGCGCAATCAATGATACTCTTTACTTCCGTTACCTTGATCAAATTGTGGTAGTCCGTCACCTTGATCCGGGGAACATCCTCCCGGCGCATCCGGTCCACCCACCAAAGCATTTTGTGGTAAAGAAAATCGTTCTTCGGCGGAGTGAGGTACTGGCTTACTTTGCTGCGGATCTTGATCTCCACATCCTCCGCCGCCAGGCCATCGGGTCGCAAGAGGGGTTCCCGGATTTCCCGCCAGGCCTTTTTCAGGCTGACCGCAGGCTCCAGCCGGCGCGCAATCCGGGCGTAGGAAACCGCTTTTTCGCCGGCAATCGCGCCGAAAACCAGCGCGCCGGTCAGATACTGATGCGGCACCGCCGCACAATCTCCGGCGGCATACAGCCCCGGTACCGTGGTTTCCGTATCCTTGTTCACCAGAATACCGGACATACTGTGTCCGCTGCACAGGGTGATTTCCTCCATGCCCTGTTCCACGGAATCCCAACGACGGTAATCCTCGTCGCGCTGCTGGTGAAACAGCCCGCGTACGGTACGCTCGGTTCCCCACAGGATCTTTTCCAGACCCTTAACCGTATCCTCCGGCAGGTGATCCATCTTCAGGAAAACGGGACCGCGGCCTTCCTGAAACTCCCGCCACACCGCAAGAAACATGTCACCGGACCAATAGCCGTGCGTCCAGTATTTTTCCCCGCGGGCGTTTACGCCGTAGCCGCCCCGCGGAATGACCACGTAGCCGCAAGCCGGTCCGTTGAAGTCCTTCATCAACAAGTTGGTCTGAAAGCACTCCAGGTTTACCAGTTCAGCCCCGGCATGGTAGGCCATGGCGAATCCGTCACCGGTATTGCCTGGAAATTCGTAAATGCCACTGAGGTAACCGTCCCGCGGCATACCGAATTTACCCACACAGCCGGAGGTAATGATCACTGCCGGCGTCTTGATCAGGTAAAAGTCGCCGGTCCTGATGTTGAACGCCAGAATACCTGCAACCCTGCCCTCCTCGGTCAACAAGCGCACGGCCGGAGTGCGGTCGAGCACCAGGCAGCCCAACTTGCGTACTTCCCGGGCCAACGCCCGTTTGATGTCCTCGCCGTCCATGGCCATATAGAGCGCATGATTTACCGGATGCAAATAACTGGCTTTGTAGTTGCCGTTCCCGTCCAGGGGGAACAAGTCGCCGGGCTCCCGCTCCGTATATTTCTCCAGATCCTTCATGGCCTCGAGACTTTTTGCCCCCAGTACGTAGGCGCATTCCTGATCCAGCACGCCTTCGGTGACCTTGGTCAAAGCCTCCACAACATCTTCCGGGGTGCCGTAACCGGGAACCGATACCACGTTCAGGGCGTCCATACCCCGCCCGATAGCACCGGAAGTCTCAATCGGTCCTTTATCCAGGACCACCACCCGGGCTCCGGGATCCCCGCTCTTGGCCTTGATGGCCGCCACGGTTCCGGCGCTGCCGCCTCCGACCACCACTACGTCAGCCTCAATCGTATGGTACGACATGTTCCGCTCTCCCTTCCCTTCCATGATCCGCCGGCCTCAACCGCCGGCCGGTTCAGCTGATAACAGTGCAAAAGACGTGCCAGCCGCGAGCGGAACCAGGATTTCATATTCAGCGGGGAGCAACGCCGAGAGATGATCCCCGCCGATGCAAAACGTGATTGGGTCCCCGCGGCAACCTCTTTCCACCCGGCGATTCCATTTGTGATTGCCAATGCTTTTTGTGCTTGCGTGGTTCCGGTCAAATCCCCCCAGGCATTCCCGACCATGGTGGAGCGGGGGACGGGCAAGGCCGGGCTGCCTTCGGTTCAGGTCTGGGGCCGGTATTCGGGCCCCGTCCATCCTTCGGACATCGGGTCTTGCCGCGTGGCGGGCACAAGAACAGGATGGTGGCTGGACACGTGATCAATGCTCAAAGATTTTGTTTCATTGCCGAACAGCATGATCACAATGCCGGTCATTACAAAGAATCCGATTGCCATCATAATGTAAATTGCTCCGACGCTTATGATGTTCATTAGATATGAAACATAGTACATGAAGAGAACGCCACCTACAAACCTAGAAACGGCCTCGCAGGAAAATACGCCACGCCCGCGGATTTCAGTCGGGTATTGTTCGGAAATATATACCTTGCAAACAGGGAAAACCCCGAGCCCAAAACCACCGATCATGGCTCCGGTGATCCATATAGCAGCCGGCGAATGATAAAAGACGAATAAAATCAAACCAAGGCTGCCCAGTAAGGCATAAGCGGCTATCATCATTTTCCGCCCGATTTTGTCGGCCAGGAAACCCATTATCAGCCCTCCGACGGCGCACGCCATGAAAAGGTATGCGTTGAAACGGAGGGCAGAGGCCATGCTTAGCCCTTCCCGGACGGAGAACGTCGGTCCGTAAATTAGCAACACGTACCAGAAAACAAATGTGCCGCTGTACATTATATCAAGAAATATGGTGCGCTTCAGGTATTGTTCGCTAAATGCCACCCACCAGGGAGACTTGTCCGAGTTGAAGGGAAGATCGTCTACAACGTATTCAGGTAACGGTTTCCTCAGGTATCGCGATACTTCTTCTTCTATCCTGTTCAGTGTACTTTTGGCCTTCTCAATGTGTCCCTTCTTCGCCATCCATCTGACCGACTCAGGTAACCATATCACCATGGGCAACACGAACAGGAGAGGCACTCCACCGGTCAGGAACATTATCTTCCATGATAAAGCGGCTGGATACGATTTAACGATCAGACTCGACACGAAAGGTGGGAGTGGGTAGGTAAAATACAGGAGTGCCAACACCAGGCTCACGAAAGAGCCTCTTGTGGCCGGCGGCGCATATTCAGAAATGTAGGCGACCGGTGTCGGGAAAACCGCTCCTTGCCCCAACCCCGCGATAAATCGCATTAAAACCACCATCATTACGCCATTGGAGAGGGCGGCAGCCATAGTGAAGATGCACTGGATGATTACGCCGGCGATCATTACGATTTTCCTGCCGAAATGATCGACCAGCATCCCGGACGGGATCAGTGCAACGACTATTCCCAGGGTACTGGCTATACCAAGCAGGCCCATTTGGGCATGGGTAATATGCCAGATCTTCGCCATGGGAACCAACGTGCTTCCTGTAAGTCCGATGTCGAATGCTTCGGCGATAAATGCCAGACCCGCCAGGATGCATACCCTGTAGGTAAACCAGGATACAGGCAGTCGGTCAATTCTAGCCGACATTTCATTTACCAATTCCTGGTGCCTGATTCTTTGTTCTCTTTCAACTCCGGTCTCCCGCATTACCATGGTCGCCTCCTTATGCTTCAACTACCGTCACGAGTTCTTCCTACCCCGACAAGAACAGGCAGTAAGAACAGTTAACTTGACCGCCTCCCGCTAAAAGCAGGTGGATTTGCCGGGTATCCACGAAAGGTGGGCCGAACTTGAAATAATACAAATCACCTCCTGATAAAAAAACGGAGCTCTGTAACA
>JAJYZD010000170.1 GCA_021800315.1 Bacillota bacterium | reverse complement strand
AGAATTTAAAATAATTTATAACTTTGTAGCTCTTCATCACAATGTTTGCGATTGTGATAGTGATTGCAAGCAATTAAGGGCCTGATAGTTGAGCACGATACATGTTGGAAGTAATAAACTTGGCACAAGGAAATTGGTTGAGGTGATCAATCATCTCGGTTAAAAGGACGAATTGCACCGTAAACTTCGGCGGTAGGCCGGGATGGTTGATCCGGTAACCAGATGTCATGGAAGTGTTAGCCAACCAGGTAACGCCCCCAGTGCGCGCCTTTCAGGCTGCAAAGGCTTTTGCCCTTCCGGAGCCGTCCTACGCGGGTTGCATCCGGCTTACCGTCCGGAGGTGTTCCGTTGCTTCCGGGAGCCACGAACGGCTTGTCCCATCCGGAAGATGTGTGGTATAACTGGAGTACAGCAAAATGACTGACCCGGTCCGGTGTCGTTGCCGGGGGCGATATGTCTCGGAAACAGGTAGACGGGCCCGGCCAGCGAGAGCGGATGGACCAACCAGGCCGGGGGCCTGTTCAGGTGGTGCGAAATACGGAAGTCCGGGAAGGCGTGGACCCCCTCCAGGCTGAGGTCGCGATCCGACATGCGCAGTCCTGTCAACTGATTTTTGCGCCCCAATGAGACAGGCCTTTCCTTTGGACTGTTATTGCTTGGTTGCCAAAATATGGAGAGTATCCGTCCGGGTATCGCGCTGTCTGATATTTCGCAAAATTTATTCATTTTCCGGCGAGTTCCCGGGAGGTATGTTTGACTCGTCGGCGAATATATTGGCAGCAGTAGGTATTTTTTTCTTTTCTTCCGCTACTCCAGGTAATTCCCGCCCCGCCCGCAAGGGAAGGTTAAGCCGGGAAAAGGCGGAAGGGCGCTTGCGCGGTGCGGTTGTAGGGTAAACCCAGCCAGGACCATACCAGGGATTATGTAGCAGGAGGTGGAAACCCCGTTCCCGCAAGTGGAGAAAAAGAGTCCGGTGTTCCGGAATCCAATGCCGGCAAGGGGGATGGCGGGCGACCGGGCGTGGATAACCGCCCCGGAGCGGCCTTCCCGCCGGGGAAAACGGGCGACGGATACGGGCTGTCGACGGGGTCCCGGGTGTGCTTGCGGAACAGGGTGGGCTAATGTTGAAGGTTTCGGCCAAATCAAACCCCAATTCCGTAGCCGGGGCGCTGGCGGGTGTATTGCGGGAGCGTGGCTCCGCCGAGATCCAGGCCATCGGAGCGGGCGCCATCAACCAGGCGGTCAAGGCCGTGGCTATCGCCAGGGGCTTCGTGGCTCCCAGCGGCATGGACCTGGTCTGTATTCCGGCCTTCACCGACATTACCATCGAAGGGGAAGAGCGGACCGCCATAAAACTGATCGTGGAGCCCCGTTAATTGGTTCGGTGGGAAAAATGAGGCACCCCCTGGACGGGGAGCGGGTCTGTCCAGGGGGTCGTGCTTTTCGGGTGTGTTAGTTCGAAAGGGGTTTTGCCGATGGTCATTGAGCCCATACCTGTGGCCGACGCCCACACCGACCTGCTGACGGCCCTGGAGCTACCGGGGCGTTCCTTTGCCGGGGAGGGGACCGAAGGCCACGTCACCCTGGCCCGCCTGCGGGCGGGCCAGGTAAGGCTGGCGTGCCTGGCCTGCTATATCGCGCCGCGTTTTAAGTGCCAGGGCCCGGCGCGCGTGCTCCGGCTGATCGACCGCTTCTACGCCTTGTGCGGCGAACACAGGGCCGATCTGATTCAGGTTACCGGGGCCGGGTCCCTGTCCGGCGTGCTTAGCGGGGAGCGCATCGGGGTACTGCTTACCGTGGAGGGGGGCGAGGCCTTGGGCGGCGACCTGGCCGTGCTGCGCATGCTCCACCGCCTGGGGGTGCGCATGCTGGGCCTCACCTGGAACGGGCGCAACGATCTGGCCGACGGCGTGGGGGAGGATGGCACCGGCGGCGGACTAACCACCTTGGGCCGCGAGGTGGTAAGAGAGATGGGCCGCCTGGGCATGGCTGTGGACGTCTCCCACCTGGCCCCGGCGGGTTTCCGGGATGTCGTCCGGATCGCCACCCGGCCGCCCCTGGCCTCGCATGCCAACTGCGCGGCGCTGTGTCCCCATCCGCGCAACCTCACCGACGACCAGCTCAAAGTCCTGGGCGAACAGGGCGGTATGGTCTGCCTTACCTTCGTTCCGGACTTCGTGGCGCCGGACAGTCCCACCATCGAGCGACTGGTCGACCACCTGGAGCACGCCGCCGGGCTGGTAGGTCCCGGGCTGGTGGGCATCGGTTCGGATTTTGACGGTATGGAGGAAACAGTTGAGGGTCTGGAGAGTCCGGCCTGTTTTCCGGGGCTGGCCGGCGCCCTCTTGCAAAGGGGCTTCAGCCTGGCGGAGGTCAGGGGCATAATGGGGGAAAACCTGGTGCGCTACCTGGAACGCGTCCTGAAATAGGGAAGAAAGCGGGAGTTATTCGCCAATTATGGCCAATCTCTGTGACCTGCACGTCCATACCACGGCTTCCGACGGGGACTACACCCCCGAACGGCTGGTGCGCCGGGCGGAGGCCCTGGGACTTTCCCAACTCGGCGTTACCGACCACGACACCGTAGACGGGCTCGAACCCGCGCTCGAAGCCGCCCGGGCTTCTTCCGTCCGGGTGGTGCCAGGACTGGAACTCGGCACGGACTGGGCCGGCGAGGAAATCCACCTGTTGGGCTATTTTCTGGACATCCGCTCCGCCGCGTTGAACCGGGAACTGGAGCGCTTGCGGCGCTCCCGCCGGGAGAGGGCGGCGGCTATGGTGCGCCGCCTTCAGGAACTGGGTTACCACATCGAACCGGAGGATGTCGCCGCGGGGGACGGCGCCGTGGGCCGGCCCCATGTGGCGGCGGCCCTGGTCGCCAGGGGCTGCGTGCGGGACGTGGACCAGGCCTTCGCCGAACTGCTCAACCGCGGCCGTCCGGCCTACGTGCCCCGCTTCAAGCTGTCCCCGCTTCGTGCGCTCGGGCTCATCCGGGACGCCGGAGGAGTGGCCGTTCTGGCCCACCCCGGCCTGTATCACGGCGCCGCCGCCGAACTGTTGCCGGTTCTGGCGGAAAACGGCCTGGGCGGTCTGGAGGTCCACTACCCGGCCCACGGCCCGGAATCGGTCGCCGCTTACCTGGATTGGTCCCGGCGGTTTTCCCTGGTACCAACGGGGGGGTCGGACTTTCACGGTCCCGGCCGCCACAATAACGCGCTACTGGGGGATTGCGGGGTTTCTCCGGAGGTGGTGGAGATGCTTAAGGGCCGGGCGGGTCAGACCCGGTCCGAGATTCTTTTTCCCCGCTGAGAATCCTGAGCATCTCCCTGACTACGGCCGCGGCATCGCCTACCACGGCCAGGTCGGCCATGCCCAAAAGCGGCGCTCCGGGATCGTTGTTGACGGCGATGACGTAGCCGGAGCGTTCCATACCCACGGTGTGATGGGTGGAGCCGGATATGCCCAGAGCCAGGTACACCGCCGGAGCTACCGCCGCGCCGCTGATGCCGATCATGCGCTCTTCGTCCCGTTGCCAGCCCGCATCCAGGACCGGGCGGGTACAGCAGACGGGCGCGTGCAGAAGCGCGCCCAGTTCCTCGAGGGCCCGCCAGTTCCCCTCGTCCCGCAGGCCGCAGCCGCCCGCCAGCACCAGCGGGGCGTCTTCCAGGCGGCCCGCCGCGCCGTTCTTTTCCTCTACGGCGGTTACCACGATGCCGTCACATTCGTCGTCCGGCGCCTGTTCGTGCACAATTCCGCCCGGGACGGCACGGGGCGTGGCCGGGGCGAAGAGGCCGGGAGGTACGGTAGCCATCTGCGGGCGGTTAACGGGGCAGAGGATTTCACCCAGCACTCCGTCACCAAACGTGGCCACCAATTGCACCAGCCGGCCGCGCGGGTCGATATCCAGTCCGACCGCGTGCGCGGCCAGGCCGGTCCCGAGCCGGGCGGCCACCGTGGCGGCCAGTTCCTGCCCGGAGCGGCAGGCCGGGAACAGCATTATCTCCGGACGGTATTTCCGGGCCAGGCTGCTCAAAACGGTCGCGTACCGACCGGGGTGGTACACCGAAAAAAGCGGGGAATCGCACAGGTAGACCCGGTCGGCGAAGCGGGAAAGCTCGCGGGCCTTTTCCTCCACCCGGCAGCCGCACAAAACGGCTCCTACCCCGGGATCGTCGCCGCCCCGCAGGTCGCCGAGCTTGGCGGCCAGGATGCGGGCCTCACCCAACAGTTCGAGGGTGCCGCGCAAGGTCCCTGTTTCCCCGACATAAACCATGATACCGCACACGTCTGTCTGCATGGCCCGGTCAACCTTTCGCGGAAGATAGTAGAGCCGCCAGGCGGGATAATATCAGGGCGGCCATTTCGGCCGGGGCGCCGGTGACGGTCTCACCCTTTGCGGCCCGGTAGCCGCCAGGTACCAGCCGGCCCGGGCGGGTGGGTGATGCCGCCAAACCCGCCCGCGCTATATCCAGGGCGGCGGCGTCGAGGGTGGTTACGGTTTTGGCCCGGGCGCGCACCATGTCCATCAAGGTGGCGTGGCGCGGCCGGTTGAGTTGCCTGGTAACGGCGATAACCGCCGGACCCGTCACCCGGTAGTGGATGAAGCGGTCTTCCAGGTCGGTCTTGACCGCCAGGACGTTGGGTGACGGAGCACTCAGGGCGCAAACGTGCGCCAGGTGGGGGATGCCGAGCCGTTCCCCCAGTTGCGCCGGAACATGCGAGGTGCCGCTGTCGGCGGAACGGTCGCCGGCCAGGATGAGGTCCGGCCGGCCGAGCTTTTCCACGGCCCTGGCCAGGATGAAGGCCGTGACGAGGGTGTCCGAGCCGGCGAAGCAAGCGTCGCTCAAGAGATAGGCTTCGTCCGCTCCCAGGGCGAGGGACTCTTGCAAGGCCTCGGCGGCGGCGGGAGGGGCCAGGCTGAGCACGGCTACCCGCCCCCCGAACCGGTCGCGCAAACGAAGGGCCGCCTCCAGGGCGTTCTTGTCGAGCGGGTTGACGATGAGCGGCGAACTTTCCCTGATCATGGTCCTGCTGACCGGATCGTAAGACGGTCCGAACCGGGAGTCCGGGACAGCTTTGAGCAGTACGTAGATGAGAATGGGTCTTACCCCCCGCGTCGTTGGAAGAGTGGGGTCGGCCGGTACGCTTCGGGCCCCTAAGTGAATTTTGACACCGGAGAGCCAAATCCTTCTGTGGGACTCAATAATGTTGGCTGAAAACAGCCGGCGTTTTAACGGGGCGTCCCCTGGCATATAATAGGCGAAGAAGGTATACGGGGCGGTGAGCGTGTGGAGGGCGATCCGGAAGCAAGATACCTCAAGCAGAGGGTGGAGGAACTGGAAGACAGGATTGAGCAGCTCAGGCTCTCCCGGCGGGTTCTAATGAACCTGGTGGAGAAGACGGAGCGTGAAAAAACCGGTTTTCTTTCCCGCCTGGAGAAAGAAAACCGGCGTCTTTCCCAGAACAACTGCCGCTATGCGCGCAGCCTCATCCGGAAGAACCGCAGGATTCTGGAACTGGAGTCCAGGCTGCAGAACACCTCCCCCCGGGAGTCGGCAAATCCCTGAACAATTTGAACCGCTGTCAACTCAGCAGCTTGGATCCCGCCACCCCGTCTTCGTCGGCCCGGCGTCCGAGGAGGCTGGTCAGGGCGGCGAGCCGGCGGTCCCCAGCGGTATTTCCGTTCGCGTAGGCGCTTCGGGACAGCTTGAAGCGGTACATGTCGTCGTCGGCCAGCTTGATGGTCTCCTCCAGGGGGGCTCCGTCGCTGACCGAGGTGGCCAGGCCGACGGACAGCGACAGCGTGGGACCATCGGCGGTGAGGTTATGTTTCGCCACTGCCTTAAGGATCTCGCCGCGGCGTTCCAGTGCCAGTTCGTAGGCCGTCTGAGGCAGCAGGACGGCGAACTCGTCCCCGCCGATGCGGGCTACCATGTCGGTTTCCCTAAACGGCATTTTCAATACCCGGGCGGCGGTCTGCAGCAGTTCGTCCCCCATGGGGTGGCCGAACTGGTCGTTGATCGGCTTGAGACCGTCGACATCGACGATGATGATGCTTACCGGCGCGAAACGGGGGTTTTGCAGCCGGCGCACCTCCTCCTGGAAATACTGGCGGTTGAAGAGACCGGTCAGGGCGTCCCGGGTGCTGAGGAATTGGAGACGGTCCTGCAGCGTCACCAACTCTTCATTCAGAAGCTGCAGCACCTCGGACCGTTTACGGTCGTTGACATCCTCCCAGATGATGTCTTTACACCCCGGGGCGGAAGATGGTATCATGCGGGCGCTCACCCAGTATTCGCCAGGCCGGCGCGAAAGGCGCATTTCCAGCGGATCGGGGCCCTGGCCGTTGCCTCCCAGCCACAGGGCGGCCTTGGGCCGGTCCAGGGGATGCACCAGGTCAAGATAGTTCCTGTGCAGAATCTCTGCCCGGGCGCAAGCCAAAAGGCCGGCCGCACCGGCATTGGCCGCCACGATCCGGCCTAAGGGGTTGATCTCGAGAAAGCCGAGCGGTAGGGCCTCCAGAAGTTCAAGGTAAGCCTGACGGGCGGAATCCTCCGTCGCGGCTCCCGCTTCCTCTCTCGCGCTTTCCCGTCCCACCACCACCCGGATCTGGGAAATTTGACTGAAGCGGACGCGGCGGAAGGTGAAGGACCGGCCGTCGTCCAGATCGATCCGGCACCTTTTCCCCCGGCCTTCCCAAAGGCCGGCCAATTCGGCCAGGAAGTCCCGTCCGGCCAGGGATGAGGATTCCAGCAAATCCCGCAGGCGGATGTTGGCCCGTTGCCGGTACCCGTCGTTCACCAGAAGTGGGTCGGGAAATTCTTCCAGGACGGTGGACCAGCCGTCGGGCACCGGATCCGGTTCCGGCTTTTGGGTTTTTTCCGGCGGGTTGGCGAAGGGATTCGTAAAAACCTCGTCGCCGATGACGATGACGGGATGTTTCCCCATGACGTGGTAGATAAGCTGGGGGGTGAAGGAATCTTCCCGGAACTGGCTGAGCATGGTCGTCCGGAAGGCGGGCAGGATGCTGTCGGTATCGGTCAAAAAAGCGGCGAAACCACGGTTTCCGGCCGGAAGGTCCAGCATCCAGGTCATCTCCGCCGCGAGCCGCAAGCCCTTGTAACCTTCCCGGACCGCCAAGGTGGCCAGTTCCTTGATGGTCTCGCCCATGGATGCGGGAGAGCCGGACAACCCGGTGAGGAGCAACACACTGCCCTGCAGCAGACGACCACCCAGACCGGGCAGACGATCGTTCAGCCGCCGCAAGGTATCTTCGTCCAATTTCGTCCCGGCGTACACGCAACGCTCGCCTCGTCCCAGCCCCTGGCCAAAGAAAGCGGCGAGCATATCGATCCTGTTGTCGTCCCCGTGGTAGAGTGTAAAGAGATGTCGGCCGGGTGACAGGTGATCGAGAGCTTCCAAAACCCCCTGGTTCAAATTGACCATTCCCTTGACCCGCTAATAGCAAAATTATCTGTCGTTAATTATTCTACTAGACTTTTCCGATTCCTTCCGGCTGGAAGAAAAAACTTCCGCGCGGGCCGAAAAACAGGGAAAGCGCGCCTTGTGACGGCTATGGCGCGCCCTGGATCAAGTGAAGTGGACCGGTTAGTATGGGCCCGTGTGGCCGCCGCCGGTCTGATAGGTGCTTTGCATGGCCTGCTGGTAGGCCGGGTTGGCGTGCATGCCCTGCTGCTGGTACCCGGTGGCCGGTTGCAACTGGTACCAGCCCCGTTGGTGCATCAGGTTGAAAATGACCCGCGCCCCGGTCAACTCGTCGTTGTGCAAACGCACGAACGTGTTCCAGACATTGTCGTTGGCCGCCTCCAGGATGGCCGCATGGTAGCAGTCCGAGGCCAGCTTCGTGTCGTTCAGGAGATCGACCATGATGTCCTTTTCGGATAACCCGTTCATTTCGCCCCTCCTTACATCATTCCTCCGGAACCGGAGCCCAGAATCGATTGCAGGGCCTGGACATGCTGCTGGCTCTTCTGGGCGAACTGGCTGACAAAATCACGCAGGTTGGGATCCTGTACCTGGTTCAGGTACAGGCCGGCCTTCTTGGCGCAAAGCTGCTCCGTGCGCAGCAGTTCCCTGGCATGCAGTTTCTCCATTTCCGTTAGATGCAAGTGCCATCACCTCCCGCTTGTCCAACTGCGGTTATTTTGCCGGGG
>JAJYZD010000169.1 GCA_021800315.1 Bacillota bacterium | reverse complement strand
CTACCTCATCCCGCTCGAATTTAACGTCAACCCCCATCACGGTATGGCCGGGGACATCCTGGTCCAGGAGCAGGTTATACGTGCGGCGCAGGGTTTGGTAGAGTTCGGCGCAAGCCCGGGAAAGCCGCTCCACTTCCTGGTTCGTGTTGACGCCGGTAAGAAACTGGGAAGCTCCGGATTGTCCCGTCTCCAGCAAGGTGTGGTCGTAGTAGTCCGGAATATACAGGATCAGCGAGGAGCCCACCACCGCCCTGACCGGAAGGTAACCGACGGCCAGGAGGGCGCAAAAATCCTGGGCGGGCAGGAAGGACGTGAGCACTCCGTACTTGTGTCCAGCAAAAGTCACCGCGGTGCCCAGGTACATTAGTTCGATTATCCCGCTGTCGATTTGCCGTCGCCGCAAGGTCATGCCTACCACCGCCCCGGCCCCGAGGTCCCGCGCCTCCCCGGTGAGCCGTCCCAAGGCCAGCTCGTGGGCCGAAAGGACATCCCGGTTAAAGTTGTTGAGGTGGTAGGAACCGGGCAAAAGGGGAATGCGGTCCACATAACCGGTGACCGGGTGGACGTACCTGTACACCGCCGAGCCCATGACCAGGCCCAGGGGCCGGATCCCAAAGCGCTGCAGGTAATGAAACTCGTTGACCGAGAGGTCGCTCGTAGTCGGCAGGCTCCCCGCGGCCATCCGCTTCAGCCGGTCGGCGATGCCGGAGGGCAACCCGCCCGCGGGCAAACCGCCGCCGGGGTCTTTTGGAGGTCCCTTGAATCCTAACACAGACGTTACTCCTTTCCTAGATCAGGAAGCCGGACAATACATCGGCCGCATCCTTGTGATATTCGGCCACAACCCTCAACTCCTCTTTCAGACACGAGAACCACTGCGGAACCGGGCATTTGTCATGACTGAGAACGATGTTGTTGACCTGCTTGTTGATGGTGGTCACCAGGTGGTCGTCCTCAAGGGAGATAAGAAAGGTCTTGTCTTTTAAGTTGATGGTTATGCTGTTCACCGTCTCGCGCGAGGAAAACAGTTTTTTCTTTTTGGTTATCCTGACCATGCCTTCCGGCAAAGCCGAATCCAGCCTGGTCGCCAGCGCGTGCATAAAGGAATGGACGTCCTGGCTGAGCCCCTTTATCTCGGACATGCTTATGTCGATGTCGTCCCCGCCGGAACCCATATTTATTACCACCCCTTCCATACCGGGTGCCGGACACCGGAGTATTGGAAACCGGCAGAAAAACGCATGGTCGCCATGATCGAACCACCTGGCAGGGCCGTAAAAAATCAAACTGCCTGACTAAACCGGCTAATCGCCCTCTGCGGCCGGTCTCAATGTTAGAATAAGCATTCAACACGCCTTTTACTTCACCTGCTGGAGAAAGATAAAAATAGGATAAAATGTCACGGCCCTTGTCCGGAAGCGCAGCCACGCCAGGGGACCGCCCGCCTTTTTAGCGCGCAATTTGACGTAATAAAACCACTGCTTCCAACTATAAAATGACATGGTTTACTTTTCAAGCCAGATATAATAGAGGTGACCGGTTCCGGACCCATTGGCATAATTTTTATTCCGACCTATATAATGGTAACGGGACCGGAATCTCCGGCTCACATTGTGGGAGGCAGGGCCATGCCCACCTACGTGGTTTACCTGGACGAAGTCTTTCTGGAGAACCTGGCCATGGACTTCCTGCTCCTTCATACCGCCGCCAGGCTGTGCCGGATAGAGGCCCGCCCCTGGCGGACCGGGCTCGCGGCCGTCTTGGGCGGCCTCTACGCCCTGACTCTGTTTTTTTCCGCCGGCCGGCCCCTGACGGGGGCGGGCGGAAAGGTCCTCGTATCGCTTGTTATGGTCGCCGTGGCGTACGCGCCGCTCTCATTCAAGCGTTTCTTTTTGGCCCTGGCCTCCTTTTACCTGGTGGCGGTCACGGCCGTCGGGGCCGCCCTGGCGGCGGCCTATATGCTGGCCGGGCCGGGAAACCGCCTGTGGGACGCCGACCTGGTCCTGGCCGGCCGGCTCATGCCGGCCGTGGCCGGCGCTTTGCCGCCGTTGTGGTTCGTCGGACGCCTGGTCAGGCGCCGTCTGGAGTCCATGGTCCTGGACGTTTGCCGCCTGCGGTTGTCCATCGGCCTCCAGGGGCGCCGGGTCCAGGTCGACGCCCTGGTCGATACGGGCAACCGCCTGGAAGACCCGCTGACCGGCCATCCGGTCGTGGTTGTGGAGGCGGACGCCCTAAAGCCGTTGTTGCCGGAAGGCCTGACCGGGGTGCTGGCCGCGCCGGGAGAGGTGGACCTTGAAGGCCTGGCCGCCCTGGCCGGCTCCGACCTGGCTTCCCGCCTCAGGCTGATACCCTTTCAGACCCTGGGCAGGGGGGGGCTGATGGTCGGCTTTCGTCCCGACCGGTTGGAGATCGTTCTCCCGGCCCAATGCAAGTCGATCAACGGGGTGGTGGTGGGAATTACCGGGGAGCGTTTCGATTCCGGCTTGAATTGCCGGGCGTTGGTTCATCCGCGGCTCATGGAACAAATACTGGCGTAGCAGGAGGGGGAGGAAAATGAGTCTTTTCATGCGCCTGGGTTGGCGCTGGCGGCTGGTCACGGTCCGGCTTCTCGACCGCCTGGGCTGGCGACGGCCGGTTCATTACGTGGGCAGTTCCGAAGCGCTCCCGCCACCCCTTTCCGGGGATGAGGAGGTTTACCTGATCGGACGGCTGGAGTCCGGGGACCTGTGCGTCCGCACGGTGCTGATCGAGCGCAACCTGCGCCTCGTGGTCTATATCGCCCGCAAGTTCGAAAACACCGGGATCGGCATCGAGGACCTGGTGTCCATAGGTTCCATAGGCTTGATCAAGGCGGTCAACACCTTCGATCCCGCCAAGCGGATCAAGCTGGCCACCTACGCGTCGCGCTGCATCGAAAACGAGATCCTCATGTATCTGCGGCGCAACAACAAGACCAGGGCGGAGGTTTCCTTCGACGAGCCCCTGAACATCGACTGGGACGGCAACGAACTGTTGCTTTCCGACATCCTGGGGACGGAAAACGATATCATCTTTAAGTACATAGAGGACGAGGTGGACAAGAACCTGCTCCACCAGGCCCTGGCCAAGCTGAGCGGCCGGGAGCGACGCATCATGGAACTGCGTTTCGGTCTTGACAGCGGTACGGGGAAGACACAGAAAGAGGTGGCCGACCTTCTGGGCATATCCCAGTCCTACATTTCCCGGCTGGAGAAACGGATCATCAAGCGGTTGAAGAAGGAAATCCACCGTATGGAATGAACCCCGGAGAAGATCGGTTGCCAGTCGGACCGGACATCGGACCGGACAGACGACCACGCTGCAGGCGTGGATCGGCCGTCCGGTTTTTTTTGGAGCCAGGGCGCCTGGCAGACCGGCCGGGAAATCCCCCCCGGCCGCTTTGTCCTTCCCGTTGTAACCTTCCGCGCCACCCCCCCGCGTATCCCCTTTTCTCCCCATGTATAAAGACATTTGGCGAGGGTCATACTGAAATTAAGACAAAAATGAAAAAGATTGCCAACAGGGTGGGGTCCGTCCGTGCTGGTAAACAAAGTGGAAATTTGTGGCGTGAACACGGCCAAGCTTCCCGTATTGACCAACAGCCACATGCGCTCATTGTTCGAGGCCATGCACCAGGGAGACAAGACCGCCCGCAAACAGTTGATCAGCGGCAACTTGCGCCTTGTGTTGAGCGTCATCCAGCGTTTCACCAACCGCGGCGAGTACGTGGACGATCTCTTCCAGGTCGGCTGCATCGGACTTATGAAGGCCATCGACAACTTCGACCTGGGCCAGAACGTCAAGTTCTCCACCTACGCCGTGCCGATGATCATAGGGGAGATAAGGAGGTATCTGCGGGACAACAACCCGATCCGGGTGAGCCGGTCGCTACGCGACGTGGCCTTCAAGGCCCTGCAGGTGCGGGATGCGCTGGTCAACCGCTTTTCGCGGGAACCATCCATCAACGAGATCGCCGGGGAGTTGAAGATGCCCAAGGAAGAAGTGGTCTTCGCCCTGGATGCCATCCAGGAGCCGATTTCGCTGTTCGAACCCATCTACCACGATGGCGGCGATCCCATCTTCGTGATGGACCAGATCAGCGACGACAAGAACAACGACCAGAACTGGCTGGAGGACATAGCCATCCGGGACGCGCTGAGCAAGCTCACGGAGCGGGAGAAATTGATCCTGACCCTGCGGTTTTACGAGGGCAAGACCCAGATGGAGGTGGCCGAAGAGATCGGCATTTCGCAGGCGCAGGTGTCCCGCCTGGAAAAAGCGGCCTTAAGCCACATGCGCAAGTACGTTTGAAGGGAGAAAAGCGTTTTTTCGCGGTAGAAGGAAATGACAGGTTCAGACAAGCGATCGCCGGCGCTTCGGTCCGGCCCGGAGGAACTGGTTCGGCTGCACGTGGTGGCCAACTCGAACAGCGCTCACGACCAGGCGGTAAAACTGGCGGTCAGGGACGAGATCACGAGGACGTTATCCGGTCATCTTGGCCGGTTGACTAGCGCGGAACAGGCGGAGGCATGGCTCGGGAAGCGGCGGAAGATGATAAAGCGGGTGGCCGAGAGGAGGCTCGCCGCGGAGGGGGTGGCTTACGCGGTCACAGTTACCATGGGCCGGTTTCCTTTCCCCCGGCGGGTTTATACCGGGGAGACGGGCACTTTGGCCGTTCCGGCCGGCGTTTACCGGGCGGTCCGCGTCGAACTGGGACAGGCCCGGGGCCGGAACTGGTGGTGCGTGCTCTTTCCGCCGCTGTGTCTCCTGGGGGTCAGTCCGGCCGGAGCCGGTGCCATCATGACGGGGGCGCCGGTCCACCTGGAACTGCACCTCAAAGTGGTCGACGTGGTGCGCAGGCTGCTGGGGGCTTAAGGGCCGGCCGCAAGTCCGGAGGCCCTTGTGGTGTATCAGGCTCTTCATCGGATAATCCCCTACCGTTGTCCGGCCTTCCCATATGGCCTACGGTGACATCACCAGGCTGGCCGCCATGGGCTATATCACCGGATATCCTGACGGGGCACCTTCCGCCCGGATAACGACATTACCCAGGCGGAGTTCGTGACGATACTGGTTAAGGCAATGAAACTGGCACCCAAGACCGGGCCGGTCTTGGCCGACATCGAAGGCGACTGGGCTCAAAGTTTCATCTCCACAGCGGTGGCCTATGGTATCGTCAGAGGCTACGACGCCTCGCACTTCGGACCAAATGATCCGGTCACGCGCGAGCAGATAACAGCCATGGTGGTCAGGGCGGCCAACCTGGCTCCGGTAAGCGGCCCTCTGTCCTTCACGGATTCAGCCTCAATCGACCCCTGGGCCAGGGGATACGTTACCGCGGCGATCGATGATGGAATCGTTAACAGCCTCAAGCTGTTTTGTTCCGCTGATGCGCCCTAAAGGTATTGATGTCGACGTCTCGATTACAATCACCTGCAGACATCATGGGTATTATTGGGGGGCCCTGAGAGTCAGGCATCCTGGCCACGACCGTAACGGTGGTATCCAGCCAGCCATCCCCGCCGGCGGCCGGAGTTTGTGACTTTGGCTGCGAATGCTGTGCCGACAGCCTTCCGATCGCCAAAATCAAGATCGTTCAGACGGCCCAATGTCCCGGAAGCTGGCAGCCGCAACCACTCGACAACTCGTCACGCCGCTACGGCAGGTTGTCAATCGCTGATAGAAGCAAGCGGCTTGGTGGCATCGTCACCACCGGCACCGCTGCCAGGCTTTCATCCGGCCGCAGGCACCGGCCGGGTCCCCTGCTGACACCGGGCTTAAAGCTCATAGGTCGGCATAATCACCCATCTTTAATCGGAGGCCCAATGGACAACTCCGACAAAAAAGTCATTCACAGGCCTAGCGCTTTATGTTTGAATAAAAAGGGTGATACTATTGGGTAGTTCGGAAGTCTCCAGATTCGACGGGATAATCACAAAAATGTATCACATGAACCATTTGCCGCACTTTCATGTTGAATACGTTGAGTATGAAGCAGTCATCGTATAGCAGATGTGACATTAAAGGCGGGAACATTGCCACCTAATGTTCCAAGTAAGGTCTTAGACTGGGCGAAAGCGAATCAGGAAAAACTCTTTTGTAACTGGGATCTTGTGGAACAGGTCCATTTCCCTTTGCCTATCCAAGATGGGAGGTAAGCATATGATTTCGTATACTCTCGACGAAAATCAGCTGTGGCACCGTGTCCAGAAGGCCCAGCCATTAAACGATCATGTAATCTTGCCGGATTTCGCTAATTCTGATTACAGGATCATCAACATGAAGCAGTTTTTCAACTTTCCTGTTTTTATGGCATTTCCACAAATCAGGAGCTTTTCAACCAGGTCTTCGTAAGCGGCAGAACAATTGAATGGCCTGATGGCGCGACATTGGATCATGATGTCTCATATCATGAAAGTATACCTTTAGCACAATGCATCAAACCAGAGCTAATTGGTGCATAGAGGCGGCGACTGGGAAGTTCGGAGGGGTCCGGGATCCTGGCCGCAACCGTAACGGTGACACCCCGGTAGCCTGGGATGTCGGCGGCCGGCCGCAAATCAGGTCGGCACTGCCTGCGCCCTTACGCGGGTTGTCTTTCCCTCCCTCCTCCCTCGTTGCAGTCAGTCTCTGAGACGTTGCGCATGAAGTCTGTAGATGCCTGAACAAAGGGTTTTTTTTTGCAGATGGAGAAACTTTATACTGGATGAACCAGCGCGGCAGCCACTCCCGTACCACATACGACGTACAAGCCCGGAGTTGCGTGTAAGAAGGGGGAGGACCCTGCATGACACCAGAGGCGAAAGAGTGGCTCAAGCAGGCCAAGGAAAACCTGAAAGACGCCAGGGCCATGCTCCGTGCTCCGTGCCAGGAGGTACGTATTCGCCGCATTCGCCTGCGACTTGGCCGTTGAAAAGGGCTTGAAGGCCGTTATAGTAGAACGGACAGGGGCGCCGCCACCCCGATGGCATAACCTGATAGAACTCACAGGCATGGGGCAAGCTCCCTTGACCCAAGACCAGATTGATTTTATTGCCGAGCTAAACATGGCCGCCCTTGGGGCCCGCTATCCAGACACATTAAGTCAAGCCGCAAAACAATATCCCCGTCAGACCTAGCGGGTACCTAAACGACGCCCAATCCCTTGCCGTATCGGACAGGCGTAAGGCGATCCGCCCGTACGGGTTCCGATAATTCCCTCAGCCGGACGTAAGCCCCGTGGTTTTGCGTGCCCTGAACCACATATCGTTTGCCTTCGTCATGAAAGTCTCCGGCCGGAAGGACTTGACATCCGGTTTCCAGTTCCAAAGGAGTTGTCCCTCCTGGTGGTTTTCCGGCCGGTGGCACTTATCGCATAGGGTAACCAGGTTGCCGGGCCGGTTAGTCCGGTCATTCCGCCCAAAGCCCACGTGGTGGATCTGGAGGACCGGGTTTTGGGCCTTGTTCGCGCAGTCGGGGTTCTGGCAGCGATGGCCATCCCGGTGCAAGATGTATTCCCGCAGGTTCCAGAAACCCGCCTGCTCTCCCTGCTGATTCTCTTCACCCTGGATACCCGGTGTCTTGATAGCCTGGATACCGAAGTTGGCCACCTCGACAGCAACTTCCGTCACCGGCAGGATGGACTTGACGAAGTTGATCAACCTGAGGTGACCGTCGAGCTTGTGCTGGATACTGGGAGCCATCCCTCCGGCCTCCTCAGGTTGGCAAACCGGGGAGCGCGGTACCGTTTCCGGCCCCTGCGCTGACGCCGGTTGTCGCGCCGTTCCTGGTTCCTTTCCACTTGGCCTTCCAGCAGCTTGCATTCACCG
Source organism: Bacillota bacterium (assembly GCA_021800315.1). Taxonomy (GTDB): domain Bacteria; phylum Bacillota; class Desulfotomaculia; order Desulfotomaculales; family JAJYZD01; genus JAJYZD01. The sequence goes on along the minus strand of JAJYZD010000169.1, from coordinate 395 downwards.
GCGATCAGTTCCCTGGTTCCGGATACCGCCGAAAACCAGACCATCGAATATCCGGCGTCAACCCCAAGAGTAACCGCCTGCGTGTAAGGAGTGGTCTTGTAGGTCAGCCTGATTGTGAACGGGTTCGACCGCACCACAACGGCCCGCCCATCTTTGAGCATCCTCCGTACCTTCCCAGGTCTTTCAGTAGGCATAAGCGGGTTGCCGTCTTTGTCCTTTGTCCAGTACGTCAACCATTCGCTACGACCTCTTTGCGGAGAGTAAGCCAGCCTTGCGGCGGTGGGTCCACTTACCCAATGTTGCACCGGGTTTTACGCTGACAGCACTTCTGCTACCCTCACAGATGTTTAACCATCAGCCGCAGGGCCTGGGACGGGTGGAGAATCCACAGGGTG